>PXQN01000087.1 GCA_003021305.1 Halobacteriales archaeon QH_10_67_22 | reverse complement strand
ACTCGACGGTGAGGCCGAACGCCGCGGCCAGTCGGGCGGTCGCCGCAGTCAGGGTCGCGCCCTCGTCTACGAGGCTCGTCCGCGTGAGGTGGACGGCACGGTCGCGGTCGCCGATGTGCATGAACTCGCCGACCCCGGAGAAACGCCGCCAGCGCGCGAGGCGTCGCCCCTCGGTCTGGCGGCCCTCGGGGAGGTAGTTGGGTCCGGTCCCGAGGTCCGCCTCGTCGGCGAGTTCGACCACGCGGTCGTGGGTGACGGCCGTGTCGCCGTCGATCCCCCACCACGTCTCGCGGTCGATGACGCCGCCACGCTCGAACAGCACCGTGTCAAGGTCCGGACAGACGATCAGTCCGCCAAGCTCGATGTCGTCGCCCGTGTTGCCGACGACCGTCGTCTCCTCGCGGGGGAAGACCGACCCCGCCCCCGAGAGGAGTTTCGGCGTCCCCGTCCCGCCGGACAGAAACGTCACCATAGCCCAGGTAGGGGTGAGACCGTGCTAAAACCTTGTGTCCGCCGTTCCCCGAACACTCCGACCCGCGCGGCGTCCCCGGGGACGGTCACGGTGCGGTGAACGGCCGACGATCGCTCACCCGGTCGCGTTCGTCACCGCGACCGCCTCCTCGTACCAGTCGGGGCGCTCGACGGTCGTGTTCCCGACGTCGATGTAGCGGACCCGCTCGGTGACCGTGACGCGCGTCCCGTCGACTTCGGCGACGTAGTCGAACTCGTGTTCGTGGACGATCCCGCCGGAACTGACCAGGGCCTGCAGCCTGACGTTCGAGACCGACCCCCTGTCGATGCCGAGGGGGTAGCGGTAGGCGGCCCCCGCGGAGAAGGCCTTCCCAGCGGAGCCGGGTTTCGAACGGCCGGTCGAGCGGACGGCCACGAGGGTCGTCCCGTTGTGCTGCTCGCGCCCGGTCACAGTCGTCTCCACAGCGTTGAGCCGCAAGTGGAGTTCCTGACGCGTGAGGACCGTCGTCAGGGGTGCCCACTCGCGGGGGTCGAGCTCGCCCGGGCCGACGGCGCGGTAGCTGACGTTATCGCCTTCTGTCAGCCACAGGAGTCGGCGCCCGTCCGACCAGAAAGCCGAGCGTCCGGGCGCCCTGACCAGGTCGTGTCCCACCCGGCGGAACGGTGGGTTCGGACCGCGTGTCGTCTCAGTGACCAGGAACCGGCTCCGGTTCGCGGTCGTTCGGACGGTGGTCCGGCGCCCGCCCCACAGCGTCCCGTTCGCGTACCGGGCGGTCACGACGCTGGTGACGGCGTAGGACTGTCCCTCCAGCGCGTCGTGGTGGGTGCGCACGAGCCTGAACGGGTCCGTGATGCCGTCCCCGGTCACGCCCTCGGGGAACCCCTCCAGGGACGGCGCTGTGCCGGTTTCGGGGACGTCGACCGGGGTCAGGGTCCGGACCGCCGCGTCGTCGGTGCCCGGGCTACCACACCCCGCGAGCACCGCGCCGGCGACGACGAGGACAACGACGACGCGGGGAACGTTCATGAATCGAGAGTCGGGAAGCGGTCGACGCGGACGCTCACTCCTCCTCGTCGATGGTGCCGGCGACGTACCCGGTGACGTTGCCGACGTTCATCGCGATGGCGAGTGCGATGGCGATGACCAGCACGATGGCCGCCGAGATGGCGTTCATCTTGGGCGCCGCACCGTGTTTTATCATCCCGAACATCTTGGTCGTGAGCACGTCCATCGTCCCCTTCACGAACCACGCGCGGATGAAGTCCTCGAACGACCGGATCCACGCGAAGAGGAAGCCGGCTCCGATGGCCGGTGCGATGATGGGGAGCGTGACGTCACGGAACACCGTGAACGGGTCGGCACCGAGGTCGCGGGCGGCCTCCTCGAGCGCCTCGTCGAACGTGTACAGCCGCGCACTCACGATGAGGACGACGAACGGGATGCCGTACACCGAGTGTGTGACGACCAGCGTCCAGAACCCGGGGACGAACGCGGCGCCGATGACCGGGAGTTCGCCCAGCAGCGCCCGGAAGTAGATGAGCAGGGCGATACCGAGCACCACGCCGGGGATGACCATCGGGAGGATCCCGAACGTGCGGAACGTCTCCTTCAGCGGGAAGGCGTACCGCGCGAGGGCAAAACTCATCAGCACGCCGATGACGGTGGCGATGCTCGCCGCGACCGTCGCAACCCGGACGCTGTTGAACATGGACGCGATGAGCGCCTCGTCGGCGAACGTCGCCCGGTAGTGGGCGAGCGTCCACCCCTGGAACGGGAACAGCGTGCTGGCGTTCTCCGCGAACGAGAGGAGTATCATCACCACCAGCGGGATCCACAGGAACACCACGAGCGCGCCGGCGACCAGTTGCAACAGCCGTTTGAGCGCCCGGTCGATGGTGCGGTAGTCCAGCAACTGTGTCTCTGTCGGGGCGACCGTCTCCGTGGCGTCGGCGGCGTCGGAGTCAGTCGAGTCGACCGGTTCGGTCGCCATCTCAGGCACCTCCCAGGTCCTCGATGCTCACGTACCGGAACGCGAGGACGAACCCGATAGCGATGGAGACGACGATGAACATCGACGCCGCGCTCCCGTAGCCGATGTCGTAGGCGAAGGTGATCCGGTCCTCGATGAGCTGTCCGACCATCTGTACCTTGTTCAGTCCGAGAAAGCGGGGCGTGATGAACGCCCCGACGCTGGGGACGAACACGAACAGACTCCCGCCGATGATCCCCGGGAGGGTGAGCGGGATGATGTGGTCTTTGAGTGCGTCGAACCGCGAGGCGCCGAGGTCACGGGCCGCCTCGACGAGAGTGAAGTCCATCCCGTCGAGACTCGCGTACAACGACAGCAGCATGTACGGGAAGTAGGCGTGGGTCAGTCCGACGATGATGGCCGGGACGCCGTAGCCGAACACCTCGACGGGCCCGTCGACAAGTCCGACGGTGATCAGGGTCATGTTGATGACGCCGCTGGGTCCGAACATCAGGAACCACGAGTAGGCGCGCACGAGGTACATCGTGAAAAACGGCAACAACACGAGGAAGATGACGACTTTGAACGTCCGGCCACCGCGCCGGGCCAGCAGGTACGCGAGCGGGAACGCCATCACCAGACACAGCACCGTCGTCACCGACGCGATGAAGTACGACAGCGCGAGCGCCTTGAAGAACGGCGTCTGCCAGACCGGCCCGTCGCCGGCGAACAGCGCCTCGTAGTTGCCAAGCGTCGGTTGCAGGAGGATGTCGTAGGACTCGCTGATCTCCATGAAACTGACCGCCACCATGAACGTCAGCGGCGCTAACAGCAAGAGTACGAGCCAGACGAGTCCCGGCCCGACGCTCACGCCCAGCGTCCCGCCGCGCGTGCTCAGGCGACGGACGAACGCCGCGCGGTTAGTTTCCTCCCGGTCGACCTCTGGGCTGGCCATGTCAGGCGGCCTTTATCTCTTCCCACGCGGACTGCCACTGGTCTTCCTTGTCGTCGATGGCCTTGAACGGGATGAACGCTTCCAGCCGCGACGGGTCGATAGCCCCGAACAGCTCGTTCTGTTCGTCCGAGAGGTTGTCCTGGGTGGCGGGGTTGCAACTCGGCGAGTAGCCGGCCTCGGCGAGTGCGGCGCCGTTCTCGGCGGAGATGAACTCGTTGATGACCTTCCAGGCCATCTCCTTGTTCTCGGATTTCTTCGAGACGACGGCCGACTCGAACCACGCGAGCGCACCCTCGTTGGGGGCCGCGTAGCCCGGCCAGTTGTCACCGTTGGCCCACATCTCGACGATCTCGTTGCGCCCGCTGTGGCCGACGAGGAAGTCGCCCTGCCCGAACGACTTGATGTAGGTCGGGTCCGAAGCGATGTACCCTTGCAGGCGCGGTTTCTGGTCGATGAGCGTCTGTTTGACCTCCTCGATCTGGTCCGACGAGAGGGTGACCCGGTTGCCCTCGAACGCGTCGCGATAACCCAGGTACAGCGCGGTCGCACCCAGCGTCTTGAAGTAGTCGTCGTACATGATTACCTTCCCGTCGAGGTCGACGTCCACGTAGTCCTCTTCGAAGAGGATCTTGTAACTGGGGTCGTGTTCTGGCACCTCGCGAGTGTCGTAGCCGTAGCCGTACCAGCCAAACCGGATGGGAACGCCGTGGTGGTTCCCGTCGGCCATGAACTGGTTGTCGGCGAACTCGTGGAACTTGTCGTAGAGGCTGTCCCAGTTCGACACCGCGTCCTTGTTGACCGGCGCGACCAGGTCCGCGTCCATCATCTTCGGGACGAAGTTGTTGTTCGGGACGGCGATATCGAACTGCTCGTCCTGGCCGGAGTTCCACCCGGAGAACATCTCCGAGGAGGACGTCGACGTCGTGATATCGAGTTCGACGTCGAGTGTGCCCTCGATGTTCTCTTTCAGTTCGGTGAACTCCTCCCAGGTGATGATGTTGATCGTCGGTGTGCTCGTGGCGGAGCCGCCACCGCCGAGACACCCCGTCGTCGCCACCAGCCCAGCCAGTCCCGCACCCGCCAGGTACCCGCGTCGACTCAGCGAGGACGTGGTCGTTTCGCTCGCTGTATCAGGTTGTTTGGTATTGTCTGACGCCATATCCGGGAACGAGTGTCGGCTGAGTATTAAATCCCCATCCTCGTACTCGGAGTATACCGGGGTCTGGCGACCACGTTCGCCGTTTCGACGCGATTCGACACGCTCCCGTGTGATACGGTCGTGTGTCACGTCACCGTGGGACAGACTCATTTGGACGGAGTTTGAAGCTCACTGCGATGACTGCCCAGAGCGAACCCCCCTCGGCGGCCGAGACGCTCGTCGAACTCGACGACGTGCGCAAGGAGTTCGGCGACGTGACGGCGGTGAAAGACATCGATTTCTCGGTTCGGCGCGGCGAGTTCTTTACCCTGGTCGGTCCATCGGGGTGTGGGAAGACGACGACCCTGCGGATGATAAGCGGGTTCGAGCAACCGACCAGCGGCGAGGTACGCATCGGCGGCCGGTCGATGACTGCCGTCCCCCCGGAGGCCCGGGACACCAACCTGGTGTTCCAGCACCTCTCGCTGTTCCCGCACATGACCGTCGGCGAGAACGTCGGCTACGGACTGAAAAAGGCCGGAGTCGAGGCGAGCGAGCGCGAGCGCCGCATCGCGGAGTACCTCGAACTGGTCGACCTCGAAGGCTTCGCGGACCGGAACCCCGGGGACCTGTCCGGTGGCCAGCAACAGCGGGTCGCGCTCGCGCGGGCGCTGGTCAACGAACCGTCGGTGCTTTTGCTCGATGAACCGCTGTCGAGTCTCGACCGCAAACTCCGCAAACAGATGCAGGTCGAACTCCGGAAGATCCACGAGAGGACGGAGGGATCGTTCTTCTACGTCACGCACGACCAGGAGGTGGCGATGACGCTCAGTGACCGTATCGCCGTGATGAACGAGGGTCGCATCGAACAGATCGGTCCGCCCGAGAAGATATACCGGGAACCGGCCACGGAGTTCGTTGCGGACTTCATCGGTGACACCAACCTCTTCGACGGCGAGGTGGTCGACCGGCACGGACGGCGGCGGGTCGAAGTCGGCTGCCAGGCGGGGTTTACCCTCCCCGCGGACGGCCACACCGGCGATGTGACGGTCTCGATCCGGCCCGAAGACTTCGAACTCGAGGACGGAGACGGCGACCTGCGCGGCACCGTCGTCGAACGGTACTTCCAGGGTGACCAGACGAGTTACGTCGTCGACGCGGACGCGGACCTCGACGATATCCAGGTGGTCGTCCAGGGCCGGGACACCAGCGTCGACACCGGCGAGTCGACGGACCTCCGCATCGTCGAGGGCGCGCCAGTCGTCTTCTGACGCGGGTTCCCGGTCGGGTCTCCGCCCGGAGTCATCGGTCGCGTGCGGCCTCTCCGAGTCGGCCCGACGTTTTGACACCCGTCCCGCAGTTGGTGACGACGACGGTGTCGTCGCTGTCGTAGGCGCCTGCCTCGGCGCGCTTTGTCGCACCCGCGAGCGCGACGGCGGCGGTCACGCACATTTCGAGGCCGTCCTTGCGGGCCATCGCCAGTGCCGCGTCGACCGCCTCCCCGTCCGAGACTGCGACCCCGCTGCCACCGGAGCGTCGAACCGCGTCGATGGTCGTTCCTGGTGTCGGGCGAACCTTGATGACGCTGGATCACGATAGTTAACATATGAACTGTCGAGTCGTCGTCGAGGCTGCCGTCCCCGTCTACGACGTGGAAACGCCCGACGAAGCGGTCCGGATAGCGATCTCGAAGACGGGGGAGATGTTGAATCCCGACCTCAACTACGTCGAGATCAACATGGGCGGGCGGTCCTGTCCCCACTGTGGCGAGGGCCTCGAACCGGCCTTCATCGCCGCCGACGAGAGCCTCGTGGCGCTCGAACTGGAGATGACGGTGTTCAACGTCGAACGCGAGGAACACGCCGCCCGGATCGCCCGCAAGGAGATCGGCCAGCGCCTGGAGAACATCCCGCTCGACGTCCTCACTATCGAACAACTGGACGACGAGGACGACGACGAAGCGGACGAACTCGACGACGAAACGACCGCCGAACCCGACGAGGAGACGGCACCCGAACCGGAGCCGGACGGTGACGCGGGCACGACGACCGGCGAGGACGAGGTCCTCCCCGAGTTCGAGGAACTCATCGACGAGTAATCCGAGTTTTCCGACCCTCTCGCTCACAGACACCCGTTCGAGGGACACCAGCGGCCGCCGGAGCCGCGGCTATCAGGGTGATGGCGAGACAGAACCGGGAGCCGTCTCAGTCGGCGGAGGCCGGGAGCCGTCTCAGTCGGCGGAGGCCGGGACCCGGTCGCGGGACTCGGTCTCCATCTCGGACGTGATACCCTTCGCCAGCGCGAAAACGGCGTTCTTGTGGTCTGTCTTCGACTTGTGGATCGACGTCGGCTGTACCCCCAGCGAGGTGTACTCGTCGTGTGTGACCTCTGTCCCCGTCTCCATCTCGTAGTGGTTCTCTACCTGGGCAAGCAGGCCGTGAAGGTGAATGAGCTCCTGCTTTTTCATAGTCACCCAAGCGTAACAACTGGAGGGTTATAGTAGTATCCTGAGTCGCGTTAACACACGAACCCCCAAATCAGCCGGAAAGACCATGAAAGACCCGGATTTCGGAGGCCGGAACCACGCCGGTTTGACACGAGAACCCGGTCGGCCTCGGCCGGGGCGTGCGGGGTTGAAAGACTTTTACCGGCGGACAGGCTTGCACCGGTATGGACTACGACGACATGCTCGACCGGGCGTTAGACGAGACCCCGGACATCGAGGGGAGTTCCGACCGGTTCGACGTGCCCGACCCCGACGTTCGCCAGGAGGGCAACGTCAGCGTCTACGAGAACTTCCAGTCGACAGTCGACAGACTCGGCCGCGACGACGACCACGTGATGAAGTTCCTCCAGAACGAACTCGGGACCAGCGGTCACATCGACGAGAGCGGCCGCGCACGGCTGACCGGCGAGTTCGGTGCCCGGCGCATTCACGACGCCGTCGAAGCCTACACCGAGGAGTTCGTCCTCTGTTCGGAGTGTGGCCTGCCCGACACCCACTTCGAGCGGGAAGGGGGAGCCCTTCTGTTGCGCTGTGAGGCCTGTGGCGCGCTCTCTGCGACGAGCGGCTAACTCAGCCGCTTGAGCGTCTGTAAGTCGTGTTCTGTCCGCATGAATTCGGCCAGCCGCCGGCTCTCCTGACAGTTCGGACAGTCGAAAACCTTCGCGTGGCCGGGGAGGGACGACGGCGTCGACTCCCAGTCTTTGGTACACTCGGGGCACAACAGCCGCACGTACGCTTCCTCCATGCGTGGGTGTGACACACACACGACAGGGGCAAAAAAGTTCCTCCGGCCCCAGACCGCCGGTCGGGCCGGTTCGGCCCGTGCACGAGACGAACGAACTGTGCGGCCGCGAGATCAGGCGTCGGCCGCTTCGAGCAGTTCCGTGTACCGGTTGCGGATGGTCACTTCCGAGACGTTGGCGACCTCGCTGACCTCGCTCTGGGTGACCTTCTGGTTGGTGAGCAGGGCGGCGGCGTACACCGCGGCGGCCGCGATGCCGACCGGGCTCTTGCCGCTGAGGACGCCCGCCTCGCGGGCACCGTCGATCAGGTCACGTGCACGACGTTCGACCTCGTCGGGGAGGTCGAGGTCCGAGACGAACCGCGGGACGTAGCTCTCGGGTTTCGCCGGCTGGATCTCCAGGCTGAGCTCCCGGACGACGTACCGGTAGGTCCGGGTCAGCTCCATCTTCTCGACGCGGGAGACGGCGGCGATCTCGTCGAGGCTGCGGGGCGTACCGGCCTGGCGGGCGGCGGCGTACAGCGCCGACGTGGCGACGCCCTCGATGGACCGGCCCGGTAACAGGTCCTCTTCGAGTGCTCGCCGGTAGATGACGCTCGCGGTCTCGCGGACGTTCTCGGGGAGCCCGAGCGCCGAGGCCATACGGTCGATCTCGCCAAGGGCCTGTTTGAGGTTGCGCTCTTTTGAGTCACGGGTCCGGAACCGCTCGTTCCAGGTCCGCAACCGCTGCATCTTCTTGCGCTGGCGCGATGACAGGGAGTTGCCGTAGGCGTCCTTGTCCTGCCAGCCGATGTTGGTCGAGAGGCCCTTGTCGTGCAGCATGTTGGTGGTCGGAGCGCCGACCCTGGACTTCTGGTCCTTTTCGGCGGCGTCGAAGGCGCGCCACTCCGGTCCGGGGTCTATCTCGTCTTCCTCGACGACCAGGCCACACTCGCTACAGACTGTCTCGCCGTGCTCGGCGTCGGCGACGAGACTGCCGCTACACTCTGGACAGACCGTCTCGCCCTCCCGTTCCCGGGGCTGCTCGTTCTCGCGTTCTGTCGGCCGCTCTGTCGCGTTCGTGCGTATCGTTGTATCACTCATTGGAGACTCCGCCGCGGCTGCCGGTGGCGATAGCCATAAAAATCCGGCGCCGCAGTTGCTAACTATACGTTAGTTCGATAGATACTTAAACCTTTCGTCAGGTCCGTTCGACGCGCAGGAGGAGCGCGGCGAACACCCACATAAAGAGGGTTCCGATGGGGACGGTCGTCTGGTGTTCGGCGGACCGGCGAGCGGTCGACGAGCCAGTCCTCGCGCGCGTAGTAGACGAAACTCAGTGTCAGGAGCGCCAGAAACAGCGCCGCACCCCCGACCCACACCCAGCTCTCGGCTGTCTGGTTGGCGGGGACGAACGCGGGGACCTGGAAGACGAGCTGGACCAGGTCCGCGATGGACTGGCCCTGGAATGAGAACCCGAACACGTAGTGTAGCTGGAAGAAGACGAACCGGATGTTGATCACGGTGAACGTCCCGTCGAGTCCTTCTAAAGTGGCTCTGAGGTGGGACGCCGACCACGGGAGGAGCGCCGTCAGCCACACCGAGAGGACGGCGAGTTCGCCGGCGTACTCCGAGCGGACCCACGCCATCGGGTGAACGTGGGTACCGGCCGTGTAAAAACTGTCGACCCGTCCCGGCGACCGTGCCACGGAGAGCGCCGCCGACCCCGCGGGTGGCCTCCCCCCAGGGCGGCCCGTCCGGTAGAGGACAGTAAGGACAACAGCGTTACGTTCATGCCTGCTCGTGACGTACGGTCGGATACCGAATGAGGCGCGATTACGTTACCCTGAACGTCCGCCACGTGGGGCGAGACGACGAGACGTTGCCGACTGTGGTGTTGACCGTCGACGAACAGACCGAGACGTTAGAACAGCGCCTCGTCACCGCGGACGGCGACGGCATCGAGGCCGACCGTCTCGACGTCGTCTTCCGACTCAAGGGCCCGGTCGAGGACGACGCCACCGGCGTGTTCAGCCTCAGCGACCGCATCACCGGCGAGTTCGTGCTCGAAGTCAACGCCGACGCGGCGGACGTCCTCGACCTCGTCGACGGTGCACGGACGGACGACGCCGACGGCTGTTACAGAGTCGTCGTCCGGCACGACAGTGAGGACGTCGCAACCTATGAGAAACGAATGTTGCTCGTCTACGACGGCGAGGGCGGCCTTCTCCGCGGCCACAGTCTGATCCCCAGCGGCGTCGAACTCTAGAGGCGACGCTGACTCCCGCGCCCGTCAGCGCGACGGTGTCGTCGGCGTTTGCCAGCACTCGCACGATAGTGTCGACGGATTCCGCGTCGACCCCGTCCCGGCCACCCGTACCCGAACCCCAGTCGCTCGGCCGATAAAAAGTATCCGTCCGGCCGAGTTGTCAATGGTGAGAATCGGGCCTGTAGACTCAAGTCCTTGGGCCGCGGTGATGGGGCAAGGCAGATGCCCGATTCCCAGAACGAAACCGGTGGGAACGCACACCGGTTCGCCCCCGCCGCCCCCGACGAGGACCTCGTGTACGGTGCGTGCTGCCCGGGCTGGCACAGCGTCGCCACCCACGGCGACGCCCTCGAAGACTGGGTCGCGTTCATGCAGCGCCGTGACGTCGAGCGGGTCTGCTGTCTCCTCCCCGGTCGCCAGCTCGACGACTCGGAGAGCACCCTCCAGCGGTACCGCCGCGCCTTCGGCGACGACAGCGTCCGCCACGCGCCGGTCCCCGACCACCACCTGGTCGGCCGTTCCACGCTCGCCACGGAGATCCTCCCGTTCCTCGAGGAAGCCGTCGTGGCCGAAGAACGCGTCGTCGTCCACTGTCTGGCCGGGATCGGACGGACCGGCCAGGTGCTGGCCGCCTGGCTCGCCGTCGACCGCGGCTACAGCCCCGAGCGTGCTATCGCGACGGTCAAAGAGACGGGACGCCTCCCGACAGACGCCGTCAGGGCCGGCAACGCCACCGAGGACGAACTCCACGAGCTGATCGCCGCAGTTGCGTGATCGACACTCCGGCGTCGCGAGCGCCGGTCGAGACGGCCCACTCCCCACAGGTAGTGTTCAATAAGCCGCCGGGGCTTTCACGCTGTCTGGAGCGATTGCGTTCTTCTCTTCTCTGAACAGTACCCCCTTCAGGAGCCCCCGGGCTTTTGTCGTGAGGGGCACAATCTCGGACCGATGACGACGATCAAAGACAGCGTCCACGACCACGTCGAGGTCGGGGGCGTTGGGGCGGCGCTGCTGGACACGCCGCCGGTCCAGCGGCTCCGCCGGGTCACGCAACTCGGGACCGTCACTTACGTCTATCCGTCGGCCAACCACACCCGCTTCGAACACTCGATCGGGGTCTACCACCTCGCCGACCGGGCGCTAGCCCACCTCGGGGTCGAGGGCCAGCAGGCCGAACGCGTCCGGGCGGCCGCGCTCCTCCACGACGTGGGCCACGCCCCCTACAGCCACAACGTCGAGGAACTCGTCTCCCGACACACCGGCAAGTACCACGACGACGTCGACGAGTTACTGGGGTCGGGCTCGGTCGCGCGTGTGCTCTCCGAGCACGGCCTCAACCCGGACCGCGTCGCGGACCTGGTCGCCGGCGAGGGCCAGTTCGGCCAGCTCGTGTCGGGCGAACTCGACGTCGACCGGATGGACTACCTCGTCAGGGACGCCCACCACACGGGCGTCCCCTACGGCACTATCGACGTCGGGCGACTCGTCCGGGCGCTCCGGTTCGTCGACGGCGACCTCGTCCTGGACGAGGGCAACGTCCAGACCGCCGAGAGTCTGCTACTCGCGCGGGCGCTGATGAGCCCGACCGTCTACGGCCACCACGTCGCCAGGATAGCCAAGTCGATGCTCCGGCGAGCGAGCGAGCGACTGCTGGAGGCGAGCGACGTCGACGCGGCCGACCTGCGCCGGATGGACGACTTCGGCCTGCGGGTCGCGCTCCGGGAGTGTGAGGCGACCGCCGCCTACGCCGACAGACTCGACCGCCGGGACCTGTACAAGCGGGCGGTCTGGGCCGAGATGGCGGCCGTCCCCGACCGGGTCCTCGATGCCGACCACGACCGCGTCCGGGCCTCCGAGCGCGAGGTCGCCGACGACGCCGACGTCGACCCGGCGTCGGTCGTCCTGGACGTGCCCGACCGCCCCTCGATGCCCGAGTCGACGAGTCGCGTCCTCGTCAACGGCGAGGTGCGGGAACTCGCCGCCCAGTCGACGCTGGTCGGGGCGCTCCGGGCGGCCCAGCGCGACCAGTGGCGCCTCGGTGTGTACGCCCCCGCCGAGGTCGCCGACCGCGTCGGCAACGCCGCCATCCGCACGCTCGGTCTCGACCTGGAGGACTCGCTGGTCCGGGACGTCCGCCCCGGCATCCACGCGACCCTCGACGAGTTCACTGACGCCGAGGGACCGCATGACTGACACGACCATCGAGGGGACGGTTCTGCAGGGCCACGAGTTCGACCCCGTCGAGGGACGGGTCGTCGTCGAGGACGGCGAAATCGTCGCCGTCGAGGCGGCCCCCACCCACAGCGACCGGATCGTCCTGCCGGCGTTCGTCAACGCTCACACGCACATCGGTGACTCCATCGCCAAGGAGGCCGGGGAGGGACTCTCCTTGGCGGAGCTGGTCGCGCCCCCAGACGGCCTGAAACACCGCCTCCTGCGGGCGGCGAGTCGCGAAGAGAAAGTCGACGCGATGGAGCGATCGCTGCGGTTCATGGAGGCCGCCGGCACGGCGACCTGCATCGAGTTCCGCGAGGGCGGCGTCGAGGGCGTCGCGGCGATCGAGGAGGCCGCCCGCGGCCTGGGTATCGACCCGGTCGTGCTGGGGCGGGAGACCACCGATGCGATGGAGCGAGCCGACGGGTTCGGGGCCAGCGGCGCCGGCGACGCCGACTTCTCCGCCGAGCGCAACGCCACTGCCCGCGCGGACAAACTGTTCGGCATCCACGCTGGCGAGGTGACTGCGGGCGACATCAACCCCGCGCTGGACCTTGACCCGGACTTTCTGGTCCACATGGTCCACGCCGAGTCGCTCCACCTCGAACGCGTCGCCGACAGCGAAATCCCGGTCGTGGTCTGTCCCCGGTCGAACCTCGTGACCGACGTGGGCGTTGCGCCCATCGCGGAGTTGGCCGAGCGGACGACGGTGGCGCTTGGCACCGACAACGTCTTCCTGAACAGCCCCTCGATGTTCCGCGAGATGGAGTTCGCCGCGAAACTCGCGGACGTGACCGCCCGCGATGTCCTCCGGATGGCCACCGTCCACGGTGCCGACATCGCGGGGCTGAACTGTGGCCTGGTCGCCGAGGGCCGGGACGCCGACCTGCTCGTGCTCGACGGTGACTCGGACAACCTCGCCGGCGCCGAGAACGTCGTCCGCGCCGTCGTCCGGCGCGCCGGCGTCGGTGACGTCGAATCGGTAGTCCTCTCCGGGAGCGAGTAGCCCCTCACCCGGTTTTCGGCCGGGACGGAGCGGGTGGTCGCGCACGCCGAGCAACTCGCGCGGGTTCACGACGCGTAAATCGTCCGGTTCGCGCGGGAGCGACCCGTCGACGTCGTCGTGATGGGGACCCACGGCCCCAGCGGGATTGACCGCCTCCTGCTGGGGAGTGTCGCCGAACGCGTCGTCCGCGGTGCGCCCGTCCCCGTAGTGACAGTCTCGGTCGGCGGCCCCGGGAGGCCCGATGAAAACCTGTCGACCGAACCCGCGGCCCCCGGGCCGACGAGTCACTCGGCGGGCCGGAGGGGTTCGCAGTCGCCGGCGGTCACATCGACGGGGCCGTCGTCGGTATCGACGACGAGCGTGCCGGGAAATCGCACGTCGACGGCCTCGCCGACGACCTCGCCGCCGGGCGTGTCCACCCGCACGCGGCGCCCGAGTGTCGTCGCGTGCTCGCGCCAGGCCTCGACGACCCCCTCCAGGTCGTGCCGCAGGGCGCCGAACTCCTCGACGAGGCGCTGGGTGAACACCCGGCGGTCGACGTCGCCGGCCTCGGCGCGGATGCTTGTCGGCGCGGCCTCGCCCGGGAGCTCCTCGGGGTCGACGTTCGCGTTGACGCCGACGCCGACGACGACCCAGGAGACGCGGTCCGCTTCGCCCTCCATCTCGGTGAGGACGCCGGCGAGTTTGTGTTCGCGCCCGTCCCGCACGACGACGACGTCGTTTGGCCACTTGATCCGGGCGTCGACGCCCGCCTCGCGGGCGGCGCGGGTCGTCGCCACCGCCGCCGCGAGCGTGAACGCGGGGGCGTGGGTGGCCGGCACCTCCGGCCGGACGACCAGCGAGAGGTAGATCCCCCCCGCCGGGGAACGCCACTCGCGGTCGAGTCGCCCCCGGCCGCCGGTCTGGTGGTCCGCGAGGACGACCACGTCGCTGGCCTCCTCGGCGGCCAGCTCTCGCGCCCGGGCGTTCGTGCTCGGGAGTTCGTCGTGGTACTCGACGGTGAAGGGGGCGTCGAGGCCGTACGCGACGGCCGGGCCGCCGAACTCGGGCACGCTGGCCAGCCGGTAGCCAGCGTCGTCGCTCTCGACGGCGAACCCGGCCTCACGGAGCGCCTCGACGTGTTTCCAGACCGCCGCCCGCGAGACGCCCAACCGGTCGGCGAGGTCCGGCCCCGACACCGGCTCCTGGGCAAGCGCGTCCAGCACCTGCTCGCGTGTGTCTTGCATACCCGGACTTTCGCGGCGGCGACCGTAAGTGGTGTCACTCGACGGTTCTCGTCCGGTCAGGAATGGCGGTCGATCTACTTACCATTATCGAAGCACGTCGGGCCGGTCGTCGTCCTGTGACCTCGCTCGCTCCGGATCCACGCCGAGGTCGCGAAGTTCCTCGTCGGTCGGTTCGTGTCCGCCGTCGCCGGTCACTGCCGCGACGACCGCGTCCAGATTCTCCAGTGCTGCCGTTCGTGTCTCTCCCTGCGCGGTCACTTCGACCTCGAGATCACGGGCTGTCCACTGTCCGTCCGGGTTTTCGAGGAGCCGTATCTCCCGGACACCGTCGGACCCGTCGTCGACATCAGCCCGGGCCATACGACAGGATACTGCCCCCTGTGGCAAAACCCTTCGGGGGAGCGGTCCGAGCCTGCGACCGGATCTCCGGTCCCGGCGGCGTCGGTCAGTCGAGCACGAACAGGGTATCGCCCATGTCGACGGACTCGCCTTCGGCGACGCCGACGTGGGTGACGGTGCCGCCGCGTTCGGCGACGATGTCGTTTTCCATCTTCATCGCTTCGAGCACACAGAGCACGTCCCCGGCGCCGATCTCGTCGTCCTCGCCGACGTTGACCTCAAGGATGGTGCCCTGCATCTCGGCGGTGATCTCCTCGCCCTCGGCGGCGGTTCCGCCGCCACCGCCGTCGCCGCCCGAGTCCGGGCGACTGGGGCGTGCTCCCTGTTGCCCGTCGCCGGCGTCCTCGGCGACCGGGATGGCGGGCGCCCCCCGTTCTTCGAGTTCGACCTCGAAGCGTTTGCCGTTGACCTCGACGGTGAACTCGCGCTCGATGACCTCGTCCTCCTCGTTGTCGTCCTCGCCCGGTTCGGTCTCGGTCCCCCAGCGCTCCTGGGCGGCGTCGATCCGCGCCGGGTCGAGGTGTTCGTCGAGGTACTTGGTCGTGTGCTTGCCGGCGACGAACTGGTCGTCGGTGAGCATCAGCCGGTGGAACGGGATGATCGTGGGGATCCCCTCGACGTCGAAGTCCGCGAGGGCGCGTTTCCCGCGGGCGATACACTCCGCGCGGTCGTCCCCGTATGTGATCAGCTTCGCGACCATCGAGTCGTAGTCGGTGACGAGGTCGTCGCCCTGCCGGAGCGCGTCGTCCATGCGGACGCCGATCCCGCCCGGCGGGTCGTAGGTCTCCAGGGACCCGCCGGTCGCAGGCGCGAAGTCGTTCGCCGCGTTCTCGGCGTTGATCCGGAACTCCATGGCGTGGCCCTCGACCTCGACGTCGTCCTGTTCGAAGGCGAGTTCCTCGCCGGCGGCGACCCGGATCTGCCACTTCACGATGTCGATGCCTGTGATCTCCTCGGTGACGCAGTGTTCGACCTGGATCCGGGTATTCACCTCCAGGAAGTAAAAGTTCGCGTCAGCGCCGAGCAACTCGTCGTCCCTGTCTTCCTCCTCGACCAGAAACTCGAAGGTGCCGGCGTTGTAGTAGTCGGCGGCGTCGGCACCCCGGCGGGCGGCCTCGCCGATCTGCTCGCGCAACTCGTCGGTGAGGGCGGGACTCGGCCCCTCCTCGATGACCTTCTGGTGGCGCCGCTGGAGCGAGCAGTCCCGTTCACCGAGGTGACGGACGTTGCCGTGGTGGTCGGCGACGATCTGGACCTCGATGTGGCGCGGATTTTCGAGGTAGCGTTCGAGGTACACCGACGGGTTCGAAAAGTACGCCTCGCCCTCCCGTTTGGCCGATTCGAGCTGTTCTTCGGCCTCGTCGGGTTCCCGGACGATCTTCATCCCCCGGCCGCCGCCCCCGCCCTCGGCCTTGATCGCGATCGGGTAGCCGTACTCGTCGCCGAACTCGACGACTTCCTCGGACTCGTCGACGGGGTCGGTCGTCCCGGGGACGATCGGCACGTCGGCTTCCTGCATGACCTGGCGGGCGTGGGTCTTCTCGCCGAGTCGCTCCATCGCCTCGCTCGTGGGGCCGATCCAGGTGATCCCGTCGGCGTCCTCGACGCGGGCCGCGAAGTCGGCGTTCTCCGCCAGGAAGCCGTACCCCGGGTGGATGGCGTCCGCGTCGGCCTTCCGGGCGGCCTCGACGATGGCCTCCTGGTCGAGGTACGAGTCGGCCGCGCGTGCCGGGCCGACGTTGTAGGCCTCGTCGGCGTACCGGACGTGTCCTGCATGCTTGTCGGCTTCGCTGTAGACAGCGACCGTGCCGACGTCCAACTCCTCACAGGCACGCATCACGCGGACCGCGATCTCGCCGCGGTTGGCGACGAGGACCTTCTCGAACATACCTCCCTGTACCGAGCGTTTCCCTTTAACCTTTTACAGAGTGTGCACCCGACGAGACCCGTCTGTTCCCGAGCATTCCCAGGACCAAATAGCGGCGGGACATAGGACCGCAAACGACGCGGTGTACCTCGACATCACCCACCGCGAGCGGTCGTTCATCCAGGAGCGGTTGCCCCGGATGTCCGAGCGGTTCACGGAGCTGGGCGTCGACATCTCCGAGGAACCCGTCGAGGTCGCCCCCACGGCACACTACGGCATGGGCGGGGTCGTGGTCGACGACGCCGGCGGTTCGCGACCGACTCCCGTCGCGCCCTTGCGAAGCCAAATCCATATAGTCCGGCTCCGACATGTACTACCAGTGAGCGAGCGCGAGTACCTCTCCCGGGCACCCGACGACACCGTTTCGATACTGGACGCCGACGGCCAGGTCCGCGAGGGGGCCACGGTGCCGGATCTTGCCGACGACCGCATGGTCGAGATGTACGAAGAGATGTTCTATGCCCGCCATCTGGACGAGCGTCTGGTGAGTCGCCAGCGCCAGGGGCGACTCGGCACGTACGCGCCGCTGGCGGGCCAGGAGGGCGCCCAGATCGGCTCGACCCACGCGCTGGCCGACGACGACTGGATACTCGACCAGTACCGCGAACACGGCGCCGTCGTCGTCCGCGGGATCGAACCCGAGTACATCCTCTACTGGAAGGGCCACGAAGTCGGCAACGAGTGGCTCGCCTCCCGCAACGTCTTCCCGCTGAACATCTCCATCGCGAGCCACCTCCCCCACGCGACGGGGATGGCCTGGGCGGCACGGCTGCGGGGCGAGGACACCGTCGCCTGCTGTCACTTCGGCGACGGCGCCACCTCCGAGGGGGACTTCCACGAGGCGCTGAACTTCGCCGGCGTGTTCGACGCGCCCGCCCTGTTTTTCTGCAACAACAACGGGTACGCCATCTCGATGCCACGGGAGGACCAGACCGCCAGCGCGACCATCGCACAGAAGGCCGACGCCTACGGGTTCGCGGGCGTCCAGGTCGACGGGATGGACCCGCTGGCGACCTACGCGGTCACCCGCGAGGCCGTCGAGAAAGCCCGCAACCCCCGGGAGGGCGAACGTAGGCCGACGCTCGTCGAGGCGGTGATGTACCGCTTTGGCGCCCACACGACCGCCGACGACCCCTCTGCCTACCGCGACGAGGCGGAGGTCGAACGCTGGAAGGCAAAAGACCCCATCCCCCGGATGGAACGGTTCCTCCGTGACCGTGGCCTGCTGGACGACGAACGGGTCGACGCCATCCACGAGCGGTGTCGCCAGGAGGTCGCCGACCTGATAGACGCCGCCGACTCCTACGAGGCCGACGTCGACGAGTGGTTCGAGCACGCCTACGCCGAGAAGACGCCGCGGGTGCGCGAACAGCAGGCCTACCTGCGGGCGTTGCGCGAACGTCACGGCGAGGACGCGTTGCTTCGCGAGGAGTGAACTGCCGCTCGGAGGCGGCGCGGTGGTCCCGCTCCGGCGGTAGGCACGGCCTTTCGGCGTCGACGGTCGACGTCCCTGACCTCACCGCGTGATACCGACCGTATACCAATGTCCGGTGGCCCGCAGCTCCCTGCATGGCGTACTCATAGTGATTATTGGAGCGATTTACCGGTACGACCGCACGCAGTCGTGCGGTCGATCCGGAACAGACCGACAATAATCACTATCAGTCGAGTGCAGCCAGGACGACACCTGACCGACGACGACGCACGCGACATGATACAGTCGACGTAGGCGAGCGTGTGCTGTCGTCGTGGCTCGTGGTCGGTCGAAAAGCGTCGAAGTCCCGCGACGAACCGAGTCGACAGCCGCTTCTACAGCAGTTCCTCGACGCGGTCGGCGACTTCCTCGGGCGTGTCGCCCACGAACGCGCCGGCGTCACGGAGCGCTTCGATCTTCGACTCGGCGGTGCCGGTGCCCGACCCGGAGACGATGGCGCCGGCGTGACCCATCCGCTTGCCCGGCGGGGCCGTCCGGCCGGCAATGAATCCGACCACCGGCGTGTTCATGTACTCGTCGATGTACTCGGCGGCTTCCTCCTCGTCCTCGCCGCCGATCTCGCCACACATCACGACCGCGTCGGTCTTCGAGTCCTGCTCGAACAGGGCCAGCGCCTCGACGAACGAGGTGCCGATGATCGGGTCCCCGCCGATGCCGATGGCCGTCGACTGCCCCAGCCCGCGCTTTGTCAGGTTGTCGACGACCTGGTAAGTCAGGGTTCCCGACCGCGAGACGAGACCGACCCGGCCCGACGAGAAGATGTTGCCGGGCAGGATGCCCAGTTTCGCCTCGTCGGGCGTGATGAGGCCCGGACAGTTGGGCCCGATCAGGTAGGCGTCGGTCTCCTGGAGGCGCCGGTACACCCGCGACATGTCCTGGGTGGGGATCCCCTCGGTGATAGCGACGACGACGTCCAGTTCGTCAACGGCCAGGGCTTCGAAACAGGCGTCGCCCGCGAAGGCCGGCGGGACGAACACGACCGACGCGTCGGCGTCTTCGGCGGCGACGGCGCCCGCGACAGTGTCGTAGACGGGGACGCCCGCGACCTCCTGGCCGCCCTTGCCCGGCACCGCGCCGGCGACGACGTTGGTGCCGTACTCGATCATCTGTTCGGCGTGGAACTCGCCTTCGCCGCCGGTGATACCCTGGACGACGACGCGGGTGTCCTCGTCGACGAGGACGCTCATTGTGTCACCTCCCCGGCGTACTCGACGGCACGTTGGACGGCCGACTCCAGCGTCTCCTCGACGGTCACGAGACTCGTGTCGAGTATCTCCATCCCCTCCTCGGCGTTGGTCCCGGCCAGTCTGACGACGACTGGTTTGGGGATCTCGTCGAACTCGCCCAGCGCCTGGTTGATGCCGTTGGCGACCTCGTCGCCGCGGGTGATGCCGCCGAAGATGTTGAACACGACGGCGTCGACGTTCTCGTCGGAGAAGACCATGTCCAGGGCGTTGGCGATGCGGTCGGCCTTGGCGCCCCCGCCCACGTCGAGGAAGTTGGCGGGCGACCCGCCGTAGTGGTCGACCAGGTCCAGCGTCGTCATCACGAGGCCGGCGCCGTTGCCGATGATGCCGACGTTGCCGTCCAGGCGGACGTAGTCGAAGCCGTACTCGTCGGCCTTCTGTTCGAGTTCGGACTCGGCGAACTCGCCTTCCTCGCCCATCTCAGCCAGGTCGGGGTGGCGAAAGAGGGCGTCCTCGTCGACGTTAAAAACGGCGTCGGCGGCGATGACCTCGTCGTCGGCGGTGACCATCAGCGGGTTGATCTCGGCGTCGGCGCCGTCCTTGTCCTCCCAGAGGTCGTACAGCGTCGAGAGCACCGACGAGACGTCCCGTGCGACCGCCGGGTCGACGCCGGCGTCGTAGACGGCCTTGCGCCCCTGGAACGGGTGCATCCCGAACGCGGGGTCGACGTGCTCGCGGGCGATGGCCTCGGGGTCTTCGGCGGCGACCTCCTCGATGTTGACGCCACCGCGTGTCGACACCATCGCCACCGGCTTGCCCTCACCCCGGTCCATCGTCACGCCGACGTACAGTTCGTCGGCGAAATCGACCGCCTCCTCGACGAGAACGCGCTCGACGCGGTACCCCTTCAGGTCCATCCCGAGGATCGAGTCGGCGGCCTCGCGGAGCTCGTCCTCGTCGTCGGCGAGTTCGATCCCGCCGGCCTTGCCGCGGCCACCGACCTGCACCTGTGCCTTCACGGCGACCGGGTAGCCGACCAACTCGGCCGCGGCGACGGCCGCCTCGACGGACTCGGCGAGTTCGGACGCCGGCGTCGGGATCCCCGCCTCCCTGAACACCTGCTTGGCCTGGTACTCGTGGAGTTTCATGTCGTCCGTACCCGAGGCGCCGGCCCGCTTAAATCCCGTTCATTTCCCCGCCATCCCCTGGCTCGCCCCGCTTCAATTATTGAATATGAAAACTGCGTCACAAGATATAAGTGTCATCGGCGACCAGACTCAGGTGCAGCACCGTAATGGTGCCTGTACCCCACCCACCCACCCACCCAATCGCGTCACATCTCTGGCACTCTCTGCCACTTTTTCGACGGTTCGTTCGGGAGTCCCAACTGTCCTGGCGGACTGGTGTCAGACAGGCTGGTAGTCGTTACAACGCTCGGGAGAGAGGAGAACAGTCGCTGTCTCGGTCGGTCAGGCGGCGGGTTCCCCGGCCGTTTCGGCGGGCCTGGACTGCGACGCCGGCGACCAGCAGCGACTGGTGAAGAACGGCACCGAGGCCGAGCGCGGCGAGGGCCAGCGGGACCAGCGACGCCAGCTCTGTGCTCCCACTGAACAGAACTGACGCGACGATGAGCGCGGCCGCGAGTCCAGTGGTCAGTGCGTCCCGCAGTTCCGCCCGGACGATCGCACCGAGCGGTTTCTCGGTGGCGTCGCCGTTCCGGAGTGCCTCGTAGCACATGTGCGTGTCCCGGGACTGTTCGAACTTAATTCTGTGGCCGCAATATCCTGGAGCGATCCAGAAGGCCAAAGCCGGGTGACGCCAAGGCAGGGGTATGGAGCGGGGTGTGCTCCCCCTGTCGTCCGTGGGGGCGTTCGATTTGCAGTCGACGGTCGAGAGCGGGCAGTCGTACCTCTGGAGCCGGGCCGACGGTCGGATGTACGAGTCGACGGGTCCCTACGGCGGCGACGCCTGGTACGAGACGACCGCCCGCGTCGAGGGCGAACCGGCCGTCGTCAGGGTCCGGCAGGTCGGCGACCGCCTGGAGTGGGAGTCCTCGGTCGACGCCGGCCCGATACTCCGGGAGCGACTCCGCCTGGCGGACGACCTGCCAGCCATCCGCGCGGCCGCGCCCGGCGACGACGTCGTCGAGTCGGCGTTCGACGCCTACTGGGGGATGCACCTGGTCCGGGACCCGCCCGTCCCGTCGCTGATCTCGTTTATCTGTTCGGCACAGATGCGCGTCGCCCGTATCCACGGGATGCAGGAAGCCCTCCGGGAGGCCTATGGAACGCCGGTCGAGTTCGACGGGCGCACCTGCCACGCCTACCCGACCGCCGACCAGCTGGCCGCGACCACCGAAGACGCGTTGCGCGACCTCGGACTGGGATACCGCGCCCCCTACGTCCTGGAGACGGCCCGGATGGTCGCCGACGGCGACGACCCCGTGACCGGCGACCTCCCCTACGAAGAGGCCCGCGAGGCGCTCACCCGCTTCGTCGGCGTCGGCGACAAGGTCGCAGATTGTGTGCTCCTGTTCTCGCTGGGCTACCTGGAAGCGGTGCCCCTGGACACCTGGATCCGGACGACCATCGAGGAGTACTACCCCGACTGTGACCGCGGGAACTACGCCGACACCTCCCGGGCGATCCGGACGGCCCTTGGCGGAGAGTACGCCGGCTACGCCCAGACCTACGTGTTTCACTACCTGCGAACCGGAGAGACGACCGAGTGAGGACGGCGTGACCGACCGTTCGGTCGTTCCAAATATGATACGTGAGAACAGTTGACTCGCTTCTCTCAGTACCGGTCGTGGGAGAACGGAGGGGACAGGGGCGAAATGGGCGCGGCTACTGCCACTCCATCGTTCCGACGTTGTCGCCGCGGTCGTCGTAGAACTTCCGGCCGATGTACTGGTCGCCGAGACAGCTGAGGAACTCCTCGTAGAGGGCCCGCGGGGAGTCGTACGTCTCGCTCTCGGCGTGGTCCATGATCTCCGCGATCGTTTTGCCACCGCCGTTCGGTGACTCGATCGTCTGTTCGCCCATCGTCTCGATGACGGTCTGCCGGTCGATCGGGTAGCTGTACGTGCGTTCGAATTCGTCGTAGGCGTCTGAGTGTCGCATTGGTGTGAGTTGTTCGGGTTCGTTCGCTGGCGAGTCGGTCGACGGACCGGGCGGTCAGAACGGCGATACTACTGCCCGGCGTACACGTCGGAGTCGTTCAGCGCGAACACGGCCGACCGAACTGGGTCGTCCACACATTACACTCTGTCCGAAGGAATCCTTAATGATAAATCCTGTGGTTTACCGCAGTCGTCCGGTCTGACGGGTCGGTGGCCGGGCTTTTTGAGGTCGCGGCGGCTACCGTGGCGGTATGAGCAGGCGGCGCGCACACGTGTACGCGAGCGGTCGAGTCCAGGGTGTGTACTACCGGGCGAGCACTCGCGAGGCGGCCCGGGACCGGGGCGTCGACGGGTGGGTGCGCAATCTGGACGACGGCCGCGTCGAAGCCGTCTTCGAGGGCCCCGAGGCGGCCGTCGAAGGGATGGTCGAGTGGTGTCACGAGGGCAGTTCCCGCGCGCGAGTCGAGGACGTCGAGGTCGCGTACGAAGACCCCGAGGGACTCGACGGGTTCGAGGTCCGGTGGTGACCGGCACCAGACCCACGGTGTCACCGGTTTTGCCACCCCTACCGTTAAACGATGGGCGGGCGAACGCACCGATATGTTGACCGGAACGGAGATGGCCGTCGTTGACGAGAACGCGGCGGCCCTCGGGGTTCCACGCAAGCAGTTGATGGAATCCAGCGGCAACGCGGTCGCACGCGCTGTCAGAGGCGTGGCCGACGACGGAGCCTCTGTCCACCTCGTCGCCGGCCGGGGGAACAACGGCGGCGACGCCCTGGTCGCCGCCCGATTTCTCGACGAGTACGACCCGACGGTGACGCTGCTCGGCCGCCCCGACGCCATCACCAGGTCCATCGCCCGCGAGAACTGGGACGCCCTCGTGGCCGCCGACTACGACCGCCGGACGGTCCGGGATTCGACCGCGTTCGACCTGGCCGACCCCGACGTCGTCGTCGACGCGATGCTCGGGACCGGCATCAGCGGCGAACTGCGGGAACCCGAGCGGACCGCGGCCGCGGCGATCAACGACGCCGACGCGACCGTCGTCTCGGTCGACGTCCCCTCCGGCCTGGACACCGAGACCGGCGATAAGCCCGAGGCGATGGTCGACCCGGACCACGTCGTCACCTTCCACGACACCAAGCCGGGACTGGCCGCCCTCTACGCCGAGGTGACCGTCGCGGACATCGGCATCCCGGTGGCCGCAGAACTGTTCGTCGAGCGAGGGGACCTGCAGCGACTCGACGACCGCCGCCCGGACAGCCACAAGGGGGAACACGGCGAGGTGCTGGTCGTCGGCGGGGGTCCCTACGCCGGCGCGCCCGCCCTGGCGGCCAAAGGAGCCCTCCGTGCGGGCGCGGACCTGGTGCGCGTGGCCTGCCCGATGGTCGTCGGGCGGGAGCTCCAGGGCTTCGGCGAGGACCTCATCGTGCGCCCGTTCAAGGGGAAGCAACTCGACCCCAAGCGGGTGGGGTTCCTGCTGGAGATGGCTCGCGGGCACGACGCTGTCGTCCTCGGTCCCGGGCTGGGCGACGCCGACCCCCCGCTGGAGGCCGTCGAAGGACTCCTCTCGGGGTACACCGGGACGGCCGTCATCGACGCGGACGCGCTGGCCCGGGTCCCGGGGGTCGACACCGAGGCGACGCTCGTCTGTACGCCCCACCAGGGCGAGTTCCGGGGGATGGGTGGCCGCGCTGCCCAGGGACGGCAGGACCGCATGGACGCCGTCGCAGACCTCGCGGCCGACCTGGACTGTGTCGTCCTCCAGAAAGGGCCCGAGGACGTGGTCTCGGACGGCGACCGGACCCGTGTCAGTCGCACCGGCAACCCCGGAATGACTGTCGGCGGGACCGGCGACGTGCTCGCCGGGATCACTGGCGCGCTCGCCGCCACGCAGGACCCGCTCGACGCCGCCGCGATGGCCGCCTACGCCAACGGCCGGGCCGGCGACCGCGTCCACGACCGCCAGGGCGACGGCCTCGTCGCGACCGACCTCCTCGCGGAGATCCCCCGGGTCCTCTGGACCGACCGGGAGGACCAAGCGTGAGCGACCCCAGTGATGACGCCGACGCGCTCACCCACACCGACGACGGCGACGTCCAGCTGGTCGACGTCGGCGACAAACCCGACACCGCGAGGCGCGCGGTGGCACGCGGGACCATCCACCTCCAGGCGTCGACGGTCGCGGCCGTCCAGGCCGACGAACTTGACAAGGGCGACGTGCTCGCGACCGCCCGGGTCGGCGCCGTTCAGGCGGTCAAACACACCTGGGAG
>PXQN01000086.1 GCA_003021305.1 Halobacteriales archaeon QH_10_67_22 | reverse complement strand
CCCGCCGTCGCCGTCGTCGCTCCCGTTCGCGGGACCGGTGCGGTGGAGCCCGATCCTCGTGACGGTGACGTTGAGGCGGTTGAAGTTCTCCGTGCGGCCGATGAGGTGGAAGTTCAGCAGGTCCTGGAAGCCGAGGCCGACGAGCGTCTCGCGGGCCGCCCGCTCGAGCCGGGAGCGCTCGTGGCGCCCGCCGACCGTCGAGACGTCCGGGTACCGCGGGTCGAGGTCGTTGAACCCGAACGCCCGGCCGACGTCGTCGATGACGTCGACCGGGTGGAGCACGTCGACGCGGTAGGGCGGGATCTCGGCCTCGTAGGTGAGCGGGCCGTCCTCGTCAGTTTCGGCGTCTAACCCTGCGCGTTCCAGCAGGTCGACGACCTCCTCGCCGTCCAGGTCGATCCCCAGCGTCGACTCGACGTCGGCGTGGGCGACGGTCTTGGTCTTCGTCGACAGATCCGGCCGGACGAGCGTCGACCCCGCCGAGTCGGCGGTCGCGTCGTCCGAATATTCGACGGCGACCTCCTCGACGCGGCCGCCGCGGGCGTCTAACGCGTAACAGACGATGGTGAGCATATGGTCGATCGTCCACTGGTCGGTGCCGGTCATCTCGACGAAGAGATCACGGGAATCGACCGACACCTCCGTCCGGCGGCCGTTGATCACCGGCGGGAACGAGAACAGCCCCACGTCGTCGTAGATGGCCGGCATCCGCTCGTAGTCGGCCACGAGGTCGGCGTACTTCTCGCCGACGTCGTGTTCGTCGAGTACTTCGCCGGGGGTGAGTTCGCGGTCGCTGTCCAGCGGGACGAACCGGTCGCCGTCGGCGGCGATGCCGGTGTACCGGATGGACTTGCCCTCGCCGGGGGCGGTCTCGACGCGAGGGTCGTCGATTTCGGTTTCGGTCGCCTCGGTGCCCGTCGCGGCCCCCCCCTTGAGCATCGTGAGGTCGTGGATACCGATCGCGCCCTTGGCCCGCCCGCGTCCCGTCGTCGCGTGGAGTTTCTCCTGGAGCTGGATCAGCGATTCGAGGGCGGCCTCGTCCAAGTCGAGTCCGCGGACGACCGCGCCGGTGACGTAGGGGCGGTCGTCGGGCACGTCGCCGTCGACGTGGATAGTCCACTCGGCGTCGTTGACGGTCGGGAGGTAAACGCCACGGTCGTCGCCGTACTGGTAGCGAAGCGACCGGGCGACGCCCTCGACCGAGAGCCTGTCGAGTCTGTCTGGCGCGAACTCCAGTTCGAACTCGCCGTCGTCGGTGTGGCCCTCGAACTCCAGGCCGAGACCGAACAGGTCCGCGCGCAGTTCGTCGTCGGATTTCTCGTCGTGGCCGGTCAGCTCGCGCAGTTCGTCGGGGTCGACAGTGACGGTGGGCATCAGTAGGTCACCTCCTCGGAGCGCAGGAAGTCCATGTCGACGAGCGTCCCGTGGACGTCGCGGATGTCCTCGGCGCCGGTGACGAGCATCATCAGTCGTTCCAGCGCCAGCCCCCAGGCCATCACGTCGGCGTCGACGCCAAGCGGGTCGAGCATCTCCGGTCGGAAGATGCCCGAGTTGCCGATCTCTATCAGTTCGCCCGTCGTCGGGTGGCGGCCGAACAGCTCGAAGGAGGGCTCCGTGTAGGGGTTGTAGTGGGGCTTGAACTCGATGTCGGTGATCTCGAACTGCTCGTAGAACTCGGTGAACGTCCCCATCAGGTCCCGCACCGAGAGGTCCTCGGCCATCACCCACCCCTCGATCTGGAAGAACTCGAGCAGGTGGGTCGCGTCGATGGTGTCGTTGCGGTAGCCCTTCTCGACCGAGAAGTACCGCTGGGGCGGGTCGAGTTCGCCAGCGGCGATGCCGGCGAGGTGGCGCACCGACAGCGAGGTGGTGTGACCACGCAGCGCGAGTGCGCGCGCGAACTCCTCGTCCCACGGCGAGTGGTACCCTTCGCCGTCGGGGCCGACCCCTTCGCGGTGGGCGCGCTCGACTGCCGCGACGAGGTCGTCGGGAAGGGCCTCGCGGTCCATCCGCTCGGGGTCGGCCAGCGCGAAGCGGTCCCAGTGGGTCCGCGCGGGGTGGTCCTGGGGCATGAACAGACAGTCGTTGATGTAGAAGTCGGCGTCGACGTGGGGCCCCTGCATCTCCTCGAAGCCCATCCCGACGAGGACGTCTTTCACCCGCTCGGCCATCTCGCACAGCGGGTGGGTGCGGCCGCCGTAGACCGTCTCGGCGTCGGCTTCGACGTTGTACTCGGCGAACTCGGCGTCGCGCCACTCGCCCGAGGTGAGCAGTTCCGAGGTGACCTGGCCGACCGACTCGGCGGCTTCGACGCCCTCCATCAGCGCGGTGACGCCCTCCTCGGTGAGCGTGACGTGCCGACTCGTCCGCTCGCGTTCCGCGACGAGGTTGCGCCGGCGCAGCTGTGCGACCGTGGCCTCGTCGAACTCGGCCGAGTCGGCTGCCCCGTCGGCCAGCGCCGCGAGCAACCCCCGTTCGGGGTCGCCCGCGGCGTCGTAGTCGGGGTCGACTCTGACGCTGCCGTCCTCGATGTCGCCCATCCCCTTCCGGGCGAGGTTCGAGAGCGCGATCTGGATCTCCTCGCCGTCCAGGCCGGCCTCGCCCGCGAGGCGACCGATCTCGACGGGGTCTGTGTCCGCGCCGACGGATTGCCCGGCGGTCCACATGGCGTGTTCGGGCAGCTCCTCGGCGGCGTAGTGCTGTCCCTCCTCGGTGAGTACGAGGTCCGTCTCGGTGGTCTCCGTGACGTCGACGAGGCCCCGTTCTTCGAGTTCGAAGGCGGCCCCCGCGACCGCCTGTGTCTGTTCGCCGAGTTCCTCGGCGAGCGATCCGACGGTTTCGGGGTCATCGGTGCTCACACTCCGGAGCACCGCGACCTGTGTATCCGGGAGTTTCATTGGTTCCGAAGTGGTGGGTTCGTCAGTTAACGATTCCCATCGCGCGACCGGCGAGGCCGGTCCACGGACGGTTTCGGGCCGGCCGACCCGGGCCGCGAGTGCGGTCCCGCGTCACGCCGACCGTCCGCCGCCCGTCACGAGAAAAAGCCGAACCCGCGTCTCGCCGTCGGTCGGTCACCAGCGAGGCGCTCGGCAGTGGGTTCGGATGCCATATCCGATGGCTCGTGACCGCCCGACTAAAACGTTGTGTCCGTCGGACACCGGGTCGGGTCACTCCTCGACGGCCTGCTCCCGCAGCGTCTCCAGGGGAACGTCCTCCAGGACGGCTTCGTTGGTCGCTTCGAGGACGACCGGCGGGGCCCGGCCGGCCTCGTGGGCCTCGACCCAGCGGGCGACACAGAGACACCAGCGGTCGCCGGGTTCCAGACCCGGGAACCCGAACTCGGGGCGTGGCGTCGAGAGGTCGTTGCCCTGCGCGCGGGTGAAGGTGAGAAACGCCTCGGTCATCTCCGCACAGAGGTGGTGGCGCCCGCCGTCACCGGGGACGACCCGGCAGTAGCCAGACCGGTCGTAGCCCGTCGTCGGGTCGGTCGAACAGGGTTTCAGCGGCTCACCCAGTACGTTTTCGTCCACGGGCGGTGTTGGCGGGGCCGTGACAAAAGCCTGGCCCCCGGGCGTTCCACGTCGCCGCTCCCGGTGTTCCAAGTAGTATTTAAAACCATCGACTGTTCAGGGATGAAGACCGGGTGAGAGGAGAAAACAGTCGTCATTGACTCTCTGAGGTGTATTTTAATCCGGCTTAATCGACGACGATCCGGCTTTGCGGTCTGGTTTATATATGGTCGTGGCCCCCGAACGGTGGTGTATGATGGGACGACACCCACAGCGGACGACGGACCGATGTACGGACGAGTCGGCGACAGGGACGGAGGTGTGGCGATGAGACGCGCGGTCGGCGTGGCGTTGCTGGCGCTGCTGGTCGCCTCGGCGGGCTGTCTCGGCGCGACCGGGCCGGGGACGGCCACCGCCGGCGACGCGAGCGACGGCGGGGACGCCAGTGGCGACGCGACGGCCGTCGACGGACCCGCGGGCACGGTCGACTTCTACGTGAGCGACCGGCCAAACGACATGGACGACTTCGAACACCTGAACGTGACCATCACGTCCGTCAGGTTCCACAGGACGGACGACGCGGCGAACGCGACGACCGCGGCCGGGAACGGGACGGTCGAGAACGCGACGGTGACGGCGGAGTCGACTGACACGACCGCGGCGGACGACGCTGACGAGGCGGACGACGAGCGCGGCGACGGGCAGTGGGTCGAGCGTGAGGTGAACGCGACGACGGTCGACCTGACGCGCCTGCGCGGTGACAACGCGACGCTGGTCGAGCGGTTCGCCCTGCCCGCCGGCGAGTACGACCAGGTCGTCCTCGACGTGAGCGAGGTCAACGGCACGCTCGAAGGCGGCGAGTCGACCGAGGTGAAGCTGCCGAGCGAACGGCTGAAACTCGACAGCGAGTTCACCGTCGCCGACGGCTCCGAGACGTCGTTCGTCTACGACATCTCGGTCCACGAGGCGGGCAACAGCGGGAAGTACATCCTCCGACCCGTCATCGAGGAGTCGGGCGCCGACCAGCCGGTCCGGCGCGTCGACGACCGCGAGGACTCGCTCGACGCCTCCTTGCTCGGCGCCGTCGAACCGGGCGAGAACGTCACCGTCCGCGTCACCGACGACGGCGAACCCGCCGCCGACGCGACGGTTTCGGTCGAGGGTGGTCCCGGCGGGACGACCGACGCCGACGGCGAGTACGTCTTCACCGTCCCGGCCGACGCCGAAGAACTCGAGATCGAGGTCGAGGCCGGCGACGCCGAGGCCGAACTCGAACGGGAGTTCGAGGACGACGATGAGGAGTCGGCAGCGAGCGGCGGCTAACCCGGGCGGCCGGCGGGGCGTCGTGGCGGCGCCGTGGGGGTGGTTCGGAACTGTTTTACGCGCCGCTGGGCCAACAGTAGCCAACGAATGAGCGACCTCGAACAGGAGTATCAGCTCGACTACTTCGAGGACGAGGGGTTCGTCCGCCGGACCTGTACGGAGTGTGGGGACCACTTCTGGACGCTCGACGAGACGCGCGAGACGTGTGGCGAACCGCCGTGTACCGAGTACGGGTTCATCGACGACCCCGGCTTCGACGAACAGCACAGTTTAGGGGAGATGCGCGAGGCGTTTCTCTCCTTTTTCGAGGAGCACGGCCACGAGCGCATCGACCCCTACCCGGTGGCCGCCAACAGGTGGCGCGACGACGTCCTGCTCACCCAGGCGTCGATCTACGACTTCCAGCCCCACGTCACCTCGGGGGCGTCGCCGCCGCCGGCCAACCCGCTGGCGGTGAGCCAGCCCTGCATCCGCATGCAGGACATCGACAACGTCGGCAAGACCGGTCGCCACACGATGGCCTTCGAGATGATGGGCCACCACGCGTTCAACGCCCGCGAGGGCGCCGAGGCCGCCTACGAGGGCGAGGTCTACTGGAAAGACCGGACCGTCGCCTACTGTATGGACCTGCTCGCCGAGAAGGGTGTCGACCGCGAGGACGTCACGCTCATCGAGGACCCGTGGGTCGGCGGCGGCAACGCCGGGCCGGCCTTCGAGGTCATCTACAAGGGACTGGAACTGGCGACGCTCGTGTTCATGCAGTTCGAGCAGGACGAAGCGGGCGAGTACGAGATGAAAGACGGCAACCGGTACGCGCCGATGGACACCTACATCGTCGACACCGGCTACGGACTGGAGCGGTGGACCTGGATGTCCCAGGGGACCGCGACCGTCTACGAGGCCGTCTACCCCGAGATGATCGACTTCTTGAAGGACAACGCCGGCCTCTCCTACGACGACCGCGAGGCCGAGATCGTCCACCGGGCGGCCACACTCGCCGGCCACATGGACATCGACGAGGTCGAGGACGTCGAGGCCGCCCGCGATGACATCGCCGACGCGCTCGACGTCTCGACCGACGAACTCCGGGACCTGGTCGAACCCCTGGAGGACATCTACGCCATCGCCGACCACTCCCGGACACTGGCGTACATGCTCGGCGACGAGATCGTCCCCTCGAACGTCGGCACCGGCTACCTCGCGCGGATGGTCCTTCGGCGGACCAAACGCCTCGTCGACACCGTCGGCGTCGACGCCCCGCTGGACGAACTCGTCGACATGCAGGCCGAACGGCTGGGCTACGAGAACCGCGACACTATCCGGGACATCGTCAGGACGGAAGTCGAGAAGTACCGCGAGACGCTAGACCGGGGCGGCCGGCGCGTCCGTACACTGGCCGACGAGTACGCCGACAAGGACGCCCCGATCCCAGTCGATGAACTGGTCGAACTGTACGACTCCCACGGCATCCAGCCCGACATGGTCGAGGAGATCGCGGCCGAGCGCGGCGTCGACGTCGCGGTGCCGGACGACTTCTACGCCCGGGTCGCGGGTCGCCACGGCGGCGACACCGGGGACCGCGGCGACCAGCGCCCCTACGCCGACCAGCTCGCACAACTGCCCGACACCGACCGCCTCTACTACGACGACCAGGAACGCATGGAGTTCGAAGCGGTCGTGCTGGAGGTGTTCGAGCGCGACGACGGCCGCTACGACGTCGTCCTGGACCAGACGATGTTCTACCCCGAGGGCGGCGGGCAACCGCCCGACCACGGGACGCTGTCGACCGACGACGTGACCGCCGAGGTGACCGACGTCCAGATCGTCGACGGGACGGTCCTCCACACCGTCGATGCCGACCCCGGCAAGGGCGAGTTCGTCCGCGGCGGCGTCGACGCGACCCGGCGGCGGCGACTGATGTGTCACCACACCGCGACCCACATCGTCATCCACTGTGCCCGCCAGGTGCTGGGCGAGCACGTCCGCCAGGCCGGCGCACAGAAAGGCACCGAACGCTCCCGCATCGACGTGACCCACTACGAGTCGGTGTCGCGCGCCCAGATCAAGGAGATCGAACACCGCGCCAACGACCTCGTGCGGGCGAACACGTCGGTCACCCAGGAGTGGCCCGACCGCCACGAGGCAGAGGGCGAGCATGGGTTCGACCTCTACCAGGGCGGCATCCCGACGGGCGAACAGATCCGGCTCGTCCACGTCGACGACGACGTCCAGGCCTGTGGCGGGACCCACGTCGCCCGCACCGGCGACGTCGGCACGATCAAGATACTGGGCACCGAGCGCGTCCAGGACGGCGTCGTCCGCATCGAGTTCGCGGCCGGCGACGCCGCCGTCCAGGCCACCCAGGACACCGAAGACGCCCTCGCGGAGGCCGCCGAGGTGCTCGACGTCGCTCCCCAGGAAGTGCCCGACACCGCGCGGCGCTTCTTCGAGGAGTGGAAAGAACGGGGCAAGACTATCGAAGAGCTCAAAGAGGAACTCGCGGCGGTCAGGGCCGCGGGCTCGGCCGACGGCGAGGAGGTCGACGTCGACGGCGCGACGGCCGTCGTCCAGCGTCTCGACGCCGACATGGACGAACTGCGCGCCACCGCGAACGCCCTCGTCTCCGAGGGCAAGATAGCCGTCCTCGGGTCGGGCCGTGACGGCGCCACCTTCGTCGTCGCCGTCCCCGAGGACTCGGCGGTCAACGCCGGCGAAGTCGTCAGCCGTCTCGCCGCGAGGGTCGGCGGTGGTGGCGGCGGGCCCCCGGACTTCGCGCAGGGCGGCGGTCCCGACGCCGAGGCGCTCGACGACGCGCTCGACGACGCCCCCGAGGTGCTCCGGCAGGTCGCCGACGCCTGACTAGGTGTTTCCGGTGGATTGTCGGCAACGGGTCTCGCTGCATGGAATTCGATTTCTGTGGCAGCAATTTCAGCCGACGCTGTGACGAATTGAAAGCCCCTGCCCGCTCCGGTCCCGCGGACCGCACTGCGCGCCTCGCTCACTCCATTCGCTTCGGTGCTTGAGGGTCCGGGGTTCCCGGAGCGGACAGCCCCTTTCATCCCCCCCGTATCGGCCGTTGAATCAGCTGATCTGTATCGGTTGATTGGCCATCTGGACTAGGTCGGCCGGTGAACCAGGGACACGGGCGGGAATGAAAGGGGCGAGGCGGTCGAGGAAGCCCGGCGCCGCACTCCACTCCATCCAGTCTCACCGAGACGAGCGAACCGGGAAATCCAAACGGGAGCCACCACCTATCATCAAACGTGCCAGTCGTCACGAACCGCGGTCGCGACCTGTACTACGAACTCGCTGGCGATGCCGCAGGATTCCCCGACGATGCCGACGAGGCGCCCGACACCCGGACCGTCGCGTTCGTCAACCCCGTCGGCTTCGGCGCCTGGGTCTGGAGCTGGCAACACGGCGCGCTCACCGGCCCGTTCGAGGCGCTCGTCTGGGACCTCCCCGGCACCGGCCGGTCGGACGCCCCCGATGGACCGCTCGACGTGGCGGGGTTGGCGGCCGACTTCGAGGCGGTGCTCGCCGACGCCGGCGTCGCCAAGACGCACGTCGTCGGTGCGGGACTGGGCAGTATGGTCGCCGTCGAGTACGCCCGCGAGTACGGCCGCGCCGAGACACTCGCGCTGTTCGGGACCGCCGCCGACGGGGCGGCCGTCGACCGCGACACACTGGCGTCGCTGTTCGCCCCGCGCGACGACCCCGACCGCCTCCGGGCGTCACTCGCCAACGCCTTCGAAGCCGACCCCGACGCACATCGCGAGGTCCTCGACCGCATCGTCGACTGGCGCGCTGAGGAAGACGCCGACCGCACGGGGTTCGACGCCCAGGCCGCGGCGATGACGGCCTACGACGCCGACGCGCTGTACGGGGTGACGACGCCAGCCCGGGTCTTCCACGGCGAGGCCGACGCCGTCGTCCCGGCGTCGGCGGGGCGCGACCTGTCCGAGGACCTCCCGCGCGGGGAGTTCACGGCCGTCGAGGGGGGCCACCTCTGTTTCGTCGAGGAGAGCGCGGCCGTGACCGACGCACTCCTCGGCGTTTTCGACGGCGACGGCTGATACTTGGCGCGATAGTTTTTAGAGGCAGTCCCCTGTGGTGGGGCCCATGACAGAGGACGACTCCGACGAGGAGCAGACGGGTGGACAGGACGAGCCAGCCCCTGGCGAGGAGGCGACCGAGGAGGAAGAAGAGTGGCCGCCGACCGCCGAGGACGAGAGCGAGGTCGGTGACGGCCAACCGGGCGCGGGCGGCCAGACGGGCGGCGGTCCGACCGGCGGCCAAGCGGGCGGCGATCCCACTGGCGGGCAAGCAGGCGGCACGCAAGGCGGCGGTGCGCAGGGTGGTCCCCAGGGCGGTGGTGCACAGGGTGGCCCCGCAGGCGGTCCGGCGGGTGGCCCCCAGGGTGGTGGCCAGGCCGGCGGCCCACAGCAGGGCGGCGGTCCCGCGGCCGGCGGTCCACAACAGGGCGGCGGCCCGCAGGCAGGCGCTCCGGCCGGCGGCCCCCAACAGGGTGGCCCGCAGGGCGGCGGTCCCCAGGGTGGCGGCGCCCAGGGCGGCGGTCCCGTGGCCGGCCAGAAGTTCTGTATCGAGTGCGGTGCCCAGATCAGTGCGAACGCCGAAATCTGTCCGCAGTGTGGCGTCCGGCAACCCGCGGCGGGCGGCGGTGCGACCGGCGGCGCCGAGAAGGACCGCATGGCCGCGGCGCTGCTCGCTATCCTGCTCGGCGGCCTCGGCGCCCACAAGTTCTACCTCGGCGACGTCGGCCTGGGTATCCTGTATCTGTGTTTCTCCTGGACGTTCATCCCCGCGATCATCGGCCTGATCGAGGGGATCATCTACCTCACGAAATCGGAGGAGGAGTTCCAGCGGCAGTATGCCAACTGACCTCCGGCGCGAACTCCGCCGCGGGCTCGGCCGCACGCGCAGCTATCTGCTCGCCCACCACCGGCCCGCCGAGTACGACCGCTGTCACGCGGTCGACGTCGCCGGCCGGCGGGTCCACGTCTGTGCTCGCTGTAGCGGCGTCTATCCGGGCATCGTCGCCGGCCTGACGCTGTTCGCGACCGGGACGGGCGCTCCGCTCTGGCCGTGGCTGGTCGCCCTCGGCCCGGCGCCGGCGCTCGTCGACTGGGCGGTGACGACGCTCGGCGACCGACGCGGCCACAACGCGGGCCGGACGCTCACCGGCATCCTGCTCGGCCTGGCCTACGGTCTCGCGGTGCCGTGGTTTCTGACCGAGCGCCCTCTCTGGCTGGTGGGCGTCGCCGTCGCCTACGGCGCCTTCGCCGCAATCGGTCTGCACCGTGCCGGCGTGGGCGATGCAAAGCCCGACGACTCGCCGGCCGTGTCGCACGACTCGGGGTAACACGCACCGCGCGTGCGAGACGCTGGCAACGCTCGTCGCGGCAGACACGTTTATCCGGTCGGAGTCGCTGGAGGAGTATGATGACACGGCCGCGCATCGTGCTGTTGAACGGGGCCCACGAGCCCGAGAACAACCGACGCAACTTCCGGCGGGAACTCGACGCAGACCTCGTGGAGTACCACCTCCCCGAGGGCGACGTGCCCGAGACGTACGACGTCGACGGGGCCGTCGTCACGGGCTCGCGGGCGTCAGTCTACTGGGACGAGGCGTGGATCGAGTCCACGAAAGCGTGGGTCGAGGCGGCGGTCGACCGCGACATCCCGTTCCTGGGCGTGTGTTTCGGCCACCAGTTGCTCGCGGACGTGCTCGGCGGCACCGTCGAACCGATGAGCGAGTGCGAGATCGGGTATCGGACCGTCGAACGGGCGGCCGACTCGCTTCTGCTGTCGGGCATCGACGAGGAGTTCACCGTCTTCACGACTCACTCTGACCGGGTAGCCGAACTCCCGCCGGGCGCCCACCGGATCGCGGCCAACGACTACGGGATCCACGGCTTCCGCAAGGACCACGTCTTCACCGTCCAGTCCCACCCCGAGTACGACACGACGACCGCCGAGTACGTCACTCGCAGCAAGGACCTCCCCGAGGAACGGCTCCAGTCGGTGCTCGACGGGATCGACGCCGAGAACTTTCAGGCGGCCTGTGAAGCCAAGCAACTGTTCGAGAACTTCACCGCCTACGTCCGGGAGCACGCCGCGGCCAGCGAGGACGCGGCAGTCGCAGACGACTGATCACAGCGCTGCGTCGACGAGCGCACTGGCGTTCCCGACCAGCGTCGAGTAGTGTGCGCCGTCGGTGAGATAGAGGTCGCAGTCGCCCAGGTCCTCCGCGAACGCCCGGGCCATTTCGACGTCGACGGTCTCGTCGGCGGTGCCGTGAAACACCGTGACCGGCCGGTCGAGTCCGTGGGCGTCGAACCCCCAGTCCTCGCCGACCAGCGGCATGTCCCTGGCCGGGCCGCGTGCTCCCTGGCGGAACGCCTCGGCGGCGTCCCTGACGAGGTGGTCACCGACAGCGTCGTCGAACAGTGCGCGGTCGGGCGCGGCCGCGGTGCCGACGATCGACGCCCGGAACTGTGCGGGCGAGTGGGTCGCCAGCCACGCGGCCGCCTGGAATGCCGTTTGCGAGAACCCCGGGACGAGACGCGTCGCCGAGAGAAACGCGTAGTTGAACGGGTCGGCGTGGCCGTGTGTCGACGGGGGCGTCACCGAACTCGCCAGCGCGAGGCCGCGCAGGCGGTCGGGCACGGCGTGGGCACAGGCCAGCGCGTGTGGCCCGCCCGCGGAAAAGCCCACGACCCCGAACCGCTCGACACCGAGGCGGTCGGCGAGCGTGCCGACGTCGTCCGGCCAGTCCAGGAGACTCCGGCCAGGCTGGAACGACGAGTAGCCAAAGCCCGGGCGCTCGGGCGCGATCAGCCGAACACCGGCCCGGCGGGCGACCCGGTCGAACAGCGCCCACGTGAGCCGCGACCCCAGGACGCCGTGGAACCCGAACACCGGTGTCCCGTCGGGGTCGCCGTACTCGGCGTACGCGAGCGTCCGTCCGTCGAACTCGACCGTCGTGTGCGCACCCATACTATCGGACCCCGAGTCCGAGTCCGAGTCCGGCGACGACCGGGATACGTCCGGCGTCGCTTGCTCGTGGCTATCGCCGTCTGACGGGTCGGTCATGTAGTCGCTTTGACTGCCAGCGGATAGGGTCGTCGGTTTCGCCACGGCGGGTCTGATAGTGATTATTGTAGCGATTTACCGGTACGACCGCACGATTGCGTGCGGTCGATC
>PXQN01000085.1 GCA_003021305.1 Halobacteriales archaeon QH_10_67_22 | reverse complement strand
GGGGCGAGTCTCGGGGGGATGATCGCCCAGCAGTACGCGCTCGACTACGACCGCACCCGCTCGCTGGTGCTGATGTGTACGATGCCGGGCGGCGAGGACGCCGAACCGATCCCGCCCGAGACGGCCGACCGAATGCTGAACGTCCCCGAGGGGTACGACGCGGCCGAGACCAAACGCTACAAGATGCGGCCGGCCTTCTCCGAACAGTTCTGGGCGGACAACGAGGAATTGATAGACCGGATCGTCGAGTGGCGCCTCGAAACCGACCCCCCCGAGGCCGCCTACGGGGCTCAGGCCGCGGCCGCGGGGAACTTCGACGTGAGCGACCGCCTCGGCGGGATCGACGTGCCGACGCTCGTGCTCCACGGGACCGGCGACCGGGTCGTCCCGGTCGGCAACGCCGACCTGCTGGTCGAGGGTATCGAGGACGCCCGACTCGAACTGTTCGACGGCGGCCCACACCTGTTTTTCATCGAACAGGCCGACGCCGTCACGGGTTCGATCCGGGATTTCCTGAGATGGGTCGGCGACTGGAGCGGCCGCCGCGCGGCGCTGACCCCCGACCGGGTGGGACTCGTCGACGCGACGACCGGCAGGGAGTTCACCTACGCCGACTTCGACCGCCGCGCGCGGCGGTGTGCGCGCTGGCTCGCCGACCACGGTGTCACTCGCGACGGCGGCGTCCCCGTCGAGGACGACGCCGCAGGCGGGCGCGTGGTGGTCGTCTCGCGCAACCGCCCGGCGGTGTTCGACCTCTTTTTCGCGACCGGGAAGACCGGCGGCGTGCTCGCGCCGCTGTCTCACCGCCTCGCGCCGCCCGAACTGGCCGAACTGCTCGACGACGCGGCCCCCTCGCTCGTCGTCGTCGAGGAACCGTTCGCCGAGAACGTGACGGCGGCGCTGGACCGCTGTGAGCGGGACCCCCCGGTCAGGTCGTTGCCGGTCGACGGCGAACACACCTGGGCGGCCTACGAGGACTGTCTGCCCGACGAAGCCGACTACGAGGGGCCGGCGGTCGCGCCGGGTGACCCGCACCTCTTTCTCCACACGGGCGGGTCGACCGGCACACCCAAGCAGACGGTGATCAGCCACGAGGCCGTCGTCTGGAACGCGACCAACACCATCACGGGATGGGGACTCCGGCCCGACGACGTGACGCCGCTGACGTTCCCAACCTTCCACACCGGCGGGTGGAACGTCGTCACCGTCCCGCTCTTTCACATGGGCGGGGAGGTTGTCATCGCCCGCGACGTGGACCCGTCGGCGGTCCTCTCGGTCGTCGAGGACCGGGGCGCGACGGTGCTGGTGGCGGTTCCCGCCGTCCTGCGCTCGATGGTCGAGGCCGACGCCTGGGCGGAGGCCGACCTCTCGACGCTCCGGGTCGTCAAATCCGGCGGTGGCCCCTGCCGCGAGGCGGTGATGGACGCCTGGTGGGACCGGGGTGTCGACCTCTCGCAGGGGTACGGCCTCACCGAATGTGGGCCGAACAACTTCGCGATGCCCGACGACTGGCCCCGCGAGAAAGCCGACACCGTGGGCGTTCCGAACCCCCACGTCGACGCGCGCGTCGTCGACGACGACGGCACCGAACGCGAACCCGGCGCAGTCGGCGAACTCGAACTCCGGTCGCCCCACGCCGCCGACCGGTACTGGCGGGACCCGGCCGAGACGGCCGAGACTTTCGGCGGCGGGTGGGTCTCGACGGGCGACCTCGCGCGCGTCGACGCCGACGGCTACGTCAGCATCGAGGGGCGCAAGAAGAACATGTACGTCAGCGGCGGGGAGAACGTCTACCCCGCCGAAGTCGAGGACGCCATCGCCGACCACCCGGCGGTGGCCGACGTCGTCGTCGTTCCCGTCTCCGACGACAAGTGGGGACAGGTCGGCAAGGCTGTCGTCGAACCCGCCGGCGGGTCGGCCGCCGAGCAGTCGCTGACGCTGGCGGCGTTGCGCGAGTTCCTGGCGGACCGCCTCGCCGGGTTCAAACACCCGCGACACCTCGCGTTCGTCGAGTCGCTGCCGACCAGCGGGCCCGACAAGATAGACCGGGAGGCGGTCGTCGCGGAGTTCGGCGAGTAGTCACTCCTTACACCGGTCTCCAGTCACAGTGAGACGAATTATTTATCACGATAAAGCGTGAGGATAAAACAGGAGTCACGGGCACATGATAGAGATCTCCATGGACGTGGAGCAGTACGATTGCCCGTTCGTCGACACGACGGCCGACCACGGCGTGGAGTTCGCCGCGGTCCACTGGGACTTCGACCGGACCCGTCGCGAACTCGAGACGCGGATGGTCGTCGAGGGTGCCGACCGCGACGACCTCTCGAACGGTCTCGACGCGTTGCGGGCCCATCCCAACATGAACGACTACCAGCTGGTCAAGCGACGCGGTGACGCAGCCCAGATCCGGACGATCGTCGAGGAGACCGACGCGATGGGCGCGATCCGCGGCCACGACGGGTACATCACGGGACCGTTCTACGCCGTCGGCGGCAGCGAGGAGTGGCACGTCGGCTTCGACCGTGCCGACGCGGCCGACGAGGCGCTAGTTGACCTCGAACGGCACAACGAGTTCGACGTCATAGAGCGGTCCAACACGGCGTTGCCCGACGCCCAGGAGATAATCCGTAACGCCGGCGCGGCGATGACGCTCATCGAGGGGTGTCAGGACCTCTCGGAGACAGAACGGGAGACCCTCGAGACCGCGGTGTCCTCCGGCTACTTCGAGACGCCACGGGACGCCTCGCTGGGCCACCTGGCCGACGAGTTCGACGTCTCCAAACCGGCAGTCTCGAAGAACCTCCGGCGCGGCCAGCGCAAGATGATAGACCGGGTCGTCGACGCGCTCGACGACATCGAGTGACTGGCCCGACAGTCAAATATGGTTCCGAGGGTTTTCCGAGCCTGAAACAACCGGCATACCGGTCGGAATCGCGTGTAGCCCTTAGACCGCGCCCTGGGTAATACTGTCGGACACAAGCAAGCCGACACTCGATGCTTCGTTTGGCGGTCTACGAGACGTCTCGATGGTGAGACACCGACAAGCGTGTTCACGTACTTGTGTCCGACAGTATAATATCTGTTAACATGTGAACCCGGGAGGATATGCGTGGTTCGGGAGTAGCTAGAAGACATGCCGGGGAACAGATCGAGACGGCGAGTACTGAAGACACTGGGGGCGGCCGGCGCGGTCGCCCTGGCAGGGTGTGCAGACAACGGGGACGGCGGTGGTGACGGAAACGGAGAGACAGACATGAACGGAACGACCGGAGACATGGACGCGTCGGGGACGGTCAGGATCGGCGCCTTGCAACCGCTGTCGGGAGACCTCGAGTACTACGGCCAGCAGGCGATCTGGGGCTTTCTCTCGGGGCTCGCGTACAAGGACGACGCCGAACCGCCTGGCGACGTCGGGACCGGACAGACGACGGTGTCGGTCGGCGACGTCGACTACGAGTTGCTCGTGCGCGATACGCAGTTCTCGGCCGACGCCGCCGAGAACGCGGCCACGAGCCTCGTCCAGAACGACGACGTGGACATGCTGTTTGGCTGTTCGTCCTCGGGTGCGGCCCGGCGGATCATCACCAACATCCTCACGCAGGTCGACGTGCCGTACATGGCCGGACCGGCGGCGTCGGCGGCGCTGACCTCCGAATCGGAGACCTGTGGCGACAACGTGTTCCGGGCCAGCGAGAACACGGCGATGGACGCCCGTTCGGGCGGGCGCTACGTCGCCACCGACACCGACGTGTCGAAAGTGTACCTATTCGGTGCCGACTACTCGTTCGGGCGGGCCGTCGTCAACAACTACCGTGACGTTCTGGAGTCCGAGGGCGTCGAGATCGTCGACGAACGACTGGTCGAGCGCGGCTACGCCGAGTGGGACGGCCTGCTGGAGAACGCCGAGGAGGCGGGCGCGGAGGGCATCGTCGGCGGGTTCACCGTCCGAACGTTGCCGAACCTGTTCAACGCCTTCCTCTCTGGTGACTACTCATACCGGCTGTTCGGCGGGTTCGCCACCCGGATCACCAACGCCGTGGTCGGCGGGACGATCCAGCAGGGACTGGGCGAGGACTTCACGGCCGAAGACGTCGAGAACGCCGGGCTGGGTCCGTTCACGACACGGTATCACTGGAACCAGTACGACAACGAGATCAACGACGCCTTCGTCGACAGCTACACGAGCGCCTACGGGGTCGTGCCGGACCTGTTCACGTCGGGCACCTTCACCGCCGCGTCGGCGATCCACCAGGCGGTCACCGAGACGGGGTCGACCGACGGGCCCGACATCGCCGAGGGCCTGCGCGGGATGACCGTCGCGGACACCCCGAAAGGCTCGGACGCCTACACGTTCCAGACGTACAACAACCAGGCGCGCTCGGAGATGACCGGCGCCAACCCGGTGCCGACGGCCGAGGAGTGGGCCGACAGCTGGGGGGCGGCGATCCAGCCCAGCGACCCGGTCTCGCGGATCAGTGCCGACCAGGTGACCATCCCCGAAGACAGCGAGGACATGGGCTGTTCGCTGTGACATGCTCCGCACCCATGGCCTCACGAAGAACTTCGGCGGGCTGACGGCGGTCGACGACGTCGACTTCGACCTCGGCGAGGAGCTCTGTTCGCTGATCGGTCCCAACGGCGCCGGGAAGACGACGTTCTTCGACCTGCTGACCGGCGCGCTCGAACCGACTGCGGGCACCATCGAACTCCAGGTAGACGGCGAGTGGGTCGACGTGACCGACGACACGACGGCCGAGACAGCGACCATGGGACTCCACCGCTCGTACCAGATCACGAACGTGTTTCCGTCGGCGTCAGTCCTGGAGAACGTCCGCGTGGCGGCACAGGCCCACGGCGAACACGCCGCGACGTTCTGGCGGCGGGCCGACGACTACGGGGCGTACATCGACGAGGCACGCGCCATCCTCGAGCGCGTCGGCCTGGACGAGCGCGCCGAGGACGTGGCGGGCAATCTCAGCCACGGCGCGAGTCGCCAGCTCGAGGTGGCCATCGCGCTGGCGGGCGACCCCGATGTCCTCCTGCTCGACGAACCCAACGCCGGCGTCTCCTCCGAGAGCGTCGACGACATCATCGGTCTCATCGAGGACGTCGCCGAGGACCACGCCGTCCTGCTCGTCGAGCACAACATGGACATCGTGATGGAAGTGTCCGACCGGGTGGTCGTCCTCAACCAGGGGTCGGTCATCGCCGACGGCCCGCCGGGAGCAGTCCGGGACGACCCCGCCGTCCAGCAGGCCTACCTCGGGGGCTACGAGGCCGGCGACCTCGCCGGGGCCGACACAACGGGAGACGGGACCGGCGACGGCGCCGGGGAGGGGCTGACGTGACGCTGCTGGAACTCGACGGCATCGAGACCTACTACGGTGAGAGTCACATCCTCGAAGGCGTCTCGCTGTCGGTCGGGGAGGGCGAAGTCGTCGCGCTGGTCGGACGCAACGGCGTCGGCAAGACGACGACCTTGCGGTCGATCCTCCAGTTGACCCCGCCACGAGAGGGGAGCATCACGTACCGGGACGAACAGCTGGTCGGCCTGGAGACCCACGAGGTTGCCGACCGGGGCGTGGGCTGGATCCCCGAGGACCGGCGGATCTTCTCGCAGTTGACCGTCGCCGAGAACATCCGGGTCGCCGTCCCCGACAGGGCCGCCGTGGACGCCGCCCTCTCGCTGGCCTACGACACCTTCCCGATCCTCGAAGAGCGCCAGGGCCAAGACGCCGGCACGCTGTCGGGCGGTCAACAGCAGATGCTCGCGCTGGCTCGTGGCCTGGTCGGCGACAACGACCTCCTGCTCGTCGACGAACCGAGCGAGGGACTGGCCCCCCAGATTGTCGCCGACGTGGGCGAGGCCCTCGCCGAGGCGGCCCGGGACACGACCCTGCTGCTCGTCGAACAGAACCTCCCGCTGGCGCTGGATCTCGCCGACCGCTTTTATGTTCTGGACAACGGCCGGGTCGTCGACGACGGCGACGCCGAGGAGGTGTCGGCCGACAGCGACCGTCTCAGGAGGTACCTCTCGGCATGACCGCCGTCGCCGACCCCGCGCTCGCCGACGCGGGACTGGCCCTCGCTGACGCGACCCCCGGGTCCGTGTTCGCCGCCTCCGTGCTCCAGACGGGCTTTTTCGCCGGCCTCGCCGAGTTCCTGCGCCCCTCGAACCTCGCGGGCGTGCTGGTCAACGGGCTGGCGAAGTCGGCGCTGTTCGTGATGATCGCCGCCGGACTCTCGCTCATCTTCGGCCTGCTGGGCGTGTTGAACTTCGCGCACGGCTCGCTGACGATGATCGGTGCCTACCTCGGCGGCCTGGTGATGGTCGTCCTCGTCGGCGGCGCGACCGGCGCCTGGGCCCGCCTTGGGTACTTCCTGGTCGCGCTCGTCGTCGTCTTCGCCGCCCTGGCCGTCCTCGGCCTGGTCGTCGAGGTCGGCCTCATCAGACAGCTGTACGACAGCCCGCCCATCTACCAGATCCTGCTGACCTTCGGTGTCACGCTCGTCCTCGAAGAGCTGGTCCGGATCGTCGTCTCCTTCTACGGGCTCCAGCCCATCTCGGACTGGCAGGAGGCACTGGGCACGAAACCAGCCTTCCTGGCCAGGCAGACGACCCTGGGACCGGTCACCGTGCGGGGGCTGGCGCTGTTCGAGATACTGCTGGGCGCCCTGACGGTCGTCGGCATCTGGCTGTTTCTGACCCGGACGCGCTACGGACTGTTCATCCGGGCCGGCAGCGAGGACGACGAGATGGCCGCCGCACTGGGTATCGACGTCCGGCGCGTGTTCACCGTGGTGTTCGCGCTCGGGTCGGCGCTGGCCGGGATCGCCGGCGCGCTCCTGATGTGGGACCCGGTGTGGGGCGCCAGCGTCCCGCTGGCCGCCGAGACGCTGTTGCCCGCGTTCGTCGTCGTCATCATCGGCGGCTTGGGGACCTTCCGCGGGACCGTCGTCGGTGCGGTGATCGTCGGGATGGCAGACGCCGTGACGACGTGGTGGTTCGTCAACGTCGTCACCTGGACCTGGTTGCCCGAGGTGACGGTCTTCCTGATCCTCGTCGGGATGTTGGTCGTCCGGCCACAGGGGCTGTACGGCGTCGAGGAGGTGGGGGGCCATTAGCGTCGCGACTCGCCTGCTCGAACGGGTCGGGGTCGAACCCCCGGGGTGGGTGAGTCGCCACCAGGTGCGGGTCCTGGTCGTGCTCGCGCTGGCGGCCTATCCCGCACTGTACCACCTCCTCACGCAGTCGCCGGTGGGCGTCGAGGCCGAGACGCTGCTCCCGCGGATGGACACGATGGTCGCGCTGCTGTACTTCGGTCTCTTTGCCGTCTCCTTTGATTTCATCAGCGGCTACACCGGCTATCTCTCCTTCGGCCACGCCGCCTTCTACGGCACCGGCGCGTACTTCGTCGTCCTCGTCGCCAACGGGAAGATCCCACTGGTCCCCTCGGGGACGCCGTTCATGATCACGTTGCTCTGTGCCGGACTCGTGGCGGCCCTGCTGGCCGTCGGGATCGGGCTGGTCTCCTTTCGGCTGAGCGGCGTCTACTTCGCGATGATCACGCTCGGGTTCGCCCAGGTGTTGTACGTGTTCGTGCGCGGTCTGGAGTGGATCTCCTCGAACCCACGGGACGGCGCGTCGGTCAGCGGCAGTACACACCCCGAGGGGTTCGAGGTCGGCGTCCCGTTCGTCGACGGTCTGAACCTGGCGATCGGCCCGCTGAGCGGTGACACCGTGACCCTGCTGGGACACACCCTCGGGACCAACGCGGTGTCGTTTTACCTCGTCGGCGCGGTTGTACTCGCCTGCTATCTCGCCATGCAGCGGATCATCCACTCCCCGTTCGGGCAGGTGATGGTCGCGATCCGGGACAACGAGGAACGCGCCGAGGCCATCGGCTACGACACCTTCCGGTACAAGATGGGCGCGTTCGTCACGAGCGGCTTCTTTGCGGGCGTCGCCGGCGGCCTGTTCGCGGGTTTTCGCCGGTCGGTCACGCCCGAGAACACGTTCTACTTCCTGGTGACCGGTGACGCGTTGCTGGCGAGCATCATCGGCGGGTTCGGGACGCTCGCCGGCCCCATCTTCGGCCACTTCTTCGACGAGAGTATCCGCGAGTTCCTCTCGCCGGCCGGGCAGGGCGGCGGCCTGCTCCCCTACCTCCAGACCCGCCTCAGCGAAGGCGTGCTGTCGGCCGAGGTGGGCGGGCTCACCGTCGAGGGGTTCATCGAGGCGGCCTTGAACGGCCACGCGAGTCTCTACGTCGGTATCGTGTTCGTCCTCTTCGTGCTGTACGTCCCCAACGGGCTGGTGGGTGCGGCCCGCGACCGCCTGGGCGGACCGGTCACGGAGAAACTCCCCGACCGCCTGTGGGACCGCTGACCGGTCGTCCGCTGGCCATCAGTGGCTCCCGACACCGATCACTTATGCCGTTTCCAGTCGCCCGTTCGGGTATGGACTTACGGGAATACTTCGAGGAGTTCACCGCGAAAGACTGGCCACAGGCAACGGAGGGGACGGTGCGGTTCGCGATGGTCGGACTCGGGTGGTGGACGACCGAGTACGCCATCCCAGCCACCGAGGAACTCGACCACCTGGAGACGGCCGTCGTCGTGAGTTCGACGGCCGAGAAAGCCCAGGGGGTCGCCGACCGGTACGACCCCATCGAGCACGCGGTCACGTACGACGAGTTCCAGGACGGCGCAGCGGCCGACGCGTACGATGCCGTCTACATCGCGACGCCCAACGCCCTGCATCTCCCCTACGTCGAGACGGCCGCCGGGTACGACAAGGCGGTGTTCTGCGAGAAACCGGTCGAGTCGACCGCCGAACGCGCCCAGCGGCTCGTCGAGACGGCCAGTGACATCACACTTGGCGTCGAGTACCGGATGCACGTCCAGCCGGCCGTGCGGATGATGCGCCAGCTGATCGCCGACGGGTTCATCGGCCAGCCCACCCACGTCCACGGGGACATGTCCCAGTTACTCCTGGATATCAACCCGGACCCGGACCAGTGGCGGCTCGACCAGGACCTGGCGGGGCCGGGTGCCTCGGTAACCGACCTGGGCGTCTACTCGATCAACACCACGCGGTATGTCCTCGACAGCGACCCGGTTGCGGTCCAGGGGTCGACCTGGACGGGCACCGAGGAGTTCGAGACGGTCCCCGACGAGCGGGCGGCGTTCGTCGTCGAGTACCCAGACGGCGTCCTCGCGTCCTGTACCGCGAGCCAGAACGCCTACGACACGAGTCACCTCCGGGTCGGCGGGACGGAGGGCGAACTCGTCCTCGAAGACGCCTTCCTGGGCGACGAGCGGACGCTGCGGGTCTCCCGTGGCGAGGTCACGGTCACCACGGAGTTCGACCAGATCAGGGAGACGAAACGCTCGTTCGAGTACTTCGGGGACCACCTGCTGACCGGGACGCCCATCCTCGGGAACGGCGAGCACGCACTGGTCGACCAGCGGGCTATCGACGCCGTCTACGAGGCGGCTGAGCGTGGCGAGCGGGTCCTCCTCGACTGATACTGTCGGACACAAGTACGTGAACACGCTTGTCGGTGTTTCACCATCGAGACGTCTCGGAGACCGCCAAACGAAGCATCGAGTGTCGGCTTGCTTGTGTCCGACAGTATGATACTGTCGGCTGTAACATCGTGAAGATATTCGCGTCACGTGGCGCTAACATTCTTTACAGACTTACAGCCAGCAGTATGAGCGACGCCGTCAGTCGGCCGCCTCGTAGACGCCGTCGAGCGTCAACACGGCAGTGGTTCCGTCCTCGCTCGTGTCGAACTCCAGCGTGGCATCACAGTAATCGACGATCCGGTCGACGATCCACAGGCCAGCGCCGCTCCCGTGTTCGAGGTCCGTCTCGCCGACGCGGCCGATCATCGCCACTTCGGCGTCGGGGATACCCGGCCCGTTGTCAGACACAGCGATAGTGAGTTCGTCACTGTCGACGGTGCTCGTTATCTCGACGCTCGGGACAGAGCCCTCGCCGTCGTCGGGGTGGCCGTTACCGCCCGAGTCGGGGTCGTGGTGTTCGACCCCGTTTTCGACGAGGTTCCGGAGCGCGATAGTCAGCGGTGTCGGAACCGTAATTCGCTCCGAGGTCGGGAGGTCGGTCGTGATCGTCGCCGCGGGGTAGTCGGTACGGACGTCACTGACGACATCCCTGACCGCCTCCTGGAGCGTCACTGGAGACCCGGCCTCGTGTCCCGCGACGACTTCCCGCATCTCGCGGGCTTTCTCCGCAGTCGAGGCGAGTTCCTCGCTCTTTTCCAGTATCTTCGCTGCGTCGTCGGCCAGGTCGCCCTCCGTCTCGTTGAGCAATGTGTTCGCCCGCGCCTGTATCACGATGAGGTCGTTGCGGATGTTGTGTCGCAGGATCCGGGAGAGGGCCTTCGTCACGCCGTACATCTGTTCGAGCGTGCGCTGGCGGGTGGCTTCCTCGGTGATGTCGACGAACAGCACCAGGTGTTCGTTCTCGCCGTTCTGGAGCGTGATCGGCGCGGAACGAAAGCGAAACTCGCCGAGTCCGTGCGTGGTCTGTCGGCGTAACTCGGCGGTCACCGACGCGTTCGAGTCGGCCGCGATCTCGTCGACCGGTATCTCCTCGCCGTCGCTGGGTGGCGGACCCACCACCGCCGAGAGCGAGAGCCCGCGGGCCCGGGACTCGTCGTAGCCGAACGTCGCCTCGAACGCCGAGTTCACGCGCTTGACGACGAGGTTCCCGTCCTCGATGGCGACGCTGGCGAGCGGTTCCTCGATGGTGTCGAACACGGTCTCGAACCGGTCGCGTTCCTCGCGAACCCGGGCCTTGTAGCGCTCGTTCTCGCAGGCCGTCGCCAGTTTCTCGTTCAGCGGGCCGAGCGCCGCGACGGTCTCGCTGTCGAGTCGCCGACCCCGCGTCAGCAACAGGAGGACGCCGAACCCCGGGAGGTCCATCACGTAGTACCAGGCGCTCTCGACGGGATGGCCTTCGAGCGGCATCGACTCCCGGAACGACGCGTCGTCGTCGGCTTCAGACGGGAGGCGTGCGAGCGCCGCTCTGAACCCGTCGCTGACAGCCGCCTGCGAGGGGATCATCGAGACGGTCCTGTACTGGACCTCGTCGTCGCCCGTCGACCGCCGCTCGACGACCGCCCCCTCGGCGCAGTTGAGCTTCTGGAGGTAGGTCGACAGCGCGTTTCTCGCCGTCTCCCTGAGACCCTCCCCGGGGCCGACCGACAGCGAAATCTCGTAGAGCACCTGGATCCGGTGTTCGGCAGTGCTCATGGGACCTCCAGCTGTGCGACCACGACCGTCTTGTTGTAGAATTCGAGGTGTCCGCCCCCGCCGGACCCGATCTCGCCGATGGTGAGTGCACCGGCCAACGGGTCCGTCGTGTCGCCGATGGCGTCGAGTTCCGCGTCGAACTGGTCTTCGAGGTACAACACCCGCGAGATACAGTCGAACGAGACGACCGGCCCGTCGCCCTCGGCTCCCTCCATCGCGGTCCGACTGGCCGCCCCGGCCGCCTCGACCAGCGAGGCTGGGTCACCCCCGAGCACGTGGAGGTACTCCCCCTCGGTGACCTCACCGAAGCAGGTCAGTGAGCCGTCGTCGCCGACCCGGTAGGGGTCCCGGACGATGGTCTCCCCGTGGAGTCGGCTGATCCCGAACGGATAGGATTTGGCTCCCTCGAAGAAGTTCTCGCGCGTCAGTTTAGCCCCGGAGTCGTCGGCGACGACCCGCCGGTACACGTCGAATGCGGACTCGTCCCCGAGCATGCTCAGACGGGTACCGTCGGCCTCGTTCACGCGGAACGGCCCGGCGACGTCGTTCCAGCCGTGCGTGACACCCACCGAACTCGGTAGCTCGACCGTCGTCAGTACGGCCGCGTCCGCGACCATCCCCTCGCCGGTGAACAGACAGGGACCCTGCTCCATCGATATCGACCCCGCGCCGCCACCGAGGAACGTACAGCCCACGCCGTAACTCTCGAAGACCCGCTCGACGAACGCCCCGATCCGGGAGGCGTAGGCGTCGACGAACACGAACCCGGTCGTCTCCCCCGGCGTCGGAACCCGCTCGTCCAGCTGTGGCCCGATCGGCGTCTCGGGGTCGCTCAAATCCGTGACAACCGTCGTCGTCGGTTCGACCGAGAGCGTCACCATCACCGCTCCCTCCGTGTACCGCCGGCCCTCGAACAGCACCTCCGGAAACACCCCACCGAAAACCGGCACCGACGCCTCACACAACACTGGATCGAACGTCTCCGGGTCGACCCCGGCACCCTCTGCCGCCAGCACGAGCACACCCTCCACCGTCGGGTCGGCCGCCCGCTCACGCACCGCTCGCGTGACTGCCGACGCCCTACCCACGTAACTGGCCTCCATACGGATGCCTAGTAGTGACAAGCTCTATATTAAATGTAACGTCGGACACAAGCAAGTCGACACTCGATACTTCGGTTGGCGGTCTCCGAGACGTCTCGATGGTGAAACACCGACGAGCGTGTTCACGTACTTGTGTCCGGCAGTATGACGCGGGTGGCCAGCAAGGTTCTTTGCTCGCCGTCCACGACCGGTCCGCATGGACCGCGTTCTCGTGGTGTGTCTCCTGGTCGCACTCGCGGGCTGTAGCGGACTCGCGGGCGACCCCGAGCCCACGGGACCGGCGGTCGAGTCCGGCGACGCCGCCACGGTGACCGAAGTGGTCGACGGCGATACTATAAAGGTCCGCTACGAGGACGGCACGACGGACACGGTGCGCCTCCTCGGGATCGATACCCCGGAGGTACGGGGGTCGAACGACCCGAGCGAATTCGAGGGCGTCCCCGACACGGAGGCGGGGAGAACCTGCTTGCGCCTCGCCGGCGAGGAGGCCAGCGACGCACTGCGGGACCGCATCGCGGGCGGGCGAGTCGGCGTGGTCGTCGACGGGACGGCCGACCGGCGCGACCGGTACGGGCGGTTGCTCGCGTACGTCGAACTTGAGGGCACCGACCTGAACCATTGGCTAGTCGCCGAGGGCCACACCCGTGTCTACGACACCACGTTCGACCGGTCGGCGGCTTACTACGAGGCCGAGTCGACGGCCCGGGAGGAGAGGGTTGGCGTCTGGACCTGTCGAACCCCCGAAACCGACGAGCGCGAGGATGCCGGCCTGACCGTTGCGGAGATGCAGGCCGACGCACCCGGCAACGACCACGAGAATGTCAACGGGGAGTACGTCGTCTTCGAGAACGCCGGCAACGACACCCTCGCGATCGGTAACTGGACCGTCAGCGACGAGACCGGCACGACCTACACCTTCCCCGGGGGTGACCAGCTGGCTCCGGACGAGCGCGTGCGCCTGTTCACCGGCGAGGGCGAGGACGGCCCCGGCGAGCGCTACTGGGGCCAGGACAGAGCCGTCTGGAACAACGGCGGCGACACCGTCTTCGTCCGCGACGATGGCAGACTCGTCCTCAGCTGGGCGTACTGACCACCACAGCCAAGAGGTGCGGAGCCGAGTAACGGGTACGCACGAGCGAAGACCGGCGGACGGCGAACGACCGGTCGGGGACGACCGACCGGCGATGCCGAACGCGGTGAGGTCCCGCTCCCGATGGACACCATCGTCCAGCACCTCTCGGGGCTCTCGAACCTGATGGGCTACGACGACGACAGGCCCCCGATCCGCGCTCAGTCCTCCATCGCGGACTTCTACGCGGGCTGTCACGCCGCCATCTCCGCGCTCGGCGCCCTCTATCACCGGGACGCCAACGACGCCGGCGGGCAGAAGATCGACGTTTCCCTGCTCGAGTCGCTCATGCACAACATCGACGGCGCCTTCGAGTACTACCACAACCTCGGCGAGGTGCCCAGCCACGCCGGCCGGAACGGCTTCTTCACCCCGGACATGCTCTACGGCGCCGCCGAGGCGAAGGACGGCTACGTCTGCGTCGCGCTCCTCCTCTACTCGGATCGCATCTGGGAGGCCGCCTGCGAGCTGATGGACCGCGAGGACCTGCTGGCGGAGGA
>PXQN01000084.1 GCA_003021305.1 Halobacteriales archaeon QH_10_67_22 | reverse complement strand
AGAACGATCCAAGTGACGTCGACGCGTACCTGCTCGCCGACCACAGTCCGTCGATCAGGGAGCCGGCCGCCGTCGACGGTGACACGTTGACGTTCGATGTCGGGGCGACCCTCTACGGCGCGCTCGGAGAGGCGGTTCTTCTCGAATCGCCCAGAGCCCATGCGCTCCACTACTACGTGCGGCAGGATCTGGAACTCGATGACGACGAGTTAGTAGAGGGATTGGACGTCAACGTCGAGTCAGGGAAGCTCGTCTCGTTCGATGGCATCGACATGGAACAGACGAGCTGGATTCCCGACTGTGTGGTCGTGGCGAGAGACGGATGGGACGGCCCCGTGCTTGAACGGTACTACTGCGAAATCAAGACGGGAAACGCGTCCTTCGAACGGTCACAGGTCGCGGCGATGGAACGACTCGCCCGCGAGGAGCGGGTGCTGAAGATACGGATGCACATTGAAGAGTTGCCCGACCAGTACTCGCTCCGAGTCCACGAGGTTGAGCCGTCGGAGTGAGGAACCTCGTTATCTGGATGGACACGAGCCAAAACTATCATAACATAGACTGTTACTCTCTGAGCGAGCCCTAACAGGGGTAGAAGTCGAGATCGTAACATGAATTGCTGGCGCTCAATGATGGAGCGACTGGCGCCACTCATCTGCCGGTTGCTCGGGCAGCCTTATACATCAGAATTCCTACCTTTTGGAGAGAATGTTACGGGACGGGAGGCCTGTAACCCGTCACGGGTTGAGCGCACCCCTCGTAGTTCTGATACTATTTATAAACACCCCTTCGCCGTACGGACAATCAGAAACAACCCGCAGAAGCATGGGCGCTGCAGGATTTGAACCCGCGACAACGTGGTCCGAAGCCACGCACTCTATCCAGACTGAGCTAAGCGCCCGCGAACGATAGTACGCCATCGTCCGTGCATAAATTCCCCGATCCGTCGCAGTCGTACCCAGCATGTTCGCCTGCGAGCCGCCGGTCCAGCGATTGCCAAAACCTCGTTCGTTATAAGAAGGTTTTAATCACATCCCACCCGTATTTGTTAGTGTCAGAGCGATCGGAGGAGTTCAAGAGGGCTTTCATGTACGACTTCGGAACGGAGTTCGGTGATACTTCACTGTCGGCGGGGACGAACGTACTCGTGTCCGGCCCGCCGCTGACCGGCAAGCGGCGGCTGGCCCTGGAACTGCTCGCACACGGCAACGAAAACGGACAGGGGGCCGTCGTGGTCACGACACGGGACAGCGCCGACCGCGTGCTCAACGATTTCGAGAAGCTGGTCTCCGATCCCGAAGCAGTCGACATCGGCATCGTCGACTGCGTCACGAAACATCAGGGTCGGTCGGCACAGGACACCGACGTCGTCAAGTACGCGTCTTCGCCAGAGGATATGACGGGTATCGGGATCAAGTTCTCCGAGTTCGTCGAGGAGTTTCGGGTCGCGCGGGGACTCGACGGGATCCGGGTGATGGTCGACTCGCTGTCGACGCTGCTGATGTACTCCGACGTCCAGACGGTGTTCCGGTTCATGCACGTGTTCACCAGCCGTATCGAGAGTGCCGACGCGCTCGGCCTGCACGTCATCGAATCGACAGCACACGACACGGAGACTATCAACACTCTCAAGCAGCTATACGACGGGGTCATCGACGTCGACGACGAGGAGACGGTCACGAGCACCCACCCCGGCATCGACACCGCCCAGACCGAACTCTGATAGTGTCGCTGTCGGTCTGACCCGGATCGACCGCACGGAGTTGTGCGTTCGTCCCGGTACATCGCGACAGCGATCACGATGGGCTACCGCCGGCACGTTTTTTTCCGTCGCCCACCTGATCGACGTATGCCAGTTGCATCCGACGACACACTCCGTGAGATACTCGACTGTGAGACGGTCGCGGTCGTCGGGTGTTCGACGACACCGGGGAAGGCTGCCCACGACATCCCCGAGTACATGCTCGGCCACGGCTACGACGTGATTCCGGTCAATCCCTACGCCGACGAGATATTCGGACGCGAGGCCGAAGACTCCCTCTCGGACGTCGAAGCGACTATCGACCTCGTGGACGTGTTCCGTCCGAGCGAGGAAGTCCCGGGTATCGTCGACGAGACGCTCGAACGCGACGACGTCGAAACGGTCTGGCTCCAGCTGGGGGTCACCCACGACGAATCCGGCGAGCGCGTCGAGGACAGCGGGCGACTGTTCGTCCAGGACCGCTGTCTCAAGGTCGAACACGGCCGTCTGGTCGGGTGACCGACTCGTCAGTCAGCCCGATTCGTCGGGCGCAACCGCCTCGCCGCCGCCAGTTTCGTCGGGACTCCCCTCCTCGATGGCCGTCTTCTCGCCGGCAGTTCCGTCGTCAGCCGTCGATTCTTCACTGTCCGTCCCTTCGGACATAGCGGATCCCTCGGCCGTCGCCGCCTCGTTCGACTGCTCGTCCTCGGCGAGGGTTGCTTCGTGTTCGGCGAGGACGGCCTCGACATCGACCCCTTGGTCGTCGGCCATGGCTTCGATGATCGCCCGCTGCTGAGCGAGTTCGGTCTCCATCGATTCGATCTGGTCGCTGGTGTCTTCGACGCGTTCGCGCAGGTCCTGGACCTGTGCGACGATGTGGTTGACCTGCTCGTACAGTTTCTCGGCGATTGTCGTCACCTTCTGGACTTTCTTGGCCGTGTCTCCGAAACCCATACGTCGTGGTTCGGCCCCGGGCGCTTTCCGCTTTCGGTGCGGACCACGACCCGGAAACGCGGGTGTTAAACGACAACCGACCCGAGACGCCGGCATGGAGCGGACCCGTCTCGCGCCGCTGGTGGGTATCGTCGGCTCGGTGGTCGTCCTCGGCCTGTTGCTCGTTCCCTACGGGGTGGTCCGGACCTCGCCGGGCACGGCCGTGGCCACGTACTACGGGACCGGCGCCGTGAACCCGCTGTTCGCCGGCATGCTCGCGCTGGTAACGGCCATCGTGCTCGCGGCGGGACGGGAGGAACGCACCGACCCGGTACTCGCCGCCGGGGTCGGGCTATCGTTCGGGCTGTTCGTGGTCGGTCTGGCGACGCTGTGGGCGGTGACAGTGCCCGAGGAGGTCGTCGTCGGCATCGACGGCCCAAGAGTCCTGGAGTACCATCGCTGGGCAGTGGCCGGCGTCGCCGCGACGGTGCCGGTCGCAAGCGGGTGGTGGGCGCGGACGCTGGGACTCCTGTGAGCGGCCGGCCTGTCCAGTGGTGCGAGCCGACCACCGTCGACCCGAAAGGTCCTTATGCGGGACAGCGGTAGAGTCGTTCTGGACTAGGTCGGGCAGCTAGGCCCTGCTCGTTACCCGCGGTATGGCCTTCAGCGGGGACCGAACGCCGAGGGCGTCCGGACCGCCGGGCGTGGGCCTCGCGAGCTAACGTGGAAGCCTCGTCCTTCGGGGACGGCGGTCCGCGAATTCACACCTGAAGGGGTGTGCGTTCGCGGTTGACCGGGGGCAGTCCGTCAGGCACGGAAGTGAGCAGCGGACCCCTGGACACCCGTCGCTCGAAGGGTTGCGGGGTGGAGGAGGCAAGCGAGATTCCCCGCGCCCGAACGTCCGGGCAACCCCGGTTGTCCGTCCATTCATACGCGCCGCTACACACCCACAGCGACCGCACCGCCCCGGGTGGGAACGGAGCAAACAGCAACTGAGCGACAGCGCCGACCGCGCCCGCTTTCTCGCTCCCGTCATACGGTCATGCGTACCCAATTTCGGCAGTGTCGGTGAAGACCGGCGTTTCGGACCACGGAGAGGGCCTTCTGTTTCGTGGGAATACAAAGAATTACGCACGACCGTATCAGTCGTCGGCGGGTTCGGCCAGCCCTTCGACGTTCGCCACGTCGAGTCCACCGCCGATAGTGCGGTTCGGGAACGGAATAGTGACGTCTTCCTCGTCGAACCGCCGTTTCACTGCGGTGACGTACTCGCCGCGGGTCTTGACCCAGTCCGCACGACTGGGGTTTTCGATCCAGATGCGTGACTGCAGGCCGACAGAGGAATCGCCCAACTCCGTCAGTCGGACCGACGGGGCCGGGTCGTCCATGATCTCCGGATGGTCTTCGGCCTCCTCGACGATTATCTCGGTGGCTTTGTCGATGTCGTCGTCGTAGCTGATCCCGAAGAGGAACTTCAGCCGGAGCTTGTCCTTGGCGACGGGGTTCTTGACGACGCCGTCGGTCAGCTGTGAGTTCGGCACTGTGAGGAGTTCGTTGTCGAACGTGCGAACCCGCGTCACGCGCAACGAGATGTCCTCGACGATGCCGGCGTTGCCGTCCCACTCGATCCATTCGTCGATGCGGAACGGCTGTTCGGTGAAGATGAACACGCCGGCGACGAAGTTCTTGAGGACGTCCTGCATCGCGAACCCGATGGCCAGCGTCGCGGCCGCGCCGACAGTCGCCAGTGCGGTGAGGATGCTCCCGTAGCCGGCCAGGGCGAACGCGGCGCCGACCGCGACGAAGACGACCAGGATAGAGACCACCTTGGTGACCGGTTTCCGGGCGTGCGCGTCGAGGTCACGTCCGCGGAGCAGTCGGTCTGCGAACGGAACCACCGTCGCTTTCCCGAGGAGGTACAAGACGACGAACACGATGACGAACGTGATGGCGGACCCGACCGCGTTGGCCATCGCGGCTTCGAGTCCCAGCGTGTCCGTGAGCAGGTCGGCGATTGCCCCGGATTGCAGGAGCGTTCCCGGCGTCATCGTTCGAAGACTGCGGTGTGCCCGCGCGTTCGCACCACCTCGGCGCCGACTCGCTCGGCGAGTTCGTCGACGACCGGGTCGAGCCCGTTCTTGCCGACCCACACTGTCACGTCGAGTTCGTGGATCCGCTGTTTCCGCGAATTACCCATACCCCCCGAAAACGGCCTGAACGTCTCAAACCTTTCGCAACCGGGACCCGCACGGTCAGCCTGATACGGTCGTGCGTAATTCTTTTTGTGCCGACGAAATAGACGACCGCCCTCGTGGTCCGAAACGCCGATCCGAACCGACACTGCAGAAATTAGGTACGCACGACCGTATGAGCGATAGCGTGGCTGGCTAATTAGTCGTACCGGGAAGGCGCGCCGACCGGTCACTCGTACCGGTACCGCGACTGACCGCCACAGTCACAGGTGACCACGACGTGGTCGTCCTGAAGGCGCACGCGGGCGTTCCTGCCGGGCCGGAGGTAGGCGTCACACCGGTCGCAGGTAAAGCGGGTGAACTGTTTCGGGAGCGAGAGCCGGTTGCGCTCGGCGATCCGTCTGGCCCGGCGGACGTACCGGCGTGCCCGCTCCTCGTGACACTCGACGGTAGCCGCCTGCGCGAGTTCCCGCAAGCGCTCGATCCGTTCGCGTGCGATCGAGTCGGTGTCCATCTACCGTGAGTCGCCCCGACCGACGGGTATACCTTTCGACGGAGACGGTAACCGTTTAACCCCGGGTCGTTCTACGGTGGGGGCATGGACCTGCCGACGGTCGCCGCGTTTACGGATTCGTATCTACCGACGGTCAACGGAGTGACCTACACCGTCCGGACCTGGCGGGACCGCTGGCAGCGCCGCGGCGGCCGGATGGACGTCGTGTATCCCGACGGCGACTACGAACCCGACGCGGGCGAACACCCCGTCGGGAGCCTCCCATTCCCGTTCTACGAGGGGTTCCGGATCGGCGTCCCCGGCGTCCCCGAGGCCGTTGCCGACGCGTCGCTCGTCCACGTCCACACGCCGTTCGGCCTCGGCATCGCCGGGCTCCGACTCGCTCGGCGTCACGACCTCCCGGTGGTCGCCTCGTATCACACGCCGACGGCCGAGTACGCCGAGTACCTCGCGTTCGCCGACCCGATAGAACGCGCCATCGAGCGCAGTGCCGAGGGGTACGAGCGCCGGTTTCTCGACCGGACCGACGTCGTGGTCGCACCCAGCGAACGAGCGGCCGAACGCGTCAGAGCCGCCGTGGGGACGACGACGCGCGTCGAAGTCGTCTCGAACGGCGTCGACGTCGAGTTCTTCCGACCCGTCGACGACGGCTTCCGGGCACGCCACGGGCTCCCCGACGGACCGCTGGTCGGCTACACCGGGCGACACGGCTACGAGAAGAACCTGAGCGCCATCGTCGAGGCCGCCACCGAACTCGACATCGCCCTCGCCTTCGGCGGCGACGGACCCGCCCGCGAGGACCTTGAAACCGCCGCCCGCGAGGCCGGCGTCGACGCCCACTTCCTGGGCTTTCTCGACCGTGAGGAGTTGCCCGCGTTCTACTCGGCGCTGGACGTTTTCGCGTTCCCCTCCCCGGTCGAGACCCAGGGTATCGCCGCGCTGGAGGCCAACGCCTGTGGGACGCCCGTGGCCGGCGTGGCGAGCGCTGCCCTGGCGGACACCATCGACCAGGGCGAAACCGGCTACAAGGCGCCGCCGGGCGACGCCGCCGCCTTCCGGGACGTCATCGCGCGCACGCTCGCCAAACGCGAGCGACTGCGCGAGACCTGTCTCGCACGGCGTGACTCCATCAGCGTCGAACACTCCGTCGACCGCCTGGCCGCCGTGTACGACCGCGTGCTGTGAGCACCCGGGACGGCGCCGGTCGGCCGGAAACACGACCACGGACCCGCTACTCCGGACTGGAATTACTTCGAGCGTTGTCCCCGCCGAGGCCGGCCGACAGTGTAAACGCCGGACCTGCTCACGGCGTGAGAGCGGGGGACGCCGTCTCAGAAAGACGCGTGACTCGACCGCCCGCTCAGGTCATGTCGGCTTCCGGATTGTTCGCGCGGCGATAGGAGCCGACCATCCGCCAGAGGGCCTCGTCGATGTCGTTTTCGTCGGATTCCGCTCGGATCTGCCGGTACAACTCCTCCGAGACTGTTATCTCGGGCATCACCGTATCATTCATGGTAGAAGGTTATAAACTCTGTGCGACTACGAAGTGAGTTAATTTTCGAGTGCGCTGCCGGCGCGGACGATGGCGTGTTCGTCGAACGCGGGGCCGACCAGCTGGAGGCCGACTGGGAGGCCGTCCTCGGTTTCGCCGGCGGGAACGGAGAGCGCGGGCAGGTTCGCGAGGTTCACCGGCGTCGTGTTCGCGTCGGCGAGGTACATGGTGAGCGGGTCGTCGAGACTCTCGCCCAGTTCCATCGGCGGCACCGGCATCGTCGGCGAGGCGAGCACGTCCGCCTCGGAGAGCGCGTCGTCGAAGTCCGATTGGATCCATGCGCGGGCGTCCTGGGCTTTCTTGTAGTACTTGTCGTGATACCCCGCCGAGAGGGCGTACGTTCCCAGTAGCACCCGGCGTTTGACCTCGTCGCCGAAGCCCTCCTCGCGGGCGCGGGCGAACGTCTCGTTCCAGTTGCCGTCGTACCCGCCCGAGACGCCGTAGCGGACGCCGTCGAACCGCGCGAGGTTCGAGGACGCTTCGGACATCGCGATCACGTAGTAGGCCTCGACGGCGTGTTCTAGCGACGGCAGTTCGACCTCGTGGTAACTGGCGCCCTGTGCTTCGAGGTCGTCCATCGCCGCCCAGAACGTCTCGACGACGCGCTCGTCGGCGCCGTCGAGCAACTGTGTCGGGACGCCGACCTCCATCCCGTCGACGTCGCCGTCGGCGGCGGCGGCGTAGTCGTAGTCGCTTCCCTCCTCGCGGGCGTCCCGGGTCGTCGCGTCGCGGTCGTCCGGGCCGGCGATCACTTCGAGCAACCGGGCGGCTTCTTCGACCGTGGGTGCGATGGGCCCGATCTGTTCCAGGGAGTTGGCGTAGGCGACCAGACCGTACCGCGAGACCAGGCCGTAGGTGGGTTTGATGCCGACGACGCCACAGAACGAGGCAGGACACCGGATCGACCCGCCGGTGTCGGTGCCCAGCGCCATGTCGGCGTCGCCGGCAGCGACGACCGCCGCCGACCCGCCCGACGACCCGCCGGGGACGTAGCCCGGCGCGACCGGGTTCTCCACCGGGCCGAACGCCGACGTCTCCGTGGTCGTCCCCATGCCGAACTCGTCCATGTTCGTCTTGCCGGGGATCGTCGCACCCGCCTCGACCAGTCGTTCGACGACCGTCGCGTCGTAGGGCGGGACGTATTCCTTGAGCATCGCCGACCCGCAGGTCGTCCGCACGCCTTCCGTGGAGATGTTGTCCTTGACGGCGACGGTCCTCTCGGCCAGCGGCCCGTCGTCGCCCCCCTCGATGGTGTCGGCTGTGATGTAGCCGTTGTAGTCGGTACTCATGAGACGCGCGGTCCCTTGAAGTAGCCGTCTTCGGTTTCGGGGGCGTTCCGGAGCGCCTCCTCCTGACTGAGTCCGTCGCGGACCTCGTCGGGGCGCATCACGTTGGCCAGCTCCTCCTCGCGCTCGACTTCGGGCACCTCGTCTAAGGCCTCGAACGAGGCCAGGATGTCGGCGAACTGCTCGGCGAACCGGTCGACCTCCGTCTCCGCGAGGTCGACGCGGGCTAAGTCCGCGACGTGCTGGACCTCCTCCGGGTCGACCGCCGTGTCGTCGCTCATACCCGTATCTCGCCTGGGCCGTCGGTAAGGATTTCGATACCCGCGAACCCCCTCCGCTGTCACTTGGTTGTGCATACGGGTTACGAATTCGAAAATTTATTTTTCAATTTCCGTCAAAAGATTTAAGTTGCCACGGTCACAACAGAACCTTGTAAGTCCGTTTTGGCGGGTACACGCCCTCCAGAGTCCCCAACAAATGACTGATACGAGGACGCGACGACACGCGAACGAGCAAGAGAACGACAGAGAGCGCGAGCGAGGCGAGGGGGAGGCAGTCGTCTGTCCGGAGTGTGGCGGCGGTCTCGTCGCCGACGCCGAGCACGGCGAGACGGTCTGTAGCGAGTGTGGCCTGGTCGTCGAGGAAAACGAGATAGACCCCGGGCCGGAGTGGCGCGCCTTCGACGCCAGCGAGAAAGACGAGAAGTCCCGCGTCGGTGCACCGACGACCAACATGATGCACGACAAGGGCCTCTCGACCAACATCGGCTGGCAGGACAAGGACGCCTACGGCAACTCCCTGTCATCGCGCCAGCGCGAGAAGATGCAGCGGTTGCGGACCTGGAACGAACGGTTCCGGACCCGCGACTCCAAGGAACGCAACCTCAAGCAGGCACTGGGCGAGATAGACCGCATGGCCTCGGCGCTGGGCCTCCCCGAGAACGTCCGCGAGACCGCGAGCGTCATCTATCGTCGGGCACTCGACGAGAACCTGCTGCCCGGCCGGTCCATCGAGGGCGTCGCGACGTCGGCGCTGTATGCCGCCGCCCGACAGGCCGGCACCCCGCGCAGTCTCGACGAGATCGCCGCCGTCTCCCGCGTCGAGAAAGACGAGATCGCCCGCACGTACCGCTACGTCGTGCGAGAACTCAGCCTGGAGATCCAGCCGGCCGACCCGGAGAGCTACGTCCCGCGGTTCGTCTCGGACCTCGACCTGCCCGACGAGGTCGAGCGCCGGGCGCGCGAACTGCTCGACACGGCGAAACGCCAGGGCGTCCACTCCGGCAAGTCGCCGGTCGGACTGGCGGCCGCCGCGGTGTACGCCGCGTCGCTGTTGGCCAACGAGAAGGTCACCCAGAGCGCGGTCAGCGAAGTCGCCAACATCTCCGAGGTGACCATCCGCAACCGCTACCACGAACTCCTCGAGGCCGAAGAGGAGTTCGCCCCGCCCTGAGCGTTTCGAGTTTTATAAGACGGTTTGGGCTGTCGACCGGGTATGGAAACCACCAGACACTACACCGCCACGACGTACGTCGTCAGCGAGGACGCAGTCGCGCTGCACGAACACGGGAGGCTCGGCAAGTGGCTCCCGCCGGGGGGCCACGTCGAGCGCGACGAACTCCCACACGAGGCGGCGCTCCGGGAGGTCCGCGAGGAGACCGGGCTCGACGTGGAACTGCTCGCCCCGACCGACGACATCGCCTCGCCGACGGTCGACTCGCTCCCCCAGCCCCAGCATCTCCAGCTCGCCGACGTGAACGTCCACGACGAAGGCGTCGGGCACCAGCACGTCGATTTCGTCTACTACGCACGGGCCTCGAATCGCGACGTCGACCCCGCGTCCGGCGAACGGGCCGCGGACGCCTGGGGCTGGTTCGGTGTCGATGAGTTGGAGGACGACCGGTTCGATTCGGACGTTGCGACGATCGGTCGCCAGGCTATCGAGACGGTCGCCTCGCAGTGACGGTCGACCGGCGGGTCGTGACGGCGGATCCCCGCTCACTCGGCGTAGTCGACGACGTCGACACTGGCCTCGTACAGCTGTTTGCTGGTCGGGTCGTGAACGACCGTGACCCGAACCTCGTCGCCCGCTTCGAGGTCGACGCGGCGAGGTTCGATCCGGACGGCGATGTCCTCGCCGGCGGTCCAGGCGCGGTCGGTATCGTTGTGTTCTGCGGCGTCGGCGACGCCATGTGGACCGATCGTGAACAGGTGGTTCCCGTCGTAGTCGTCCTGTCGGAGATAGTCGGTGGGGAGCCCGTGGATCGACGCTCGTTTGTTCTCCGAGGGGACCGACACCTCGACCGTCAGGTTCCCCACGTCGATGATATCGCCGCTCTCGTGTCCGATCCGGAGCCACTGGCCGTCCGGGCCGTTCGACGCGTCGACCGGGTCGGTGGTGGCTGTGACTATCGGACCACCGTCGCTCAACCCGCCCGACCCCTGGATCAGCAGGCCCCCTGTGACCCCCATCATCGCCACGGTGAGTGCGAACGCGAGCGCGGCCATCCCTTCTTTCGATATCGTCTGCTGGCCGCGCGACGTGTGGCCTGGCATTCGGGGTTTCAGCCACACGTTACACGTCCAGTCTCTTAGAGTTCCCTGTTATCTCAGTGACAGCCACGTCATGGTGATTATGATCACTATCAGTCGTGGTCGGTGACCGACTCGACGTAGGCGGTGACGTGGTCGCCCATGCGCCGCTTGAACCCCGCCTGGCGTGCGATCCGGTCGAGTTCTCTGGAGACCAGACTGCCGTACTGGACGGCTTTCTTGTCACGGGCGGCGACCTGGTCGGGGAGCCACGCCCCGACGGCCTCTCGGAACGCGTGTTTGCGCGGACCGTCCGGGGACACCAGCGCGGGCCCGCCCAGCGACAGTGCCGCGTCGACGACCCTGTCGTCGAGCAGCGGCACCACCGGTTCGACGCCCGCGCCACGGAGCGCCCGCGTGTCCCGGACCAGTTGGTCGGGGAGCGTTCGGACGGTTTCGCGCCGGGCACCGCGGACCGTGTCTGCCGCGACGCGGCCGTCGTCGGGGGCGCCGGCGACCTTCGCGTACCCCCCGAACAGTTCGTCTGCACCCTGTCCGAGCGCGAGGCGGTCGTAGCCGTCCGCGGCAACGCGTTCGGCCACCAGTGAGAGGCTCAGGGCGATGTTCACGTCCATCGCGTTGGTGCGGCCGGTCGCCGCGACGACCGTCTCGACACCGCGTCGAAGGTCCTCGTGTGTGAGTTCGACGACCGTGAGGTCGCGGTCGAGCGCTCGCGCTGCGGAGCGGGCCGCCTCGACGTCGTGACTCTCGGGGAAACCGGCGACGTACAGCGGCGCGTCGAGACGGGCGGCGACGGCCGTCGAATCCACGCCGCCGGAGAACGCGACGGCCAGGCCCTCGGTGTCGACGGCGTCGACGCTCGCTCTCACGGCCTCGCGGGTCCGCTCGACGCCGGTTGCGTCGTCGACTGCTGGCGGGTCCGGGAGCGACCAGACGCGCTTCTCGCCCGGTTCGGTGCGGGCGTGACCCGCCGGCACGACGTCGGGGTCGGTCAGGTCCCCGGGGTCGAACGACCACCGCGCCGGGTCGGCCGCCTCGGTGTAGACCGGGACCCGACCGAGCACGTCCCGGACGACGGCGCCCTCGATGTGGCCCGCGAATCCCCGAACCGGCCGCTGTGCGGGGCTTCGTCGTGCTCCCGGCAGCGGGTCACCGGTCCCGAGCGCCTCGGATACGACGCCGGGGTCGGCGCCGCGAATTCGGTCAGTCACTCGAGCAGTCCGGAGAGGTACAGCCGGACCCGGCGACGGGTGTTGCCGACGGCCTGTCGGAAGCTCACGTGAAACGGCGTCCGGCGGGGGCGCAGCGTCGTCCGCCCCGCCCGGATCGCCGCACAGATCGACGCCCGCGCCGCGCGAACTGTTCGGCCTGGCAGTTGGACCAGCCGGTGACGAGCCGGGAGTTGTACACTTCGACCGCGTCGGCCTCGGCCAGCTGGTCGCGCGAGATGGCGGCCATCACGCCGTTGCGCATCTCCTGGAACGGGTGAGGAACGACGGCGATACCGCCCTGCTCCCGGACTCGGGCCAGCGTCTCCGCGAAGCCGAGTCCCGGCTCGACGGGGTCTTCGATCCCCAGTGCGAGGACGTGTCCCGCGGCGGTCGAGATTTCGAGGCCGACGATCCCCACCAGGCCGTACTCCGGTGCGACCTCGGCGGCGCGGCGACTCGCTTCGATCTCGTCGTGGTCGGTGACGGCGAGCGCGTCGAGGCCCAGGTCGCTTGCCCGGTCGAGCAGTCGCTCGACCGGGTCCCGTCCGTCGTACGACGCCGCGGAGTGGGCGTGCAGTTCGACCGCGTACACGGGCGACGCTTGTGTGACGCCGGGCAAAAGCGACTCGGTCTCCCCTGTCGGACGCCCGTAGCTGTCTCTGCCCGTCGACACCGGTCGGAGGATCGGTGTCACAGTCTCCGGATCGCCGGGAGAGTCGGTCGACGTGTTCGCCGTCCCGGCCGGCGGTCGTGCAGTCGTGGGCGACTCGGTGGTCGCCGGGGTGACGGAGTCGGTGGCGGTCGGAGTGGGTGTCGGCGTCTCGGCTGGCACCGCCGACAGCCAGTCGGGTTCCGTGACCGTCGCCGTGCCGAGGTCCGTGTAGTCGTACCGGATCGAGACGTGTTCGACCCCCCTGGCCTCGCCCCGGTCGTAGTCGACGACAAGGGTTCCGACCAGTCCCTCGGGGGTCACGTAGGCGGTCACTTCGTAGTTCCAGACGCCGGACCCGAGCCCGCGCAACTGGTCGGGGAGCTCGCCGTCGGCCGAGTGCAGGCGGTAGTACGTCCGCTCGTTGTGCTCGACGACCGATATCTCGGGCTCGACGCCGTCGAGGAACCGACGGAGTATCTCGTCTGCGAAGACGAACTCCCCGCTGTCACGGGCCTGGTCGATCCGTTCGAACGCAGTCTCGTTGGGCCCGGCCGAGCGGAGGTAGCCGGTGCCGTCCGAGACGTACAGCGTGTCATCGACCGGCGGGTTCGTCGTTTTCTGTTCGGCGAGGAGGGCGTCCTCGTCGACGACGACCCGGCGAGTGTAGTTCCGGCTCGGCAGGGGCGATTCCTCGCCCGAAACGACGTATCGGACCGTCCACTCGTAGGACTGGTTCCCGAGGGCCCGCTCGTGGGCCCGCTCGAGCGCCGGGACGTTCAGGTCGCCGCCTGCCGAGACGCCGGGCGGTAGCGATTCGGGTGAGACCCGCTCGTCCGGAGTCTGCTCCGTGACCGGAACCGGCGTCACGGTGTCGACCGGACCGTCCCCACTCCCGGCGGGGAGGACGCTACAGCCCGCGAGGACGACGAGTCCGAGCACGAGGAGCACCGACCCGATGCGAATGCCCATCGTCGTCCGTTGAGCCTGCCGCGTGAAATCGTCTTCGCCGGGCCGGATGGGGCGGCCCGGGGAGGTCGTGATCTCGGAGATTCGCGCCCCCTGTGGTTTCTCGCTGTCGGGTTCGAGGTGGGCACACTCGGCATACTGCTGGGCGGCGCACTCGACCAGCTGTTGTGCTTCTCGGTGTTGACCGGCAGTTCACTCCCGGTCACGTTCGACCTCGGCCTGTTCGTCGTGACGATGAAGGCCGTAACGCTGGCGTTCGGGACCATCCTGACGTGGCTGTCCTGCCGGGCGTTCCGCCGGACGGGCGCACCCGCGCTGCGCGCACTGACCGTCGGTATCGGACTGCTGACCGCCGGCGCCGTCCTGGGGGGACTCCTGACCTGTTCCCTGTACGTCGACGGGCCAGGCGCCGACAGGCACGTCCCGCCCGATTCCCAAGGGCTAATCGGCGCAGTCCCCGACGCCGTCGTCATCGCCACGCCACACACCCTCCACTACGACCAGGTCGTCGCGGCGCTCGACCGGGGCATCCACGTCCTCTGTGAGAAGCCGCTGTGTACCGACCTCGAACTGGCGCGGGACCTGGTCGAGCGGGCCGAGTCGGGCGACCCCGTTCTCCACGTCGGCTACCAGCGCCACCAGAGTCCGGTCTTCCGGACCGCACGCCGGCGTCTCCCGGAGGTGGCCGGTGACCCGACGTTCGTCACCGCCGAGATAACCCAGGACTGGATCACTCACAACCGGGACGCCTGGCGGGGCGACCCCGACCTGTCGGGCGGCGGAATGTTGTACGACACCGGCAGCCACCTGCTGGACGCCGTCTGCTGGGTGACCGGGGCGACCCCGGAGAGCGTCGACGCACAGATGGTCTTCGACGACGACGCCGACCGCGTCGACAGGCAGGCGACGCTCACCGTCCGGTTCGCGGACGACACCGTCGCGTCGGTCGCCGTCTCCGGTGACGCCCCCCGGACCCGCGAGCACCTCCACCTCTGGGGTGACGACGGCGCAGTCTACATCGAGGGCGAGGGCTGGGACCGCCGAGACCTGAGATTCCTGGACGCCGACGGCACTGTCGTCCACCCGAGCACCGACAGCTGGGAGTACGAATCGAAGCCCACGGCCTTCCTCAAGTGTATCCGCGAGGGACGGGCCCCGCCCGCGACCGCTCGGGACGCGCTGGTCGTCACCGCGGTCACGGAAGCCGCCTACGAGTCCGCCCGGACCGGTCGCCGGGTCGACGTCGACCTGTAGACCGCCCGCCCACCGCCGGGGCCGACGTGGAACCACCCCGGACGGCGCTGGCGACGGTGGTGGTACTCGCGGCCGGCCTGGCCGTCGAAGTCGCGGGCGCCGTCGCCGGTGCCGTCGGCTACGCATACCTGGTCTTTGGCGTGTTCGTCCGGCGAGCGCGGGAGTGAACCAGTCGGGGTGTCGGTTCGGTCGGCGGCGGAGAACCCCCCCATCCGGCGCCGGGTCAGTCGCTGACGCCGGCGTCGAGTCGCTGTTCGACGGACGCGAGTCGGGCCTCCAGGTCGTCGATGCGGTCGTCGCGCTCCTGGAGTTCCGTCCGGAGAGCCTCGTTTTCGGCTTCCAGTCGGTCGAGACGGTCGGCCTGGCGGTCGACGCGCTCGTCGGTCTCGTCGACACTCGCCGAGAGCCCCTTGATGGCGCCGAACGCGACGCCGTCGGCGTTGATCGAGTTTATCGTCTCCTCGCTGTCGCCGACGTCGAACGCCTCGTGGAACTGCTCTGCCATCGGACCGACGTGGGTGACACCCGCCCCGTCGCCGTCGCCGTCGCGGTACTCCCAGGTGGACACCTCCATCGAGTCGACGCCCTCGAGCATCGTCTCGGGGTCGACCGGTTCGACGTTCGTCTTTGCCGTCCGTGTCGACGTGGTCGACCAGCCACCGGACCCGCCCGAGAGGTAGGTGACCGCGTTGTTCTCGGCGTCGGTGACGAACCTGGCGCCGCCGGTGGCCTTGACGTGGAAGGTCTGTGAACCGGTAACCCCGGAACCGTCCGCCGTCGACGAGGAGAACCTGTCGGCGTCGTCTTCAGGTTCTGCGGTATCGGCGCCGCTCCCGTCGTTCCAGACGAAGGCGTTGTCGTCTTCGGCCTGTGCGTACGAACCGGCCGCCAACGACGCCGCGCCGCTCGTCCGGTTTCGCTTCCCGCCGGGGACCGTCGCGTGGGTCCCCGCGGCGCGGTTGTGCTGTCCGCCCCCGACCGTCGCGAAGTCGCTGCCCGAGCGGTTGTCCCGTCCGCCCCCGACAGTTGCACTGTCGACTTCTGACGTGGCGTTGTCGTAGCCGCCGGCTATCGTCGCCGCCTCACCGCGAGCGGAATTTCCATCGCCACCACCGACTGTGCTGAGAGGGCCCTCTGCATCGTTGTATGCACCGCCTCCGACAGTGCTTTTCGTCCCACTTGCCGTGTTTAGCCTGCCACCGCCAACCGTGGCGGCCGGAGCAGGGCCGGGTTCCGCTTGGTACCCCCCACCAGCCTGGTTTCCGAAACCGCCGGAAACCGTTCCGTAATCGTCGAATACTCGGTTCCACCCCGCATTTGGACCACCCCACTCCCGACCACCGCCGCTTATCGTCGCCCCGACCGCGTCGTTCTCGACCACGTTTTCCTCGTATCCGACAACGACGTTCGCCGCGTCTTCGGGGTCACTCTCGACTGTCGTGTCGACTCTGAAAGTCGTCCCGTCGGTGTCGAGAATCCCCAGGAGGCGGAGTGCGTCCGGCGTCGCGAGCCCGTACCCGTCATCGGTGTTCGGGACGGCGCCCTGGACGCCTATCGGGGTTCCCCCGTCGGCGTCGTTGCGACCGAGCACGCCGGCCGCCTCGCCGTCCTCGAGCGCTCCCAGCACCTTGTACGTCGATTTGACCGCGACCGACCCGTCCGAACGCTGTTCCTCTTTTGCACCACTGTCGTGTCCGCCGTTCGAGTCTACCATGTTGACCCCAGCCCGTCCGGTCGACCCCCGACCGAGCACGGATAGTTGCACTCTCTGGGGGCCCTATAAATAAAACCAGTGGTCCAGTTGACAGGTGGAGTCGAACGCCGGGTCGTCGCCGTCGACGGGTGGCGACTGGGGACCGGAGAGTGATACGGTCGTGCGTAATTCTTTTCGTGCCCACGTAACAGACGACTGTCCCCGTGGTCCGAAACGCCGATCCGAACCGACACTGCAGAAATTAGGTACGCACGACCGTATGAGTTCGGAGGCGGGAACACCCGGCCGGGCATGGAAACCGTTTAGCCCCGCGGGCAGCGACGGTCCGGTAATGGCACTATCCGAGGCCGACCGCGAACTCGTGGTCGAGACGCTGGGACGCGACCCCACGCCGGCCGAAGCCGCGCTGTTCGAGAACCTCTGGAGCGAGCACTGCGCGTACCGTTCCTCGCGGCCGCTGCTCTCGGCGTTCGACAGCGACGGCGACCAGGTCATCGTCGGACCCGGCGACGACGCCGCCGTCGTCCGGTTGCCCGACTTCACGGACGCGGACGAGAACGCGAGCGCGGAGGACACGACCGGCGAGACGTACATCACGATGGGCATCGAGAGCCACAACCACCCGTCCTACGTCGACCCGTTCGACGGCGCGGCCACCGGTGTCGGTGGCATCGTCCGAGACACGCTGTCGATGGGCGCCTACCCCATCGCGCTGGCGGACTCGCTGTACTTCGGCGACTTCGACCGCGAGCACTCCCGGTATCTCTTCGAGGGCGTCGTCGAGGGGATCTCCCATTACGGGAACTGCATCGGCGTCCCGACGGTCGCGGGGTCGGTCGCCTTCCACGACGACTACGAGGGCAACCCCCTGGTGAACGTCTCCTGTCTCGGCCTGATCGACGACCCCGACAGACTGGTGACCGCCGAGGCCCAAACGCCGGGGAACAAACTGGTCCTCGTGGGCAACGCCACCGGCCGGGACGGACTGGGCGGGGCCTCCTTCGCCAGCGAGGACCTGGCAGCGGACGCCGAGACCGAGGACCGCCCGGCGGTCCAGGTCGGCGACCCCTACACGGAGAAACTGCTCATCGAGTGCAACGAGGCGCTGCTCGACGAGGGCCTGGTCGAGTCCGCTCGCGACCTCGGTGCCGCGGGACTCGGGGGAGCCTCCTCGGAGCTGGTCGCCAAGGGCGGTCTCGGTGCCCGGATCGAACTCGACCGGGTCCACCAGCGCGAGCCGAACATGAACGCCCTCGAAATCCTGCTCGCCGAGAGCCAGGAGCGGATGTGTTACGAGGTCCGCCCGGAGCACGTCGACCGGGTGCGTGAACTCGCCGACCGGTACGACCTCGGCTCGTCGGTCGTCGGCGAGGTGACCGACGGCAACTACGTCTGTACCTTCGGTGGTGACGGTGACGAGGCGGAGACAGTCGTCGACGCCCCGGCGGAATTCCTCGGCGAGGGCGCACCGTTCCACGACCTGCCGTCCGAGACGCCCGCCGAGCAACCGCGGGACCTGCCCGACGACGTTGACCTTGGGGCGGCGTTCGAGGCGGTCGTCGGCAGTCCGAACACCGCCTCCAAACGGTGGGTGTACCGCCAGTACGACCACGAGGTTCAGGTCCGGACGGCGACGCCGCCGGGCGACGACGCCGCGGTCCTGGCGGTCCGGGAGGCCGGTGTCGGCCTCGCCTACGCCGCCGGCGCCGACCCCAACTGGACTGACGCCGCGCCCTACGAGGGTGCCCGCGCGGTTGCCCTGGAGAACGCGACCAACGTGGCCGCCAAGGGCGCCCGCCCGTACGCCGCGGTGGACTGTCTCAACGGCGCCAATCCGGAGAAACCGGACGTTTACGGCAGCTTCGAGGGGATCGTCGACGGGCTGGCCGAGATGTGTTCGACGCTTGACGTGCCCGTCGTCGGCGGCAACGTCTCGCTGTACAACGACTCACAGGCCGGCCCGATCTCGCCGACGCCGACGCTGGCGATGGTCGGCGTCAAGAAGGGCTACGACACACCCGGCCTCTCGCTCGCTGGCGAGGGCGAACTGTTGCTGGTCGGGGCGCGCTCGCTGGCGGGCGAGGCCGAGGCCCGACTGGGCGGGTCGGAGTACCTCGCGCAGTTCGGCGGCACCGACCGCTTCCCCGAACTGCTCCAGTATCCCGAGGGTCCACGACGACGCCGGTGCGACCGTCGAACTCGACGCGCCGAGCACCGGCTCGCCCGCGGCACATCTCTTCGGCGAAGAGCCCGGCCGGGTCGTGGTCGAGACGACCGACCCCCGGAGCGTGCGAGAGGCGTTCGACGGCGTCACGCCGGTGTACGACCTCGGCGCGGCCGACGAATCGGGGCGCCTGGAGGTCGAGGTCGATGACCAGGCGGTGTCGACGGCCGCCGCCGAGGTGGCCGACCTCCGTGAGGTCATCGAGCGGGAACTGGCGTAGGTTCCCCGCCGGGGAAGGGGGCCCAAGAGTCCGGCGGGAGTTCCCGCGGGACGGGACAGCCCCCGGAAAATTACCCGGAGGCGGGCGACTGGACCGCTCTCAGACCAGCGCCAGGGGGAGGCCGAACGTGATCGCGAGTCCGACGACGAGGACGAGCAGGCCGATGCCGACGTCTTCCTGTCTGTAGTCGCTCTGAGGCGCCGTACGCCGCAGGGGCGGCGCTCGTTCGGGCAACTCCTTGTTCGCCGGATCGTACGCCGGACGCTCCTCGTTGTGTCCGTGGTCGTCAGCCATGAGCGGGGTTTCGCCGGGCGGGTACCTTAGCGTGTCGGAATCGTGCCACCGTCGGGCCAGCGAGACGCACCCAGCGGGTCACGACATCGCCGTAGTCAGCCGTTCGACCTCCTCGTCGTCGAAGGCGCTGTAGTAGAGGCGACTCTCACAGATCAGGCCCTCGAAGTACTGGCTGTTCGACTCGAAGTCGCGACCGAACCGCATGTCGCCCATGTCGACCGGGCGGGAGAAAGTGTCCGAGGCGACGGGACTGCCGTCGACGTAGAGTGCGTACTCGCTGCCGTCGTAGGTTCCTACCACGGTGTGTCGCTCGCCGTAGCTGTACGACGTCCCGCTCGATACGGTCTCGGAGGGAAACTCGACAGCGTAGTCGATCCGGTAGGGGTTGCCGTCCGAGTTCTCCAGGAACCACTCGTTGCCCGACCACGTGTGTTCGACCAGCTGCACGATGCCGTCGTCGCTGCCCGACCCCTGCTGGACGTAGGTAATTGCGATAGTGAACTCCTCGACGTCGACCGGCGAAGAGATGTCCTCGACCAGTACGTGGTCGTCCGAGCCGTCGAAGCTGAGGCCACAACCCGCCGAGGTCGGACCGGACGCGCCGTCGCTCTCCAGTGTCCCGTCGTTCCCGTTGCCGGACTGGTCGGTGACAGTCCCCCCACTCCCCTCGAACGTGTAGTAGGCGATGAAGTCGCCGATCTCCGAGCGGTCGTCGATCTCCTTGGTGACCAGCACCGACCGGTCGCCGTCCTCGGAAACGACGGTGATCCGGTCGCCGGGGGCGGTCGGGATGAGCGTTCGCTGGCCCGCGCTGTCGGCGTCGAAGGTCGCGACCTCTCTGCCGTTCAACTGCACTGCGACGTCGGTTCCCAGCGCCACCGGTTTCATCTCGATGCCCGCGGCCGTCTGCTCGTACTCGAACTTCGCGTCGGCCGTCGGCGTGCCGGTCCGCTCCAGAAAGGTAAACGAGAGCACGACCAGCAAGACGGCGACGACCAGTACGACCGCGACCAGCAGGATGTTCCCGACGATGGGAGTCGCCCCGCGGTCCGGCCCGGATTCTACCATGGTATCGATAGGCAAACAGTTCCCAATAAACCTGTTTCGTGGTTTCAGAGTGCGATAATAGAACCGCCTCGGCGTCGAGACCGGTGGACACATTAGCACGCGGTGTCCAGTTTCGAACAGAACCACCGCGCATGGCACTCACGAAACGGATCATCCCCTGTATCGACGTGGACTTGGACGAGGACGGCAACGCGGCCGTCTACACCGGCGTCAACTTCGAAGACCTGGCCTACACCGGCGACCCCGTCGAGATGGCCACAAAGTACAACCAGGCCGGCGCCGACGAGTTCGTCTTCCTGGACATCACGGCTTCGGCGGAGGGCCGGGAGACGATGCTGGACACCGTCTCGGCGGTCGCCGACGAGGTGTTCATTCCGCTGACCGTCGGCGGGGGCATTCGCACCCGCTCGGACGTCAAAGAGACCCTGCGGGCGGGCGCCGACAAGGTCTCGATCAACACTGGTGCGCTCGAACGACCCGAGCTCATCGAGGAGGGTGCGGCCGCGTTCGGGAGCCAGTGTATCGTCATCAGCGTCGACGCCCGCCGCCGGTACGACGAGACGGGCGAGCACTACGTCGAGGTCGACGGCGAGTCCTGCTGGTTCGAGTGCACGGTGAAAGGCGGCCGCGAGGGGACGGACGTCGACGTGATATCCTGGGCCGAGGAGGCCGAGGAACGCGGCGCGGGCGAACTGTTCGTCAACTCGATCGACGCCGACGGGACCAAGGATGGCTACGACATCCCGCTGACGCGGGCGGTCTGTGAGACGGTTTCGACGCCGGTGATCGCCTCTTCGGGGTGTGGCGGGCCCGGGGACGCCTACGAGGTGTTCACGGCTGCCGGCGCCGACGCGGCGCTGGCGGCGTCTATCTTCCACTTCGAGGAGTACTCGATCGCCGAGGTCAAGCAGTATCTCGCCGACCGGGACGTGCCAGTCAGACAGTAACGATGAGCGACGGTGACGCCGACGGGTCGGCGAAGTGGCGCTGTGCCTGGTGTGAGAAGCCCCACGGGCGCAACGACCCGCCGTGTGACAACTGCGGCCACCACAAGTTCGAGCGGGCAGTCGTTCCGACCGCCCCCGACGTCGGCGACGATTACCAGCGCGAACCGGTCTGGCTCTGTCCCGAGTGTGGCCGGCAACACCAGAAAAACTCCCCACCGTGCAACCGGTGTGGCAACGCCACCCTTGACCGACACATCCCGAGCGACGAGGACTACGCCGACGAACTCGGCGAGACGTCGTATCTGGACCTGCTCGATGCGAAATACGCTGTGGCCCTGGTCGTCGCGCTCGTCGGGGCCGCGGTCCTGGTGCTGGGGTTGCTGGGGGTCATCGCGCTCCCGGGGACCGGCGGGGGCGACCTCACCGTCGAGAACGTCCCGGGGTCGGCCGACGAGGCCAACGGCGTCGGCCTCGCCGCGGCGGAGCGGGCCTACCTCGCGGCGGTCGACGACCGGCGGAGCGACACCGACCGAACGGAACTGGAGCGCAACGACCGACTCGACAGGGTGGCGACGTTCGCCAACCAGCGCTGGGTGAAGTCGGTCTACGGCGACGCCTCGCGGCCGTCGGGCGAACGCCTCGCCGAGGCGATCGGCGACACCTGCCGGGGGACGCGCCCCTCGCTGGTCACGACGAACCCCCAGCCCGGCGACGAAGCCTTCACGTCCGCCGAGAGGCTCGGAACGGCCCTCGCCGACGCCGCCGAGAGCGGCGAGGTGTCACCCACGACCGCAGAGGGGTCGCTGACCGGCGTCGACGTCCACGTCGGGCCGGACGGCACTGTCTATCTGTCGCAGTTCGTCTGCTGATACTGTCGGACACAAGTACGTGAACACGCTCGTCGGTGTTTCACCATCGAGACGTCTCGGAGACCGCCAAACGAAGTATCGAGTGTCGACTTGCGTGTGTCCGACAGTATGAATCCGGCGGAACGTGGCAGGGGGGAAACAGAACAAAGACCCCGGCGGGGGGTCGAGGATTGCCGCCGTCATAGTGATTATTGTAGCGATTTACCGGTACGACCGCACGCAGTCGTGCGGTCGATCCGGAACAGACCTACAATAATCACTATCAGTCCGAGAGGATCGAGACGTTGCTGTCGGCCTCGACGGCAGCGGGTTCGCCGCGTTCGAACCGGTCGAGACGGTCGGGGATAGTGAAAACGGTGTCCCCGCTCGAACAGGGGGCCACGTGTCGCAGTTCACCGTCCTGGTACTCGGCCAGCCCCATCACCGGCAGGACGATAGCGTCGTAGGACTCGTCGGTCGTCTCGTTGCCGACGCTCTGTTTCTGGTAAAACGACTCCAGCGAGACGTTGTTCGACAGTGCCCACTGTTTGAACTCGGCGACTCTGTTGAGAATGTACTCGCCTTCCTCCGTACGCGCGCCCGCCGATTCGCGGGCGATCTGTTTGCCCCAGACGATGACCGAGAAACTCTCGGTCTTGTCCTCGGCGTCGAGCCGCTTCAGCCGCTCGATGACCGCCTCCTGGCGGCCGTGAGCCCCGTCGGGTAACAACGAACGGACGTACAGCTCGATACGTGGCTTCTCTGTCCCTGTCATCGTACTCCGACAGGCAACGCCCGAGATGAAAAAACTTCCCCTCTTTTCCGCTCATACCGTGTGATTGTGTTTCACATAGAACCGAAACCGATTTTCGATGAACAAACGTTAAAATCGAGTGCGGAGTCACGACGAAAGGTACGAAAATCGTCACGTACGTTTAAAGACGTATTACTATTCGACTACTGTCGAATCGGGGACTCCGTTCCAGTCATGGCGCTCACGCGAAACCAGGGAAGCCGGTATCTAATGCTTTACTGCGATCGGTATTGTTTCACTACCAAATCTATATAGTTCTATCCGTGTTCTAGTCGACCCCGCGGAGTGTTTCGTGGGGACCGACGAGGGACGTGTACGGACCGAAGACGGAGATGTCGACTACGGCCGGCCTGGGGCCCCCTGGACAGTGCCCCGGGCACGACGACAGCGACTCCCGACACAGAGCCACCGGAGACAGGGAGATCCGAGTCGCCAAGTTTGAATACGTCCGACTGCCAACTCCCGGGACGGGAAAACAAATGAATATTTCTGACATTGCTACCAGCGAGTACGTCGCCGTCGACGTGGACGAACGCCTGGGGAAGGTGCGGTCCCTGTTCGAACGGGACAACCCCAAGGGGATCATCGTCACCGACGACGACGGGTACGCTGGCGTCATCACGCAGAAACAGCTGGTCCAGTCCCACGTCGAGGACAACACCAAGGCACAGGCCATGATGCGGTCGGCGCCGAAAGTGTCCCGGACCGACGACGTTCGCAAGGTGGCCCGAGTGCTCGTCGAGGGCGGGACGAAAGTCGCGCCAGCGTTCGAGGCCGACCGGCTGTGGGGCATCGTCACCGAGGACGCCATCCTCGAGGCGGTGCTCGAAAACCTCGACGCGCTCACGGTCGAGCAGATCTACACCGAGGACGTGGTGACGGTCACCGACGACACGAACGTCGGCCAGGCTATCAATCTCCTGCGGGAACACGGTATCTCGCGGCTGCCGGTGCTCGACGAGGACGGACTGCTGACGGGGATGGTGACCCGCCACGACATCGTCGATATCGTCGTCCGGGACATGGACAAGGCGACCCGCGGCGAGCGCTCGGGCGACATCGACCGCGTGCTCGACCTGCCGGTCTACGACGAGATGAACTCGCCGGTCGCGACGACGACACCCGACGACTCGGTCCGGGACGCCGTCGAGCGCATGCTCGAACAGGACTACGCCGGACTGCGCCGGACTGGTCGTCACCCCCCCGGGCGACGACCGCGTCGTCGAGGGCATCCTCACGAAGACGGACGTCCTCCGGGCGCTGACGTTCACCGAAGAGGAACACATGGACGTCCAGATCACCAACATCAAGCTGCTGGACACGATCAGTCGCGACGACATCCGACAGCGCATCGAGCGCGTCGCCGACAAGTACAGACAGATGCAGGTCCAGCACGCCCACGTCCGCTTTCACGAGCACAAGGAGAAACTGCGGGGCACCCCCCTGCTCCAATGTCAGATCCGTCTGCGCACGAACAAGGGCCAGGCTGCCGGCTCCGGTGAAGGGTACGGCGCGGACGCCGCCTTCGGCGTCGCACTCGACAAACTCGAACGCAACGTCCTCGAACTCAAGGGCGTCCAGGCCGACGAGGAGTATCGCGGACAGCTGTTGCGAAAACTCGGCGAACTGTAGCCAGACGTCGATTTTCCGACCGCTGGGTCGTCTGTTTCCGCCTCGTTCCGACAACTAAAATGAGTGTTCGCGGGGCCGAAACGAAAAGTCCGGTACATTTTTAAGCGGTCTGTAGACCAGTCTAAGTATGGGCATCTCCCACGATATCAAGACGGTAATTGTGGGGGAAGCCGAGAACGAACGCTTGCGGATCGACGACAGACGGCTGACAGTCGTGGGCTCGGGACCCGACGACCCCGCGGTGACCAACGACTGTGATTGTGTGGTCGTCGACGAGGCGACTGCCAGTCTCCGGCCGACCGACGTGGTACGGAAGGTCCGGGACGCGGGCGTGCCGGTGCCAGTCGTGGCGGTGCAACTCGGAGATGCGGACGACACTCCGGAAGCTGTCGTGTTCGACGACGAGACTGGGGTGGACGTGGTCACCGTCGAGGGACCCTCGGGCGAGGAGTCAGCGGGACAGGCAACGGCCGACGACCACCACGACGGGGAGGGCTATTCCGACGTCGCGTCGCTGGTCTGTGACGTCGCCGGGACAGAGCCAGGCGGGTCGAACCGAACTATCGAGAGCGAGACGGGAGGCGACCGCGCCCGGGAGGCCGCGGAGGACTACCGGGAGAAACTGCGTGCGCTCCACGGCGTCGCGGTCGACCTCGTCGCCTGCGAGACTGACCGGGAAGCGTTCGAGCGAGCAGCCGACGCGGCCGGGGAACTGCTCGATTTTCTCGACAGTCTCATCTACGTGCGGGAGGGCGAGGCACTCGTCCCGACCGTCGCGGCGGAGTCGTCCTCGCTCGCTCGTGAGGATGCCTCGACGTTCGACCTCGACCAGGGTGCGACGGGACACACCTATCGGACGGGCGAGTCAGTTCTGGTCAGAGACACGGCCGAGCACGACATCGCCAGTCCGACGTCCCCGGAGATCAGGTCGGGGATGACAGTCGCCCTCGACGATATCGGCGTGTTCAATGTGATCAGCGACGAACCCGGAGCGTTCGACGAGGAAGACCTCGCGCTGGCCGAGATCCTGGCCGCACACCTGACGACGGCGGTCCAGCGGATCCGGTCGGAGAGTGAGACCCGGCGCGAACGCAACCGGTTTCGTGCCCTGTTCAACAACGTCCCGGACGCGGCGGTGCTCCTCGAGCGCGACGACGCTGGACGGCTCAGAATCGAGAGCGCCAACCCCGCGTTCGAACGGACGCTCGCCGACGAGGGCGACGCTGTCGCGGGGACGCAATTCGCGTCCTATCTCACCGATTCCGACGGGGAGTCACCGACCGATTTCACCGACGGGGAGGGTGTCACGGTCGAGCCGGTCCGCCTGGAAACGCCAGAGGGTATCAGGGATTTCCTCTTTCGAGGGTTCCCCATCGACGCCAGCGAGGGCCGGCAGTACTACGCGATATTCACCGACGTGACCGAACGGCTGGCGCGCAAACGGGAACTGGAGGAGAAAACACAGCGCTTAGAGGAGTTCGCCAGCATCGTCAGCCACGACCTCCGGAACCCACTCCAGGTCGCGTACGGACAGGTGGGCCTCCTGCGGCGGGCGACGACGGGGGCGGAGGTCGAACACGTCGACTCCCTCGCCGACGCGCTCGAACGCATGGAAACGCTCATCGACGACTTGCTCACGGTAGCCCACGAAGGCTGGAGCGTCGAGAGCCGCGAGTCGGCCGACGGCGAACGCGTCGTCGAGGAGGCCTGGGACCTCGTCGAGACACACGACGCGACCCTGGAGTGTGAGTGGACCGCCACTGTCTGGGCCGACGAGAAGCGCCTGAAACAGACGTTCGAAAATCTGTTCCGCAACGCTGTCGAGCACGCCGGCCCCGACGTGACTGTCCGGGTCGAGCCACTGGACGACTGCGAGGGCGAGGGCGTCGCCGTCGCCGACGACGGTCCCGGCCTGCCGCTTGACAAGCGAGACGCCGTGTTCGAGCGGGGCGTCAGCGACGGCGACGGGACCGGGCTCGGCCTCAGCATCGTCGAGCGCATCGTCGACGCCCACGGCTGGCGTATCCGGGCGACCGAGAGCGAGGACGGCGGCGCGCGCTTCGAGATCCGTTTCGGGACCGGCGAGGAATCGAGCGAGTAGCTGCTATTGCAGCCGCGGATCGACGAGCACGCTGTCGGGGGCCCGGCACGACCTCCCAGACCTCGACGACCACAGGTCGGCTGTTCGCGACGGCGCTGGCGACCGCTGGCTGTCAGTGTAGGCGATTAATATTTAACTGTTTGACAACAAAATCACACAGAGGGCGCTACTTCAGTTGACACATGTCCGACGATAGCGGCGAAAAAGACGAAGATGACTACTGCAATCCGATAGAGCGGTCGCTGTCCCTCGACGCGGTGTTGTCTCTACTGGCGGACGAGCGCAGGCGAGACCTCGTTCGGTTCCTGGTCGAGGAGGTCGACGAAACCGCATCGGTCAGGGAGTGTACCGAACACGTCGTCGAGTGCGAACAGGTGCGGACAGGCGACCGGCCGGCGTACGACCAGGTCGAGATGAAACTCCACCACGTCCACGTGCCGAAGCTGGCCAGTTCCGGAATCATCGAGTACGACCCGCGGAACCGGGAGTTCCGGTATCACGGCCACGAGGCGGTCGAATCCTGGCTCGATCGCATCCAGGCACACGAAGACACAGGCTAACGGTCTGGAAAACAGCGGACCCGACGAGAACCGGGGCCGGGGTCGTCGTTACTGGAAACCGATGCGGCCGCCCGAGCGGCGCTGGGGTTCGCCGCCGCCGCTTTTGAACTCCTCTTCCATCTGCTCGAAGTAGTCCCGGATGTCGTCGGTGACCGTGGGGCGGACGTTGTCCATCGCCTGCCGGAAGTGGCGCATCTTCACCAGGTCGGCGTCCTCGTCCTCGCGCAGCGCCTCGATGGCCGCTTCGCGGGCGATCGACTCCAGGTCCGAGCCGACGTACCCGTCGGTGATCTCGGCGAGCTCGCGCAGGCTGACGTCTGCACCCAGCGGCGAGTCCTCGGTGTGGATCCGGAGGATCTGTTCGCGCCCTTCGGTGTCGGGTTCGCCGATCATCACCAGGCGGTCGAACCGCCCCGAGCGGATCAGCGCGGGGTCTATCATGTCCGGCCGGTTGGTCGCGCCGATGACCATGACGTCTTCCATGTCCTCGAGGCCGTCCATCTCCGTGAGGAGCTGGTTGACGACCCGTTCCGAAACGTTCGACCCGACCTCGCCGCCCCGACCGGGCGCCAGCGAGTCGAGTTCGTCGAAGAAGATCACCGTGGGGGCGCCCTGTCTGGCCTTGCGGAACGTCTGGCGGATGGCCTTCTCGCTCTCGCCGACCCACTTCGAGAGTAGCTGTGGCCCGCGCACCGAGATGAAGTTGGCGTCGGTCTCGTTGGCGACGGCCTTTGCCATCAGGGTCTTGCCCGTGCCCGGCGGGCCATAGAGGAGGACGCCGCTGGGTGGCTCGATCCCCATGCGCGTGAACTTCTCGGACTGGTTGAGCGGCCACTCGACGGACTCCTGGACGTTGCCCTTTGCGTCTTCGAGCCCGCCCACGTCGTCCCAGGAGACTTTCGGCAACTCCACTAAGACCTCCCGCATGGCGCTGGGACTCACCTCGTTCAGAGCCCCCCGGAAGTCCTCGCGTTTGATTATCATCCGGTCGATGAGACTCGGCGGGATGTCCTCCTCGTCCAGGTCGATCTCGGGGAGATATCGCCGCAGGGCCTTCATCGCGGCCTCTTTGGTGAGCGACTCGATGTCGGCGCCCACAAAGCCGTGGGTCTCGCTGGCGAGGCGACCGAGCGTCACGTCGTCCGAGAGGGGCATCCCGCGGGTGTGGATCTGGAGGATCTCCTCGCGGCCGATCTCGTCGGGGACGCCGATCTCGATTTCCCTGTCGAACCGCCCCGGCCGGCGCAGGGCGGGGTCGACCGAGTCGACGCGGTTGGTCGCGGCGATGACGATGACCTGGCCCCGCGATTCGAGGCCGTCCATCATCGTCAGCAGCTGGGCGACGACGCGGCGTTCGACCTCGCCGGTGACGTCCTCGCGCTTGGGCGCGATCGAGTCCAGTTCGTCGATGAAGATGATGCTGGGGGCCTCCTCGGTCGCGTCCTCGAAGATCTCCCGGAGCTGCTGTTCGGACTCGCCGTAGTACTTCGAGATGATCTCGGGGCCGGCGATCGAGAAGAAGGAGGC
>PXQN01000050.1:68151-72378 GCA_003021305.1 Halobacteriales archaeon QH_10_67_22 | reverse complement strand
AGGAAGGTAAAGAGGTGGTCGCGGATCTCCCGTTCGTCGAGGCCGCCGTCCAGATCCAGCGAGAGGAGGATAGACAGGAGGTCGTCGAACGACTCGTCGCTGGCGCGGCGTTCGGCGACGATGTCCTCGATGGCCCGGTCGAACTGCGCAATGGCGCGCTTGCAGCGGCGGTTGGCCGGCGTCGGCACCCACAGCGGGAGAAACGCCGACAGCGACCCCGCGTCGAACCGCTCGGAGATGGCCGCGGCGGCGTCGCGGATCGCCGACTCCTGGTCGCGGATGTCGACGTCCAGCAGCGTCTTGGCCAGCACCTCCAGGGTCAGCGAGCGCATCTCCTCGGAGACGGTCACGCGGTCGCGGCCGCGCCACTGCTCGGCGCACTCGTCGGCGAACGCGACCATCATCTCGCCGTAGGTCTCGATCCGGTCCCGGTAGAAGGACGGCTGCAGCGCAGTCCGGTGGTCGTGCCACTCCTCGCCCTCCAGCAGGAACAGGCCGCCGTCGGCGAGTTCCCCGAGCGAGTCCTGGATGACCGATGCGCGCACGAAGTCGGCGTCGTCGGTGACCAGCACTCGCTCGACGTACTCGGGGTGTTTGAGCATATAGCCGTCGTCGCGACCGACCTGGTAGGCGACGACATCGGCGTCGTAGGACCCACAGCGGGCGTAGAACCCGACCGGGTCGCTGAGAAACTGGAAGGTGTTCCCGACGACCGGCAACCCGCTCGGGCCCGGCGGCGTCGCGTCCGCCGGTCCACGCGCCTCGGTGGGCGGCGGGTACTCCGGCGACGATTCCCCCTCTGTCCCGTCCGTAGACTCCGCCATCAACGGGGGTACGGCCGCCGGGGACAGAAACCTTCCCCCAGAGCCCGACAACGCAGTTCTTAACCGCGGCCTCCCGGTAGTGGAGCCCATGACAGTCATCGGAATCGTCGGCCTGCCGGGGTCGGGCAAGAGCGAGGCAGCCGCCGTCGCCCGCGAGGAGTCGGTCCCGGTCGTGACGATGGGCGACGTGATCCGCCAGGCGTGTCGCGACCGCGGACTCGACCCCGCGACCCACCACGGCGAGATGGCACAGACGCTCCGCGAGGAGAACGGCCCCGACGCCATCGCACAGGCCTCGCTGCCCCACGTCGAGGACGCGCTGGCCGACAGCGGGACCGTCGTCGTCGACGGCATCCGCTCGGACGTCGAGGTCGAACGCTTCGAGGACGCCTTCGGCGAGGACTTCCACCTCGTCGAGGTGTGGGCACCCTTCGAGACGCGTGCCGAACGCCTTGACCTGCGGGGCCGCGACGCGGGCGCCGACGAGGGCGGCGAATCCCTCGAGGAACGCGACGCGCGCGAGACCGGCTTCGGCATGGACGCGGCCATCGAGATGGCCGACGCGACCATCGAGAACACCGGCAGTCTCGACGCTTTCGGGTCGACGGTCCGGACGCTCCTGGATGAGGGCGTCCGGGGCCTGGAGACCGACCCCGCGGCGACCGTGGAGCAACGATGACTCCCGACCACGACCACGCCGACGAGGCGACCATGAGCACAGTGTACAGCGTCGACGTCCAGATCACGGCACCGGTGTACGACACGGAGGTGACCGACCGCGTCGCGGACGCCATCGAGGCGGTGTTCCCGACGGCCGACATCGAACAGGGTCACGGCGAACTGGTCGCCGAGACACACGACATGGAGGCACTCTCGGAGGCGCTCCACCGCCAGGAGATACTCGACACCGCTCGCGGCGTCTTTTTCGACACCCTGGAGGGTGACCGCTTCTCGTTCGACCTGAAGAAACAGGCCGCCTACGAGGGCGTCGTCAACTTCGCCGTCGGCGAACCGGACGAGCTCGGGGAGATCCACGTCCGGGTGCGGGTAAACGAACCCGACGCCGAGTCCTACATCGACCACGTTGCGCCGCCGACCGAGGACGGCCAGCCACTGGACGTGGACTGATGACGGCCGCGGTGTGTGTCGACCTCGACGGGACGCTGGTCCGGTACGACCGGTCGTTCGACGCGGTCGTGGCGGCGACCCTCACTGACCACCTCGGAACGGCGACCGACGAAATCGTCGCCGCGTACACTGACGCCTTCATCGATGCGTTCGAGGCGCTGGAACCACGACCGTACCACGCGGGGATGGACGCCGCGCTCGCGTGCGCCGGGGGCAGTCCCGATGTAGACGACGGGGCGGGTACCGATACGCACAGTGACGCGCTAGTCGCCGCCTACCGCGACCGCGAATACGCGGCCGGGACCGTCAGCGAGGCGACGCGGAACTGTCTCGCCGATCTGGGGGCCGACCCCGACACCAGCGTGGCGGTCGTCACCGACGGCGTCGGCGACTGGCAGCGCGGGAAACTCGCCCACCACGGACTCGCCGACCTGGTCGACGCGACGGTCGTCTCCTACGAGGTCGGCGGCCACAAGACCGACGGCGACCCCTACGAGGCGGTCCGTGACCGACTGGCGGCCGACGAGTACGTCATGGTCGGGGACAGCTACGCCGCGGACGTCGAGGCCGCCCGGGAAGCGGGGTTCGTTCCGGTCCACTACGAGGACGAGGGTCCGGACCTGTTCGCAGTCCTGAAAGCGTTTCTGTAGGTGGGGTCCAGGAGCGGGCGTCCGGCTCCGCTCGACCCCGGCACGCTCGCCCGAATATTTAGGATGGTAGAGTCCCACCCTGGGGTATGGATTACCGGGTCGACGTGCGGAAACTCGAACTTTTCAACGAGATGGCCAAGGAAGGGGCCAGCAACGTCTCGAACCACCTCAACCAGATGGCGGGGCTGAACACCGAGATCGAGGTCTCGAAGATCAACTTCCTCGACATGGAGGACGTCAAGACACATCTCGGCGAGCACGAACAGGTCGGGATCTACATCCAGTTGCAGGAGCCACCCCACGGGTACGTCCTGTTCATGCTCGACCCAAAGGGGAGCAAACGTCTCGCCCAGGGGATGGTCGGCGACATGGGCGGGGGCGAGGCGGCCGACGGCCTGTTCACCGACATGGAGCGGTCGGCGATGCAGGAGATCGGCAACATCATGACCTCCGGGTTCATCGACGGCTGGGCCAACGTCCTCGACACGACCATCGACATGTCGACGCCCTCCTTTATTTTCGGGCCGGCCTCGGACATCGTCGACAAGATGGGCGGCTGGCCCGACGAGGAGATCGCCTTCGTCATCGACTCGCGGATCGTCGCGACCGACACCGACGTCGACGTCACCGTCTACACGTTCCCCAACCTCGCCGACCTGGTCGGCCTCATCCAGGGGATCGACACCGACACCGACGTCCAAGCGGACTCGACTGCCTCCGACGTGATTTAGAGGGGCAGCGAGGATCCGGAAACCCGCTCGGCGGGCGGCGAGTCCCGTCCAGCAGGTGAGAGCGTACTAGTACCTGGACCGGCAACTGGCGGTATGGAAAAACAGGCGCTTCGGGAGCGGGTCTGGGACGAACTGGAGGAGAGCGGGGCGGCACGGTTTCCGTTTCCGCCACACGGCCGGATACCCAATTTCGCGGGCGCCGACGCGGCTGCCGACCGGCTCGCCGACCTCGATACCTGGGATAGCGCGGACACTGTCAAGGCCAATCCCGACGCGCCACAGCTGCCCGTCCGGCGTGCGGCCCTGCGGGCGGGCAAGACCGTCTACATGGCCGTCCCGCGACTGGCCGAGGAGGCGTGTTTCCTCCGGCTCGACCCCGACGAGATCGAGGATATCGACCACGCGACGACGGTCGGGGGCTCCGCGGAAGCCGGCGTCCAGGTCGGGCCCGAGGACCTCGACCCGGTGGACCTGGTCGTCTCGGGCAGCGTCGCCGTGACCGAACGCGGCGAGCGCGTCGGCAAAGGCGAAGGGTACAGCGACCTGGAGTTCGCACTCCTCCGGGAGTTCGGCCTGGTCGACGACGACACGACGACCGCCACGACCGTCCACGAACGCCAGGTCGTCGACGAGGCGGTGCCGACCGATGCCCACGACGTCCCGATCGACCGGATCGTCACGCCCGAACGGACGGTCCGAACGTCGTCGCCGGCCGGGAAACCGGCGGGGATCGACTGGGACGCGCTCGACGACGAGCGACTCGCGGCGATCCCGGTGCTGGACCGCCTTCGCGGGGCCTGATACTATCGGACACAAGTACGTGAATACGCTCGTCGGTGGTTCACCATCAAAACGTCTCGTGGACCGCCAAACGAAGTATCGAGTGTCGACTCG
>PXQN01000050.1:67475-68132 GCA_003021305.1 Halobacteriales archaeon QH_10_67_22 | reverse complement strand
TACCCCGGCCGACGTTGATCTTGACGACCTCCTCGTGGGCCTCCATCGGCGAGAGGACGCGACTCACCTTCGATTTCGACCAGCCGGTCTCCTCGACGAGCGTCGACTGGGGGACTCGTCCGTCGTGGGCGGTCAGCACCGACCGCACCCGCTCCTCGTTGGACATGAACTCCGGGGGGACGTCCGGCACGTCACCCTCGGCGCCAGGTACCTCCGACTCGTCGGGGTAGCCGTGCTGTCCGTCGGCCGACCCGGATCGGCCGTCGTTGCCCTCGACCGCCCCAGTGTCCGCGCGCTCCCCGTCGTGACTGCCGTCGTCGATGTCGGGACTGCCGTCCGGGTCCCGACCGGTGTCGGCGGCGGCCGCCCCCGTCGGGCGGTCGTCGGTGGTCCAGGGCCACGCCGGCAGCCGACCGGATCGCCACAGGACGACTCCGCCGAGAGCCACGACGATGGCACCGCCGAGAGCAGTCGTTCCGGGCGAGACCGGGGGAGCCGTCCCTTCGGCGTCGACCGCGTCGCTCTGGCCGTCCCCGTCCGTGTCGGGGTCGGTCGGGTCGGTCTCGTACCGGTTCACCTCCGGGCCGTCGGCGAGTCCGTCACCGTCCGTGTCGGGGTTGGTCGGGTCCGTCCCGTAAGTGTTGACTTCGAGGCCGT
>PXQN01000050.1:29918-67446 GCA_003021305.1 Halobacteriales archaeon QH_10_67_22 | reverse complement strand
GCGTTCGTCCCGTAGGTGTCGACTTCGGGGCCGTCGTCGAGGCCGTCGCCGTCCGTGTCGACCGCCGTCGGGTTGGTCTGGTGCTCGGTCATTTCGGCGCCGTCGTCGAGGCCGTCACCGTCCGTATCGGGGTCGGTCGCGTTCGTCCCGTAGGTGTCGACTTCGGGGCCGTCGTCGAGGCCGTCGCCGTCCGTGTCTCGCCTGTCCGGTTCGGTGCCGAGCGTGAGTTCCCGCGGGTCGTCGAGTCCGTCGTCGTCGGTGTCGGCTTGCGTGGGGTCGGTCTGATGCTCGGTTATTTCTGCGCCGTCGCCGAGGCCGTCACCGTCCGTATCGGGCCGGGTCGCGTCCGTCCCGTGGGTCCGTACCTCGGCCCCGTCCGAGAGACCGTCGTCGTCGGTGTCGTTCGACCACAGGTCCGTCCCCAGGGTGACTTCGCGCTGGTTCGACAGTCCGTCGTCGTCGCGGTCGCCCGCTTTCTCCAGAACAGTCACGGGTACCGTCATCGTGTCGAGTGCCGTCGCCGACTCGGGCGTGTCGACCTCGACGGTGACCGTCCCCGACCCGGTCGCGTTCGCGGGCCACTCACCGACTGCGACCGACACCGTGTCTGTCCCGCCGGCCGCCAGCGAGACGTTCCCACAGTCGGGGTCGCCACCCCCTGCACGGACACAGACCGCGCCGTCGAGCGCGGCGTCGCCGCTCACAGTGACGTCGAACCGGTGGGTACCGCTCACCCAGAGGTGGAGGCCGTCGCCGACGCCCTCGACTGCGCCCGACCCGCTGTACGTGACCGACTCGATGGTTGCGTTCCCGGTCGTCGTCAGTCCAGCTGCTGTGTCGGCAACAGGCGCTCCGTGCGCTGGCGCGGCGACGCCGAAAAGCACGACGACGAGGAGCGCGAGTCGGGCGTCTCGTATCATGTGGGCGGTAGACCAGGTACTCCGGGGAGTGGTCGAAATCTGTGTCCGCGTTGGGCGGCCTGGGTTAGTAACGTTACGCTCTTCGGACGGCATCACCTGTCGTGAGAGCGGTGATACGCCCAGTAAGAGGGCCTTACTGGCCGCACCAGCTATCCGCGAGGGTCGAGTTGTCGGGGTCGTGCCACGGTGGACCGACTGCGACAGTCATGTCGTCGGCCAGTCGAACGACTCCGGCTCGGGACTCGTAGTCGACGACGCCGTACCGGTCCATCCGCGAGACGTGGTCACAGACTAGCCCTCGCCGAATCCTCGTGACGAGCTCGGGGTCCGTCGCCGTGATCCTGTCACGCGGTGTCGGGGGAGGTCACGTCCCCGACTGTCGCGAGGCCGACAGCATACGGTCGGCTTACTCGAAGAGAGCCGCGAGCAAGTCTCTCGCGAGTGCCTTCGCCAGTGGGTCATTGGCGTTGCCACAGTGAGGTGACTGCACGCAGGCAGGACAGCCGTCCGCGCACGGACAGTCCCGGAGCATCGCCAGGGTGCGCTCCCCGAGGTCCTGGATGGTTTCGTAGGCGCCTCCGGTGAGGCCGACGCCGCCGGGATGGCCGTCGTAGACGAACACCGTGCTCCGGTCGGTGTGTGGGTGGTGGGGCGTCGAGAGTCCGCCCACGTCGCGCCGGTCACAGAGAAAGGAGAGCGGAAACAGCGAGATCATCCCGTGTTCGGCGGCGTGGATGGCTCCGGGGAACGCGTCGGGCGCGTCGCCCGCCGCCCGGAGGTCGCCCTCGACCGGTTCGGGGACCGTGAAGTAGAGGGCCTCGGTTTCGAGCGTGGTCTCGGGGAGGTCGAGCGCCTCGCGACCCAGCGGCTCGCCACCCCGTCTGTCGCGGCGTTCGAACCCCGTGATCTGCTTTCGCATCGTCACGTCGGCGAAGCGGACGGCTGCGTCCGCACGCTCCGGGAGAGAGCGTTCACGGCGGTCGCGCTCGACGGTGACCGCCTTCTCGTGGAGCACCTGCGTGTAGTAGTCGGGGTCGACGGGCGCCAGGTCGGCCACGTCGTGGCGCAGGTCCAGGTCGACCACCTCGTAGTCCTGGCCCTGGTGGTGGTACACCGCGCCCGGGTGGGCGTCCCTGAGTGCGTCCGCGAACCCCAGCGTGGCGACGACTTCGTCGCGTCGGCGGTCGCGCAGGCGCACCTCGCGGTCGCCGACGGTGCGCAGACTCGTCTCGTGCTGGGGGCTGCCTGACCCGTCGTACAGCCAGCGAGTCCCCGCCTCTGTCGTCCGGCGTGCCAGCTCGCCCGCCGCGGTCAGGTCCGCGACCACGTCCGGGAAGGGCTCGCCGAAGTGGCGGTCGTCGTCGGGTGTGAGCCACGTCTCGCGTGCGGCCGCGAGGACGTGGTCGGGCAACAGTCGCTCGTTCGTCGGGTTCGAGATGGCCTTCTCGGGGTCGCCGTCGAAGAAATCCGCGGGGTGGCGGACGACGTACTGGTCGAGCTGGTCCTCGCCGGCGACCAGCGCGACCAGCGAGGGGTCGGTCCCGCGGCCGGCCCGACCCGCCTGCTGGAAGGCGGCCATCCGCGTCCCCGGGTAGCCGTCGAGCAACACGGCGTCTAGGCCGCCGATGTCGACGCCCAACTCCAGCGCGTTCGTGCTCCAGACGCCGCCGACCGCGCCGGATTTGAGCCCGGCCTCGATCTCGGTGCGCCGGTCGTCGGAGAGGGCGGCCTGGTAGGCAGACACCCCCCCTGCGAGGTCCGCTTCGCCGCGACGCCGGAGGTCGCTCGCGCTCTCGGTGGCGTAGCGCTCGGCGGTCTGTCGCGAGCCGGTGAACGCGACCGTCTGGAACCCCCGCGAGACGAGGTCGACGAACAGCCGCTTCGTCTCGACGTGGCTGGATTTGCGCCGGCTGCCCGCGAACCCGCCGCCGTCGTACTCGGGCGGGTTCCACAGCAGCCAGTGAGTCGGCCCCGTCGCGCTCGTGTCCTCGTCGACCAGCGCGAACGACGCCTCGGACTCGCCCGTGACCGTCGCGGCGTGGGCGACCGGGTTGCCGATCGTCGCCGAACAGCACACCCAGTCGGGGTCGCCGTCGGCACTCGCGGGCCCCTCGTCGGCGAACCGCTCACAGACGCGGGCGAGTCGCCGCATGACGAGCGCGACGTGGCTGCCGAACACGCCGCGGTACTCGTGGACCTCGTCGACGACGACGGTTTCCAGCCGCGCGAAAAACCAGTCCCACAGCCGGTGGGCGTGGGGCAGGATGCCGTAGTGGAGCATGTCCGGCGTCGTCAGCAAGACGGTGGGCTGGCGCTCGCGGATCGCTTCTTTCTCCGAGCGGTCCTGGCGACCGGTGTACTGGGCGACCGAGACGCCCGAGCCGAACCCCAGTCCGCGCGCGAGGTCCGACAGCGTCGCCTCCTGGTCGTTGATCAGCGCGACCTGCGGGGCGACGTACAGCGTCGTCGCGCGTTTGCCCCCGGCTCGGCCGCCGTCGCGGGCGCCCATCGCCCGCTCGAACGCCGGGACGGTGTATGCCAGTGTCTTCCCGCTGGCGGTGGGCGTCGCGAGCACGACGTTGTCCCCGCCCCGGACGGCCGAGACGGCGTCGGCCTGGTGGGCGTACAACCGGTCGATACCCTCGGCGTCGAGCGCGCTCGACAGTCGCGACTCCAGGGGAACGTCGGCGTCGGTCGCCTCCCGGCCCGGCGCCGTCCGGCGCTCGCGGACCTGCCCCTCGTAGTAGGGTCGGCTCTGGAGCCACCCGATCGTGTCTTCCACGCTCCCGCTTTGGGATGGGTCGGCCTAACGGTTGTGACCGACCACCCACCGGTCCGCTCGCAGGTGCCGGCGCCCGGTCACACTCCTTTTGCCCGTCGGGGCGGTAGCGAGGGTATGGAGAGTCTCGAAGTCGAACTCGAACGGGCGCGGGCCATAGACACCGCGGCCCTGGCCGACGCCATCGAGTCGATCGGCTTCGAGTGTACGCGCTGTGGCGCCTGTTGCAAGGCCGTCGAGGGCTGTGAGGACGGGGCCACGAGCGACGAGGACACGGTCGGAGACGAGGAGGGCGGACCCGAAGACGGCCACGACCACGTCGCGACGGTGTTTCCCGATGAGGTGCGTCGCCTTCAGGAGACGGGCGACGAGGCGTACGACTGGCGCGACGTCGCCCGGCCGATGCCCTACGGCCTCTCGGAGGGGCCCGACGGCCCCGAGGGCGAGACTTTCGAGTGGGCACTGGGGGTCGACGACTGCGGGGACTGTCGGTTCTACGCCGAGGACGACGGGACGGGGGCGTGTACCGTCCACGGCGACCGGCCGCTGGTCTGTCGGACCTATCCGTTCAGCGTCGCGCTGGGCGGGGCCAGCCAGCCGATGGGCGAGGCCGTCGACGAGGAAGGGATAGTCCGCGCCCACGAGTGCGAGGGGCTGGGTCGTGACATTTCGCGGGCCGACGCCGAGGAACTGGCCGCGAGCCTGCGAGAGCGAACGGTCCGGGAAGCGCCAAGCGCCCCGACGGGAACGAGGTCGGCTGACCGCCCCGCCCGACGTCGGCGCGCCGGCAGAAACGGCCGATCCGTAACCGAGTTTTATTAGACAGGGGATCGTTCGACCGCCCGGAGGTTTACACATTGGAAATCTCGGACGAACTCCTGTGTCTGTTCAGTGCTGACGTGTCGGACGACGGGGACCGGTACGTCATCGAGGTACCCCGCCGCGAAGTCGAAACCGGGTCGGTCAGCCCCGGTGATACCTACCGGGTCGCGCTCATCTCGGCCGAAGCCGGGTCGAGCGAGGACCACGACGACGAGAACGCGCCATCGGAGCCACAACCGCCGGTCGAAGCCGGCGAGATCCGCTACGTCGAGATCGAGGACATCGGCAAACAGGGTGACGGCATCGCCCGCGTCGAGCGTGGCTACGTCATCATCGTCCCCGGTGCCGACGTCGGCGAACGCGTCAAAGTCGAAGTCACCGAGGTAAAGTCTAACTTTGCCGTCGGCGAGATCATCGACGAAGACATCTGACTTCCTGCCCTCCCTTCGACCGCGACACACCCCCTGGAGCCACTGCGCTCGCTCACTGTATGGCCACCGAACCGCTGTGCCCGCCAACTGGATGACAGCCTCGACCGAATACCCGCGCCGATTAACCAACGGAACCACCGGCGGCGGATAAGCCCACCCTATCGGCCTCGACGTGGGTGGTGTATTCGGGAAAACCGCAGGAAAGCGGAGGGTTTACCGTGCGTACCAAATCCGCTATAGGTGACACTGTCGTAGGTGTAGTCATGAGCGCCACTTCCGCAGAGGGGAGCGCGAGCACGGACGCAGGCATCGAATCGACGCTGTCGGAGAAACAACAGCGGATCCTGAGGTACCTCCGGGACCACGTCGGCGAGAAGACCTACTTCAAGTCACGGCTCATCGGGGACGAGCTCGGCCTCTCGGCCAAGGAAGTCGGGACGAACATGAGCGCCCTCCAGACCGACGCCGTCGGCATCGACGTCGAGAAGTGGGGCTACTCCTCCTCGACGACCTGGAGAGTCACCGCCTGATACGGTCGTGCGTACCCAATTTCGGCAGTGTCGGTGAAGTTCTCGAAGACCGACCCGAGCGGGAACGACGCCGCCGGGTTAGTCGGGGTCGTAGGCGACGATGTCGTCGGCCTCTGCCGCCAGCGCGGCGGCGTCGTCGCCGAAGGAGTCGGCGTGCCGGACGAGCAACACCAGCAGCGTCTCGCGGCGGGTGAGTTCGTAGCCGTCGGCCCGCGAGAGCAGGCCCGCCTCGTCGAGTTCGGCGGCGTACTTGCTGACGGTCGGGCGGGAGACGTCCAGGCGGTCGGCGAGTTCGGCCGCCGTCACGTCCGGGTCGCGCAGCAGTGCGACGACCATCCCGCGGGGCGTCTCGCGACGGAGATAGCCCAGCGCGACCTTCTCGAATGGTGAGAACCGGTCAGTGGGGAAAAAGCGTCGGTAGTCGCCGTCCTCGCGGCTCTCGACGGCGCCCTCGCTCTCGAGTCGGCGGAGGTGGTGCTGTGTCTCGCCGGTGCCGAGTTGCAGGTCGTCGCGGACCTTCGAGAAGTGAGCGCCCGGCGTCGCAGTGACGTAGCCCAGCAGCGCGTCCGGGGCGTCGCTGTCGCTGTCCTGTGTGACGCCTATCAACGGGCTCGCTGCCCCCAGCGCGGCAAAGCGGCGCAACGTGGCCCGCTTTGACTCGTCGACGCCCCCCTCGTCGCTCATTATAACCCTTGTGGGGATTATGGGATAAAACGGCTTCGCTAGTGAGAGACTACCGACCCGACAGTAGGCGGAACGGAGCTGGCGGTCACGGGCCGGGCGGCGTGTGCCGACCGCCAGTCACTCGGTTTCGGTCTCGGGTTCGGGTTCGCGCTCGGCCTCGGTGCCGTCGGCGCCGGGGCCGCCGACCGGACTCCCCGTCGGGTCCATCTCGGCGTCCATCTCCTCGATCACCTCGTCGGGGTCGCGGATGTTCGCGGCGTCCTCGCCCTCCTTGATCGCCTGGGCCTCCTGTTCCATCGACTCGACGTCGACCTCGGCCTCCTGGTCGATCTGACCGAGTATCTCCTCGATGTCGTCGAGCCCGAGCAGTTCCCGCGTCTCCGAATCGAAGTCGAGGCTATCGAGTTCGCCCTCGCCGTCGGTCTTTGACACCTCGCTGACGTCGCTGCCGGTCAGATGCTTCCCGTACCGACCCACGAGCGAGGACAGCTCCTGGGGCAGGACGAACGTCGTCGATTCGCCCTGGCCGATGCTCTCTAGGGTCTCCATCCCCTTGTCGATGACCGCGCGTTCGCCCATCGATTCGGCGGATTTCGCACGCAACACGGTCGAGATGGCGTCACCCTGGGCTTCGAGGATCTGGCTCTGCTTTTTCCCCTGGGCGCGGACGATGTCGGACTGTTTCTCACCCTGGGCCTTCTCGATGGCAGAGCGGCGTTCACCCTGGGCTTCGAGGATCATCGCGCGGCGTTTCCGTTCGGCGGAGGTCTGTTGCTCCATCGCCTGTTGGACGTCCTTGGAGGGGTTGACCTCACGGACCTCGACGGACTCGACGCGGATCCCCCACTCGTCGGTCGGCTCGTCCAGTTCCTTGCGGATCTTGGCGTTTATTTCCTGGCGTTTGTTGAGCGTGTCGTCCAGTTCCATGTCACCCAGCACCGCCCGCAGCGTCGTCTGGGCCAGGTTCGAGACGGCCTTCTTGTAGTCGTCGACCTCGAGGAACGCCTTCTTGGCGTCCATCACCTTGATGTAGACGACCGCGTCGGCGGTCACCGGCGAGTTGTCGCGGGTGATCGCCTCCTGTCTGGGGACGTCGAGCGTCTGGGTCCGCATGTCGAACCGGTAGGTCTTCGAGACGAACGGCGGGACGAAGTTGATGCCCGGTTCGAGGAGTTTCCGGTACTCGCCGAACACGGTCAACGTCCGCTTCTCGTATGCGTTGACGATTTCGACGGCCTGGTAGACGGCGACCATGACCAGCGCGAGTAACGCGAGCATCGCGATTGTCGTCGCTCCACCGAGACCGAGACCGAGCTGAAGCGCTACTGCGAGGAACATACGTTCGAACTTGTGGCTACCGGGTCAAAAGTGTTGGGAGAGCGACCACAGATACCCCCTCGCGGGGGGTCCACACCGGCCCAGTAACCGGGTCTGTCATACGGTCGTGCGTACTTCTTTTTGTGCCCACATAACAGACGGCTGTCCCCGTAGTCCGAAACGCCGATCCGAACCGACACTGCAGAAATTAGGTACGCACGACCGTATCAGGCCGTGTCGGTTTCGAACTCCCGGTCGTCGGTGGTGTCGTCGTCGGCCTCGAACGTCGCGTCGACCTCGTCTTCGAGTCCGTCGAGTGTGGCGTCGACGTCGGCGCCGTCACCGTCGGGGCTCCCGGTGGCTCCTCGCTGGAGTTGGCGGTCTATCTCGTCGGTTCCGTCGACGGACTCGACGGTGACGATGTTCCCCCCGCCCGGGTCGACGACCATCACCTCGGCGCCTTCGGGGATCTCCCCGTCGACGCTCCGGGCGCGGTAGTAGGGGTTGAGCCCGCCCTTGTCGAGTTTGACTTCGCCGCTGGTGGGCGTAACACGCTCGGTGACCCGCCCCATCACACCGCGCAGCGAGTCCGAATCGCTCGTCTGCTCGGTTCCCTTGCCCCCGTAGAAGTCGAACTGGCGATACACGTAGAAGGCGGCCGCCCCGGAAACGAGCACGAGTCCTGCCAGGATGAGCGGCGCGAGCGCGCCCAGCCCCGACGGGAGCAACAGCCCCACCATGCCGGCGAACAGCAGCGCCACCCCCAGCACGATAAAGTGAGCGCCGGGCGCGAACGCCTCGGCGATGCTCAGTCCCGCGCCTGCCAGGAGCAAAAAGAGGGGGAGATTGTCGCCGATCCAGCCTAACACCGATACCATACCTCAGCCTTCGGTCGGAACACCGAAAATACTTCTGGCCGGCCGTTACCGGGGCGAACCGCCGACAGGACCGCAGAAGCGAGAGGCGGTGTCGGCGGTCGGGCCGGCTCAGAACCGCCGGAAGAGCACGTACAGCAGACCGGCGCCGCTGGCGACGCTCGCGGTGACCGCCCCGGCGGTCACCAGGTCTAGCGGGACGACGACGCCAGCGAACACCAGTGCCGTCAGGACGGCCCCGGCCGTGGCGAAGACGACGTTCTCGACACCGGGCGTCCCGGGTTCGACCGGTCGCTCGGGCGTGAGCGACCCGGCGACGTTGCCCTCGTCCGCACCCTCACCCGCCTCGTGGTCGCCGGTCGTCACCCCGACGGTCGGTCCCTCGTCCTCTTCGCCGACTGTCGTGACCCACTCGCCCTCGACGCCCTCGTCGACGCCGGCACGGTCGGTCGACTGCGCCGCATCCGCGTTCGCATCGGTGGCCGCCGGGCTAGCCCCGTCGTCCGGGTCGTCGGAGCCGACCTCGTCGACCGAAAACCGCCACTCCTCGTCCTCGTCAGCCATGTCCGCTCGTAGTGCTCGCCCGGTAAAAAGGGCTTGTCGTCGAGGGAGCACTCTCGCGACGCCGGGGTCAGAACGTCGCCACGTGGCCGTCCTTCCGGGGTTCGGTCGCGCCCGACAGCGTCCCGTCGTCGTCGCGGGCGAGCTGTGCCCCGCCGAACCGTGCCGGCGGGCGCACCGTCACGTCGTGGCCCCGGCGGGCGAGTTTCGTCGGGACGCCGTCGTGGATGCGCTCCTCGACTGCCAGGCTCCCGTTCTCGCGGTAGCGCCACCGCGGGGCGTCCAGCGCCGCCTGCACGGGCATGTCGTAGTCGACGAGGTTCGAGAGGACCTGGACGTGGCCCTGTGGCTGCATGTACCCGCCCATGACGCCAAAGGCCGCCCAGTCGGACTCGTCCAGGCGGGCGACTGCGGGGACGAGCGTGTGGAAGGGGCGCTTCCCGGGTTCCAGCCGGTTGGGATGGTCGGGGTCCAGCGAGAACGACGTCCCCCGGTTCTGGAGTGCGATGCCGGTGTCGCCGGCGACCAGGCCGCTACCGAACCCCTTGAACCGGGAGTTGATGTACGAGACGACGTTGCCCTCGTCGTCCGCGACACAGACCAGGACGGTGTCGGCGTCCTCGGCACCACCGGCTTCCGGGACGCCGACGTCGGGGTTCTCGGTCGCGGTCTCGCCGACGACTCCGGCGCGTCGCCGGGCGTAGGCCGGGTCGTGCAGCTCCGGGACAGACTCGTACTCGGGGTCGGTGACGTAGTAGTGGCCGTCAACGAACGCGAGTTTCGTCGCCTCCGCGAAGCGGTGGACGCGCTCGGCCGACTCGTAGGCCGCCTCGCCGGCGTCGAGTTCGGCGGCGACGTTCAGCGCTTCCAGGGCGACCACGCCCTGGTTGTTCGGCGGGAGTTCGAACACCTCGGTCCCGTTGTACGTCGTCGAGATGGGGTCGGGCCACTCGACGGTGAACTCGGCCATGTCGTCGACGGTCAGGAACCCGCCCTTGGCCTGTACCTCGTCGGCGATCGCCTCGCCGATGGCTCCCTCGTAGACCACGTCGGCACCCTCCGTTGCGACGGCGTCGAGCGTCCGGCCGAGGGCCGGGAGCGTGACTTCCTGTCCAACCGCGGGTGCGGACCCGTCGAACAGCCACGCGTCGCGGGCGTGGTCGTCGTCGAACCGCTCTTCGCCGTGGGTCCACTGGGCGGCCACCACCTCTGTGACCGGGTACCCCTCGGTCGCGTATTCGATCGCGGGCGCGAGCGCGTCCGCCAGCGAGCGCCGCCCGAATCGCTCGACCGTCGCTTCCCACCCGCGTGCCGTCCCGGGGACGGTCACGGTGTGTGGACCGGTCTCGGGCATCTCGGCCGTCGACGGGTCGGCGTCGTCGGGGCTGACGGCCTCGCTGACTCGTTCGCGGGTCGTACCGGCGGGTGCGCCGCCACAGGCCCGCATCGCGCCCACCTCGCCGTCGGCGGTCCGGAAGAGAGCGAAGACGTCGCCACCCAGTCCGGTCGAGGTGGGCTCGACGACGTTGAGCGTCGCGGCCGTTGCGACGGCCGCGTCGAAGGCGTTGCCCCCGTCCCGGAGTAGTTCGAGCCCCGCCTCGGCCGCCAGCGGCTGGCTCGTCGCGACCACGCCACGCGACCCGTACACCGTCGACCGGCGCGAGTCGAATCGGTCGATATCTGGCTCCATGGCTGGCGTTCGGTCCGGCCGTCCAAGTAATACGGGGACAGCGCCCGGCATAGACCCGGTCTGAACACGCGTCCGTCGGACCGGTGGGACCGGCCACGCTTATCCTTCCGAGGGTTCAGTGTGGGGTATGGACGACGATTCGCCCGACGTCCGTCTCGGCGTCGACGTCGGCGGCACGTTCACCGACGTGGTGTTGCTGGTCGCGGGGGAACTGACGACGGCGAAAGTCCCGACCACGGACGATCAGAGCGAAGGGGTGCTCACGGGGGTCGAAGCCGCCTGCGAGGCCGCCGGCGTCGATCCCTCGGACGTCGACACCTTCCGGCACGCGACGACCGTCTCGGTCAACGCCCTCCTCGAAGGCGCGGGTGTGGAGACGGCTCTGGTCACGACCGAGGGCTTCGGGGACGTCCTCGCGATCGGTCGCCAGAACCGGCCGGCGCTGTACGACCTGGGGGCGACGAAACCCGACCCGCTGGTTCCCCGGGGGCGCCGCCACGAACTCGACGAACGCACGACCCCGGCCGGGATCGAGCGGCGAGTCACGGACGAGGCGGTCGCCGAGGTGGCCGACGCGCTCGCCGACAGCGTCGAGAGCGTCGCCGTCGCCTTGCTCCACTCCTATGCCAGCCCGGAGAACGAACGGCGGGTGGCCGAGGGGCTGCGCGAGCGACTGGACGTTCCGGTGTCGGCCAGTCACGAGGTGCTGGGGACGTTTCGCGAGTACGAACGGACGGCGACGACCGTCGCCGACGCCGTCCTGCGCCCGGTCGTCGACGACTACCTGGCTCGACTCGAAACTGGCGCGACCGACCGCGGACTGCCGGCACCGCGGGTGATGCAAGCGAACGGCGGTATCGCGGCGGCGGCCACGGTCCGCGAACACGCAGTCGCGACCGTCCTCTCGGGGCCGGCGGCGGGCGTCGTCGGCGCGTCGCTGTTCCAGAGCCGGGCGGCCGACGCGCTGGGCGACGACGACGCCGAGACCACCGGTCTGGTGACCTTCGACATGGGCGGGACTTCATCGGACGTGAGTCTCGTCCGCGACGGGACGGTCGAACGGACGGCCGAGGCCGACGTCGGCGGCCACCCGGTCCGGATCCCGATGGTCGACGTGAACACCGTCGGGGCCGGCGGCGGGTCGGTCGCCTGGGTCGACGACGGCGGAGCGCTCCGGGTCGGTCCACAGTCGGCCGGGGCCGACCCCGGTCCAGCCTGCTACGGCAAGGGCGGCGACCGGCCGACCGTCACCGACGCCGCGCTCGAACTCGGCTATCTCGGCGCGGATACGACGCTGGGTGGGGACCTCGAACTCGACGCCGACCGCGCGGAGACGGTGCTGGCGACGCTGGCCGAGGACGCTGGCCTGGACAGCTCGGTCGACGCCGCACAGGGCGTCTACCGCGTGGCCAACGCGACGATGACCCGCGCGATACGCGGCGTGACCGTCGAGCGCGGTCACGACCCCCGCGAGTTCGCGCTGGTCGCGTTCGGCGGCGCCGGCCCGATGCACGCCGCCGCCCTGGCCGAACGCCTCGGCGTCGGCACCGTCCTGGTTCCGCCAGGCAACGGCGTCCTCTCGGCGCTCGGCCTGCTGGCCGCCGACGAGACACACGACGCGGCCCGGACCTACCGGCAGTCGCTCGCCGACGTCGACACGGACGCGGTCGAAGCCGTCTACGACGACCTCCGGGAATCCGTGCTCGCGGACGCGACCGACCCGAGTAGGGCCGTCGTCGAGCGCGAGGCCGACTGCCGGTACGCCGGGCAGAGTTTCGAACTCGCCGTCGACGCTCCCGAGTCGTTCGACCCCGAAACCGTACGCGAGCGGTTCCACGCCGTCCACGAGCGGACCCGGGGTTACCGCCTGGACGAACCCGTCGACCTGGTGAACTGCCGGGTCACTGCCACCATCGAGGGCGACCCCCCGACACTCACGTACGAACCCGAGGGCGACCCGTTCGTCGGGAAGCGCGACACGCTCTTCGAGAGCGGGTTCTACCGCTCGCCGGTCTACCGGCGCGAGCGCGCCCCCGTCGGGACGCCCGTCGACGGCCCAGCGATATTCGAGGGCGGCGAGAGCACCGTCGTCGTCCCGCCGACCTGGACGGCCACCGCCGCCGACGACGGCACGCTCGTCCTGGAGGACGACGGATGAGAGAGCGCGACCGGACAACCACCCTGGCGCGCGCCGTCGCGCCCTCGTGGCGCGACGATGCCGTGCGAGGGACGAGGAGCGCAGCACCGCGAGCACCGCAGTCGGGTGGGGAGGCACGTGGCCGTGGTCGTTGTCGGGCGGGACTGAAAGGGGCTGGCCGTTCGGCCCGGCCCGGACGACGCAAGCACCGCAGCGAAGCGAGGAGCACAGCGAGTCCCGGCCGGTCGAACGGCCAGGGGCTTTCATCGCTGCTACCTCCTTGCGTGGAGACGACCAGCGTGGAGACGACTAACGCGGAAGCGACTGACCCGGAGATGACTGACACAAAAGCGACTGGCGCGGAGACGGCTGGCGCTGACAGGACCCGCACAGACACAGGACGACCAAACAGAGGGGCCGACAGATGACAGGGACAGACCACGACATCGACGCAGTCGAACTGGAGATACTCAGGAACCAGCTGGAGAGCGTCGCCGAGGAGATGGGACAGGTGCTCATCCGGGGGGCCTACTCCCCGAACATCACGGAGCGGCGGGACTGTTCGACGGCGATATTCGACGCCGACGGGCGAATGGTCGCCCAGGCCGAGCACATCCCGGTCCACCTCGGCGCGATGCCCGAGGCAGTCGACGCCGTCCGCGAGTGCGACCCCGACCCCGGCGACGTGTTCGTGCTCAACGACCCCTTCGCCGGCGGCACCCACCTCCCCGACGTGACGCTGGTCTCGCCGATCGCACCCGACCGCGGAGAGGGAACCGCCGACGCCGACCCCGAAATCGTCGGCTACGCCGTCTCGCGGGCCCACCACGCCGACGTCGGCGGGATGACACCGGGCAGCATGCCGGCCGGTGCCCGCGAGATCTACCAGGAGGGCCTGCGGCTCCCGCCGGTGCGACTCGTCGCCGGCGGGCGTCGCCGGGACGACATCGAGGACCTGTTTCTGGCCAACGTCCGCAACCCCCGCGAGCGCCGGGCGGACCTGCGCGCCCAGGTCGCGGCCAACGACCGCGGTGCCGAACGCGTCGGGGACCTGCTGTCCGCCCACGGCGACCGCCTGCTCGGCGCGTTCGACGCCGTCATCGACTACTCCCGCGAACGCGTCGAGTCGGAACTGCGGGCGCTCCCCGACGGCACGTACCGCGCGACAGACGTCATGGAGGGCGACGGCGTCACCGACGAGGACATCCCGATCGAGGTTGCCGTCGAGATCGACGGCGCGGCCGTCCGGGTGGACTTCGAGGGGACCGCAGACCAGGTGCCGGGCAACGTCAATGCGCCGCTGACCGTCGCCAAGAGCGCTGTCTACTTCGTGATCCGCTGTCTCACGGACCCGGAGATACCGCCCAACCACGGCTGTTACGAACCGGTGACAGTCACGGCCCCCGAGGGCTCGCTGGTCGATCCCCAGCCGCCGGCGGCAGTCGTGGGTGGCAACGTCGAGACGAGCCAGCGGGTGACTGACGTGCTGTTCGCGGCACTGGCCGAGGCCGCGCCCGAGCGCGTCCCGGCGGGCGGCCAGGGGACGATGAACAACCTCATCATCGGCTCGTCGGCGTTCGCCTACTACGAGACGATCGGCGGCGGCGCCGGCGCCAGTCCGGGCGGTGACGGCTTGTCGGGCGTCCAGGTCGGGATGACCAACACGCTGAACACGCCCGTCGAGGCCGTCGAGGCGGCCTACCCGCTCCGGGTCGAGCGGTACGCGCTCCGCGACGGGAGCGGCGGCGACGGGCGCCACCGGGGCGGCGACGGACTCGTGCGCTCGGTGACCGTCGAGACCGACGCGACCGTCTCCCTGCTCACCGAGCGACGGCGACACGTGCCGAAGGGCGTCGCGGGTGGCGAGGACGGCCGGGCCGGCGAGAACCGGATCGACGGCGAGCGCGTCCCGCCGAAGGTGACCCGCGAGGTCGACCCCGGTGCGACTGTCACAGTCGAGACGCCCGGCGGCGGCGGCCACGGCGACCCCGGCGACCGTCCCGACGGGGAGAGCGAGGACTGATACGGTCGTGCGTACCCAATTTCGGCAGTGCCGGTGAGCATTGGCGTTTCGGACCACGGAGACAGTCTTCTGTTTCGTGGGAATAAAAAGAATTACGCACGACCGTATGAGCAAGGGGCGGAAAACTGCGGACGGTGGGGGTGACGCAGGGACGTCGGGGTCCCAGAGTCAGACCGTCGGGACGGGAACGTCGTCGAGGGCAGCGTCGATGACGGCGGACTTCTCGACGCCGTCGACGCGAGCGTCGGGAGTCAGGACGACGCGGTGGGCGAGGACGGGGTCGGCGATGTGCTTGACGTCGTCGGGCGTGACGAAGTCGCGGCCGGCCATCGCGGCGCGGGCGCGACTGCCCTCCAGCAGGCGCTGGGTGCCCCGCGGCGAGACGCCGACCTCTGCGCGGTGGTCCTCGCGAGTCGCCCGCGTGAGGGACGTGATGTACGACACCACGTCGTCGTCGACCCGGACGTCCTCGGGGGCGTACCGCAACTGCTCGGCCTCGGTCTCGGAGACGACCGCCTCGGCGGAGGGGCTGCGCGCTTCACGGCCCAGGCGGCGCTCAAGGAGCAACTGTTCGCCCGCGTCGTCGGGATAGCCGATGGAGGTCTTGACCAGAAAGCGGTCGACCTGGGCCTCGGGTAGCTCGAAGGTGCCCTCCATGTCGACGGGGTTCTGGGTCGCGATGACGAAAAACGGCGTCGGGAGTTCGTACGTGTCGCCGTCGACGGTCACCTGCTCTTCTTCCATCGCCTCCAGCAGCGCCGACTGTGTCTTGGGCGGCGCGCGGTTGATCTCGTCGGCCAGGACGACGTTGGCGAACAGCGGCCCCTCGTTGAAATTGAAGGTCCGCTCCTGTTCGTTGAACACGTGGGTGCCGGTGATGTCCGCGGGGAGCAGGTCCGGCGTGAACTGGACCCGCGAGAACGAGAGTCCGATGGCGTCGGCCACACTCCGGGCGGTCAGCGTCTTGCCGGTGCCGGGGACGTCCTCCATGAGGACGTGGCCTCGCCCGACGAATCCCAGGATAACGGTTTCGAGGAACGAACGGTCGGCGATGACCGCCGACCCGACTTCCGCGATTACTCTGTCACATACCTCACTCGCGTCGGCGACGTCCATACCGCCCGTCAACCCCCCGCCAAGTTAGTTGTTTGGATAACAAAAAGCGCCGACTGATACGGTCGTGCGTAATCAATTTCGGCAGTGCCGGTGAGCATTGGCGTTTCGGACCACGGAGACAGTCTTCTGTTTCGTGGGAATCAAAAGAATTACGCACGACCGTATGACAGGAACAAGCAGCCCTCGGCACCGCTCGCTGGCGGCGTGTTCAGCGTCCGACCGGAGGAGGAGACGAACGTTTACCGGGCCACGGACACTGCGAACAGGCATGGTCACCGGCCTGCTGGCGCGACTCTGCGAGTGGTGGGCGGTGGAGGACCCCGAGGCGCGAACTGCAGCGACTGGCCGACGCCGACGACGAATCCCGGGGCTGCGAACCGTAACGGATAAAGTCGGCTTCCCGGTACTGTGTATACTGTCGGACACAAGCGATGCAACCGTCGAGTGACTGTTCCGACCGGTATAGGTCTCTCGATGGCCGAAACTCGACAAGTGTGTTCACGTACTTGTGTCCGACAGTATAGTGGGCCGAGGTAGCCTAGCCTGGCCAAGGCGCCTGCCTCGAGAGCAGGTGTCCGCAAGGACTCGTGAGTTCAAATCTCACCCTCGGCGTGTCTCTGTACTCGATGACCGCGAGCGCGTTCCATCGCGCTCGCATCCGAATACTGTGCCCGCCGCTGAGATCTGAATGAGACGAGACGCAGCGCGAACCCAGTGAGCGACCGTCTCGACGTAGTTCAAATCTCACCCTCGGCGCCCCAATCTTGTCAGAATATAGAGGGTAACTGGTGCACAGTCCGCTCCACTCTCGGCTCCGGAACAACGTTATCCTGGACCGTCTCCGGACTCACCGGAGCAGTTTTTTCAGGTACAATGTAGTACTGAACATTATATATACATTTTCTCTAAGGTATATATTTCATAGCAGGCTTCTTCTGACCGTTCGAAAAATGGAGACCTGATATCACGCGGAAGCAGAAACGACGGGTTTCGTGGACACCTGACATCGGCGTTTCGACACAGGACGAACTTTCACTGGACGAACAGATCGCGTTCGCCGGCGATGCCGGTTTCGATTTCGTCGAGCTGTTGCTCGACGGGTCGTTCCGCCCGGCGGAGCTCGCGGACCGGACTGACCGGATCACGGCCCGACTGGAAGAGGAAGGGCTCGACCTGGTCGTACATCTCCCGACGCAGGTCGCCGAGTTCGTGGCCGACCACGAGGACCGCATCGGTCACGTCCACGTCAACGACAACCGGGAAGCGACCGACGAACACCTCCCGGTAGGCGCGGGCGACATCGATTTCGAGACGGTCCTGGGGGCGTTCTCCCCCGACTGGGAAGGCACGTTCACGCTGGAGGTCAGTACGTCGTCGTACCCGTATCTCCGGCAGTCCAAGGCCGAACTGGACGCGATGCTGTGACCGAGCGACGAAGTGACGATACCTGCCGAACGACCAGTTTCGGCCCGAACTCGACCGTACCGGAGGTCGGCGACCATCGCGGGTATCGGAGGCCGTCGACCGCCCGCATCGACCAAACCACGGATCCATGCATTTCAGGACTGACGACGACACGTCCGGTACCGACCGACCGAACAGTGGAAACCGACGAGGAGGTGACAGGAGTACCGGCCCGTCGAGGTACCCAGACGACGCGACGCTGGCGACGCTCGCACGGCTCGACAGACCTGTCGCGGCCGAGCGAACGCGTATTGCCGTCGTCGCGGACCCGCACGTCTCACCCGACGCCCGGGGCACGTCGAAGCTCTACCACCGTAGCGAGGACCGGCTCTGCGCCGCGTTCGCCGACGCACAGAGCCGGGACGTCGACGCAGTCGTCCTCATGCACCACAACACCCCGCCGATGTACGACCAGTTGCGGTCGTACGCGGAGGCGGTCCACCCCGAGATGGAGATGCCACCGACAACGCGTGACGCTGGGCCGGTAGTCGACGCTTTCGAACGGCACGACGTCCCGCTGGTGGTGACCGGCCACCTGCACGTACCGGGTGTTGTCGACCTCGGGACGACTCGAGAAGTGACCGTTCCAGCGACCTGCAGTTACCCGCAGGGGTACGTGCTGCTGGATGTCGGACCCGACGGAACGACCGCACGTTACTCGTCGACGTCAGGTTCGATACCCGCCTCGGCCCACCGTAACTCGAGGCTGGCAGTGTCGTTGATCACCGGGAGCGAGGCGGTGTCGGAGTCGACGGTGACGACGTCCGGCGGCGGGAGTTCGACGTCCTCGTCGTCGCCGTCGAGGACGACACGCAGTGCCCGCCCGTCTTCGAGCGAGTGCTGCAATCGTTCGAGCGCCGCTCGTGGGACGTGCTCGGCGTCGACGTCGAGGTCACCGACTCCCTCTTTCGGAACGCCGCCGACCAGCGGTTCGACGTTGATGTCCTCGCTCCGGTTCGAGAGGACCGCGTTGACCGCTCCGCCGAGCAGGACCACCAGCCCGCAGAAGTACAGCCACGTCAGCAGGACCACGATACTCGCGAGCAACTGGTTGTTCGCCGTCGGGTCACTGAGCGCGACGTAAAACCCGAAGACCGACTGCAAGACGACCAGCGCCGTCGCGGTGAACACGACCCCCGGCACGACTTCCAGGAGGTCCATCCCTGACTCGTCGGGGAACAGATAGTACATCGGGGCGAGCGCGAGCGCGACGACACAGACGAGAACGAGTCGCCCGACGACCAGAACCACGCCCGAACCACCGGCGAGTCCGAGGACGGACTCCGTCGCGAACACGCCGACCAGGAGCGCCGCGATCGAACCGAAGACGACGATACTGTCTTTGATCTGGTCGGACAGCGTGTTCTCGACCTGGGTCTCGTAGATGTCCGAGAAAGCCGTGTCGAGACTCCGGAAGATCCGCAACATCCCCCAGACGAGCGCGACCAGGCCGATGACCGACGCGCTCGTGGAGGCGTTTCTGAGTTCCGCGACGAAGACGTCGGCCGCGCCGGGCGTGACCAGCGCCTCGGTCAGCGAGACCATGTTCGCCTCGAGTTCGCTCCCCCCGACCACCGAGACGACCGTCAGCAACACGAACAACAGCGGGAGCAACGACAGAAAGGCGTTGTACGCGATCGTCCCCGCCATGAACGTGATGCGCTCGGTCCTGACCTCGTGGACGATGGCACGCCCGAGAACCCCCGCCCGTTCGAGACGTTCGTTCATGACAGCCGACTACTGACAAGACGCCGAAAACAATTCCGACTCGACCGGTCGGTCCCGGCGTCGGTCGTGTCCGCCGCCCCGACTGCCCACCGCGAGGCGATTCGACGGACGACGTAGCAGTATCAACTGTCCAGGCTCGCCAGTGATTCGCGCGCGGCCTGCCGGACCTCCTCGGATTTTTCCTCGTCTTCGACAACCTCCTGAAGTCGCTGTCGAACCTCCGCGTCGTCGAACGCCGACAGGCACTCGACGGCGGCGACCCGGATCGACTCATGCCTCGTGAATCCGATCGTCTCCAGCAACGCGTCCCGTACGTCTTCGCCACCGAGCTCCACGAGCGTCTCAAACGCGTGGGGGACGACTTCCGCCTGGTCTTTCCAGCGGGTCTGTACCAGCGCCTCGCGGGCCCGTTCGTCCGGGTTTTTCGCCAGCGCTTTGGCCGTCTCGCTCGGAATTTCAGTCTCTGCGGATAATAATAGTTCTTTATACCATTTTTTTGCTTTTTTGTCATTACCAACATCCGAAAGGTCGTTCACTAACGACTCGATATCGTCTGTCTGAACGACAAACTCACGAAGACGGTCAATGTGGTGACAGTCCGCAATCACTCTTTTCAACTGTTCTCTTCCGATTATTGGTACGTATCCATCTTGAGTCCCTTGTTTATTGTAATAGTTTAATCTCATATCGGCGTCGTTGATCCAAACCTCAAACGCTAATTCATCGCATTCATTTAGTAATTCGAATTCGTCGTCTTTTGCTCGCCGGTAGAACGAGTCTGCGGCAGCGACGAGTTCTTCACACAGTTCCTGTGTATCGACAGGGACTGCTACAATCGGCTCCTCATCCTTGACCGAAACAATTTCGAGCAAAACTCTTTCCGTATCAATAGGTCGTGTTTGAATACGCTTGTGATAGTCCGCGTATCGGAGGAGCCAAGCCTCGTTGCCGTCGAGAATATCCGGAATCACATATAGCGATTGAAGTAGATCATTGACTTGGGATCGAAGACCACCGCTTCCAAAAGTTCTCGGTTCCTCTGTTTCAGTATTGTCATCAGCAGACTGTATTGAGACTTCTACCGAGTGTAAATCACTGAACTCTATTGTTATATCATATAATCCTGCCATGTATTTGAAAATATATTTTTTAATTGTAGGGATCAGTCCATTTTACCCACTTTGACCCTGTCCATTCTTCCCATTGTCCTGTGGTCCAATTCCATCTTTTGACTCGCATTCCTTTATTAGGGTAGGAAGTGACAATTTTGTTCCCCTCGATATTTACTTGGATATGAGTGATCCCATACTCTGGACTGTTTAATTTCACCTGGTAACTACCTCCTGTTCTGCGTGACTGCTCAATCGTTTTTTTCATCAATGGTCGCAAATCATCTTTTTTCATCAGAGAAGGTAGATCTGCAGAGGGTCCTGAACCTCTAGAGACTGCCGTCTTTCCCGATGGGAAGAATGAGGTTTCTTCGGCATTGCTGCTGATTTCCGTCCCTCGAAAATGCCTATCGAGAATGTGTTGCCAGTCGCTCGGGGAGAGATAGACAACATTGTCGTCGGCATCTTTGGCTATGAGTTTAAGATCTGTAAGATCTTCTTCGTCGGACACTCTTCTAACCTCTTTGGGGACAACATTGTCACTGGCCAATTGGTCTTTACCTTTGAGTTCACCATCAAGGACTACCTCGGCCATGACCTCCTGCTCCGGCCCGGAGAGGTCGAGTATGTTCCCGTATTCAGTTGGGACAGCCTCGTCAATTATTTCCTTCGCGCCGGTGTCGGTGGCATTGAGGAAGTCCGCGACCTGCTGGGCCGAATCTGCCTGTGAGAAGAACGCCTTTGCGTCCGCCGAACTATCCAATTCGGCGATGAACTCGAAACCGAGTACCGGCTTCTTGCCGACAGTCTCTTGGGCAATCTCGGGGTCATCGAGCGCGTCGATCCTGTCGCCTGCGTCGGCGACTTGCTTGGCGCGAATCCGGCCTTCGTCGACTGCCTCGACCACTGCCGTAATATCCTCACCTTCGAGCCATCCTTCTTCACCGGCCTCGGCCAGCGTCTTCCCGAACCGTTCCTTGTCGGCTACTTCGAGGTCGTCGTAGGTCTCTCTGGTGTCCTGTCCGGCGAGCGTGGCGATTCTGGCCGATGGGTCGCCTTGATTGAGCTTGCGGACCGCTCCTACTTCCTCTGCCGACACGTAATCTTCGGCATTATCGAGGAGTGGTGAGGCCTCGTCGGTCGCACGGTCGATCTGCTGTTTGGCCGCCCGGACTGCCTCCGCGCCAGCAAGTCGCAAAATCCAGACCTCGGTTTGATCCGGTCCACCGCGCTGAGCGAGGACATAAGTTGTTGTGTCGGTTGCTTTAATTTTGGTTGTCTTGATATATCCTACTTCGACCTCTTCCTCGAGACTCAGCAGTTTCTCTAACTCTGATTGTGTCAGTTCTGACCGTTGGTCGATATATTGCCACCCGTATCCTCTTTCGACGCCGTTCTCGGCACTGAATAGACCTTGGTGAACTCTGTACCCCGTTTCACTCGATTCGTATACTACGGGTGTCGGGGTGAGAGACGCCGGATATGTGTTTTCTTCGACATACGACTGAGACTGCTGCGTGAGAGCAATGAGAACTGCTGTCGGTACGCCGACCACGATCCCAGCTCCAAGCACAGTTGTTCCGCTGACTGCTGCACCCGCGCCAAAGGCAGTTTCAGGGGCGTACGCGATGCCCGCTGCCGGTACGGAAGACGTAGCCATATCCGCATGGGTCAGAGTCCACTCAGCGACGCCACCAGTTTCTTTGACATCTATTCGGACAGAATAGATGTTTCCATTCGTGTCAGATGCATTTGCGAGGAGAATATCTGCGTTCGGAGCGGGATATGTAGTAAGATTCCGAGTGCGATCGCCAGCGTCACCCTCAGGCGCTCCGTAATTCTGTGTAAAGCCGTTTTCTCGTATGTATGTGGCATCGACGTCGGCTATCCCATTTTCGTCTGCTCCCCTGACAATTAGGGAACCTTTGCCTGTGGTTGTCCCCGCGTGGTAAACCGTTATATTCGGAGGAATGTTCTCGGTGTATGGGTCTGGGTCGGCGAAGTCAGTAAACTGGTCGTCGTCAGCGTTCGGGTCAAGCGGTGGGGTTCCGAGCCGTCTCTCCTCCAGATCCGTCAACCCGTCGCGGTCGCTGAACGCTGTCGCGGGATTCGAATCTATCGGATAGTACACATAGTACGTAGCAGTGCCCGGGATCCCCGGACTGGCCCGTTCGGTCGACAGATCGGCCTGTAACTCTTCACCCTCGAGAAGGCCGTCGCCGGGACTGTCGAAACGGAGTCACAGCCAGGGTGCGCGCTCGTCGTCGGTGATGTAGTTCGACACCCGTCCGTGTTCGTCGTCGACGGGTTCGTCGTCGCCTTCGACGATGTCGGCGTCGGCCCGACTGCCGCCGTCCGGGACCGTCCCGGCGGCCTGGGCGTCGGGCAGGACCTCGCCCGTGTCGGGCGCGTTGTCATCGAGGTCGGAACCGTCGGGGTCGAACGCGAGCAGCGCGGTCACGGCCAGGACGGCCAGGGCGATCGGCGCGTCACCGGGGACGAGGCCGAAGATCGACAGCGGCAGGACGCCCAGCGCCACCGCACTCCCGAAGCGAAAGCGGTCGATGTCGACGGCCGAGCGCAGCCAGGGGGCCAGCAACGCGACCAGGAGCGCGAACCCGACGCCGACGGCGGCGGCCGCGGTAGCCCGCGCAACCAGCGCCAGGTCCGTCGACACAGTGACCGACAGCCCAGAGGGGACGACGCTGGCGACGAGGCCGAGGCCGACGATCACGGCCGGACGCGGGAGCCAGTCGCCGACCCTGGCGCTTGCGGTCTTGGCTGCGACTGCGAGGATGACGAGCCCGGCGAACCGTTCGAAGACGGGCATCGTCAGCGCGCTCTGGATGGTCGGGGCCAGCGCCGCCTCGATGGCGGCCACCGGGACCAGAATCGCGCCGACGCCAAGGACCGCCGTCACCTGTTCGCGGCGGGTGCCGTCCATCTCGGCGAGGATCACGGCGACCGTCGCCGAACCGCCGAAGATGAGGAGGCCGACCTGGAGGATGCCGACGGCCGAGTCCATCGCGCCCGTCAGGACGAGCGCGGGGAAGATGCCGTCGACCAGCGGGAGACACATGATGGTCGCGAGGAGCTTCGTTGCACCACCGACCCGCCGCTCGATGGAGAGTGCGACCGGGTGTTGGGAACTGCTCATGCGGTCAGGGGTGGCCGTCTCCCGTGGCCGATGGGTGTCCAGATACCCGATACCGACGTCGCGCCGAGCCGTTCGCGTCGGTATTTTTCCAGTCCCATTTAAAATCCCCTGTGAACGCCACACTGGGCGTACCGCGGGCGGTCTGCTGGTCGGTACCAGCGACACTGGGACTGGCTGGAGCCATGTTTATCATTATTCTTCCTACCGGCAAAAGGGTTGCGTGAGAGGTGGTCACACGGCCCGGAGCGGCCGTTTCCGGGCCGAACGCACCCTCATAGTGATTATTGTCGGTCTGTTCCGGATCGACCGCACGACTGCGTGCGGTCGTACCGGTAAATCGCTACAATAATCACTATCAGACCGTGTCGGCCCGTCACACGGAGTTGGCGTCTCGCAACGCTTTTCAGGTGTCGGTGGGGACGGTTTACATGGCGAACGACCGCGACCTGTTCTCGAAGAAACTGGAGGTGCCGGAGGCGCTGACGTTCGACGACGTCCTGTTGCGACCCAAGGAGAGTCACGTCGAACCGGACGACGCCGACACCGAGACGCGCGTCTCGACGAACGTGACGCTGCAGGTGCCGGTGCTCTCGGCGGCGATGGACACCGTCACCGAGGGCGACATGGCCATCGCGATGGCCCGCCACGGTGGACTGGGCGTCGTCCACCGCAACATGACCGTCGACGAGATGGCCGCCGAGATAGAGCGGGTCAAACGCGCCGACGAGTTGATTATCCGCGACGTGGTGACGGCCTCGCCCGACCAGACCGTCCGCGACGTCGACGAGATGATGGGCAACGCGGGCGTGTCGGGCGCGCCGGTCGTCGACGACGACGGCGAGGTGCTGGGTATCATCTCCGGGACGGACATCCGGCCGTACCTGGAGGTCGGCGAGTCCGACGAGGTGCGCGAAGCGATGACCGACGAGGTGATCACCGCCCCCGAGGACGTCACGCCCCGCGAGGCGCTGGAGCTGATGTACGAACACAAGATAGAGCGGGTCCCGATCGTCGACGCCGACGACAGGCTCGTCGGACTCATCACGATGCAGGGGATCCTCCAGCGCCGCGAGTACGACCAGGCGGCCCGCGACCCAGACGGGGCGCTCCGGGTCGGGGTGGCGGTCGGTCCGTTCGACGCAGACCGCGCCGTGGCGGCCGACGACGCGGGCGCCGACGTCCTCTTTATCGACTGTGCACACGCCCACAACCGCAACGTCATCGAGAGCGCCCGCGAGATCGCGGCCGAAGTCGACGCCGACGTGGTCGTCGGCAACGTGGGCACCCGCGAGGCGGCCGCGGACGTCGTCGACTTCGCAGACGGCATCAAAGTGGGCATCGGGCCGGGCTCTATCTGTACCACGCGGGTCGTCACCGGCGCGGGGATGCCCCAGATCACGGCCGTCGCGCAGGTCGCCGACGTCGCGGCCAGCGAGGACGTGCCGGTGATCGCAGACGGCGGGATCCGCTACTCGGGTGACGCGATCAAGGCCATCGCCGCCGGGGCCGACGCCGTCATGCTGGGGTCGTACTTCGCCGGGACCGACGAGGCACCCGGCCGGGTCGTCACGATGAACGGCAAGAAGTACAAACAGTACCGCGGCATGGGGTCGGTCGGCGCGATGCAGTCCGGCGGTGGCGACCGCTATCTGAAAGACGTCGAAGACGACGAGGCCGAGGAGATGATCCCCGAGGGCGTCGAGGCGGCGACACCCTACAAGGGGACCGTCGCGAGCGAACTCAACCAGCTCGTCGGCGGCATGAAGTCGGGGATGGGGTACGTCGGTGCCGAGACGGTCCCCGCGTTCAAAGAACGGGCGGAGTTCGTCCGCGTCTCCCAGGCCGGCCAGCAGGAGGGCCACCCCCACGACGTCGTCATCACTGACGAAGCACCCAACTACAGCCCCGACAGATAGAACCCCTTCGCGGCCGACTCACAGGCCGGACTGCAGAGCCCGTTTTCCGCGGCCCGCGCGCTCGGGTGTGCCGCGAACTCCTCGCCACACTGCTCGCAGGTGAACGTCTCGAACATGACAGTGACCAGTAGCCCCGCCAGCGTCAAATAGATTGTCGATGGAGTCTTATGCCCACATCCCGGAGACGTATCCAGATGGAGGTTTTCGGGCGGCTCGCGGACAGGGAATCCCTCGCCCCGTGGTGGCCACTGACGGCCGCCGGCCTGGCCGCGTTCGTCGTCTCTCTCTGGAACTTCACCCGGGAGGTCGCCACGTTCGGGCTCGAACTCGGGCCGGTGCTGGCTGCTGCGATGGGGATGTCACTGGCTGCGAGCGTCCTCTACGTCGGCGTCAGACTCGAACGGAGCGACCTCGACGAGCGCGAGCGCTGGGTCGTCGTCACCGCTGGGCTGGGCGGCGGGTTCGTGTTCACCGCCAGCCAGGCACTCACGTTCGCGATCAGAGCCGTAGAGGGCAGGTCGGTCAGTGAACCGCTGTTGCCAGTGTTGGTCGTCGGCGGACTCGGAACGCTCGTCGGTGTGCTCGTCGGTCGGAACTACGTCGCGGCCGAACGCGGGCGACGGACCGCAGAGCGGTCACGCGACGCGATGGCCTTTACCAACAGCCTGTTGCGCCACGACGTCCGCAACGCGCTCCAGGTCGTCGCCGCCCACATTGAACGTCTCGCCGACCACGACGACGACGAGGTGGTCGAGAGCGCCCGGTCGATCCGCTCACAGACCGACTCGATCGAGACGCTGCTCACCGAGGTGGAGTCGCTGTCGAGCGTCCTGACCGGTGAGCTCGAAACCGAGCCCGTCGACCTCGTCGACGTGCTCGCGTCGGTGAGCGAAGGGGTCGCCGACAGTTTCGAGGCCGCCACCGTCGACACTGACCTGCCGGACGGACTCGTCGTCGAGGGCGCCGAGGTCCTCTATCCGGTGTTCGACAACCTCGTCAAAAACGCCGTCAAGCACACCCCCTCGGACGACGTGCGGATCGATGTCACGGCCAGGGCGGGGGATGACGTGGGGGTTACACGCGTCGCCGACGACGGTCCAGGTATCCCGGAAGACGACCGCGAGCGGGTGTTCGAGTCCGGCGTCTCCAGTGACAGTGGCGGCCACGGGCTCTACGTCGCACAGACGATCGTCGAGACGCTCGATGGCGATATCTACGCCGAGGAGAGCGAGCTCGGCGGCGCCGCGTTCGTCGTCGAACTGCCGCTGGCGGACGAACAGGAGGACGGGTCCGACGACCCGTTTGGGGGATGACCGGTGTCACCGTCACCCGTGTGGACCCCGACGAGAGTCTCGACGACGCGTTCGACGTGCGCCGGGACGTGTTCATCGACGAGCAGGGCGTCCCGGAGAACGTCGAGTACGACGGCAAGGACGACGAGGCGACCCACTTCGTCGCCTACGCCGACGGTCGACCGGTCGGAACCGCCCGGGTCCGGGTCGTCGAGCCCGGCGTCGCCAAGGTCGAACGCGTCGCCGTTCGGGCGGCCGACCGGGAGCGCGGCGTCGGGACCGCGGTCGTGGAGCGGGTCGAAAACTGGGCTGTCGACTGCGACCTCGACCGTCTGACGTTGCACGCCCAGACGCGCGTCGCGGAGTTCTACGCCGCGCTCGGCTACGAACGGACCGGCGGCGTGTTCGAGGAAGCCGGTATCGACCACGTCGCGATGGCCAAATCGCTCGATCAGGTGTCGTAGGCCCTGGTCGCGCGCGTGGCCGTCGCCTTGAACGAGGCGACCACTGCGTCGCCGGCCTCGACACCCAGCCGGTCGAGGCTGTCCGTCGTCACGCGGACGACCAGCGGCGACCCGGCGCCGACGTCGACGGTGACGCCGGCGACTGCCTCGGCGCGGTCGACGCCGGTGACGGTTCCCTCGAAGCGGTTGCGGGCGCTGGTCTCGTCGCCCTCGGGGGCCCCGCTGGGCCGGTGCAGCGTCACTGCGTCGGCCCGGAACGACACCTGGACGCGGTCGTCGTCGGTGAGCGCCAGCGCACGCACCCGCCCGGCGGGCGTCTCGACGACCGCGACCCGCCCCTCGCGGCTCAGAACTGTGCCGTCGAGCACCAGCCGCTCGGTCGTCGCCGTCCCGTCCAGCGCCGCCGCCAGCCTGTCGAACCGGGCGAGCAGTGCCCGTCCCTCGTCGGTGAGCCGACTCCCACCGCCGTCGGCACCGCCACGCTCGCGGTCGACGAGCGGGCCGAGTGCCTCCTCCAGGTCGCCCAGTCGTGAGTGGGCCCGCGAGTACGACCGCCCGAGCGCCGTGGCCGCGGCGTTGAGCGAGCCGTGGTCGGCGACCGCACGCAACAGCGCAACGTCCCGACCGTCGACGGTCACCGACCCGACGCGCAGGTGGGCCTCGTATCCCGCGTCCATACCCGACCCTGGGGACCCGCGGCCATAACCGTTATGTCACGACCGACACAACGTCGTTGTGTCGATGGCGACACAACGGTCACGGCGGGCCGTGCTCGGGGCGGTCGGCGCGAGCCTGGCGACCGGCGGCTGTCTCGGGATGGTCGCACAGACCGGCGACTCGGGCACGTCGCCGGTGTCAGCGCTCGTCGCCGGAAGTCTGAAAGGGACGTTCGAGCGTCTGAACGAGGGCCTCGACCGACGGCTCCGCGTCGAGGCACACGGGTCGGTGACGGCGGCGCGACTGGTGGCCTCGGGTAACCGGGACCCCGACCTGCTCGCGCTGGCCGACACCGACCTGTACGACGCCATTGTGGACGCCGACTGGTACGCACGGTTCGCCACGAACGCGCTCGTTGTCGCCTACGACGCGACGAGCGATGGGGGCCGACGCGTCCGGGCGGGCCAGCGCTGGTTCGACCCGTTCGTCGCAGGCGAGGTGCGCCTGGGGCGGACCGACCCCGACCTGGACCCGTTGGGCTACCGGACGCTGTTCGCTCTGGAACTTGCAGCGCGTCGTCACGACCGGCCGGGACTGTGTGAGGCAGTACTCGGACCCGACCAGATATATCCCGAGACGGGCCTCCTGAGCCGGTTCGAGACGGGCGACGTCGACGCCGCAGTGGTCTACCGGTCGATGGCCGTCGAACGCGACTACGACTACCGCGAGTTACACCCCGCGGTCGACCTGAGCGACCCCGACCGCGACGAGGAGTATCGGACGGCCTCGCACACGCTGGCCGACGGACGCACCGTGCGGGGCGAACACGTCGCCTACGGGGTCCAGGCGCGTTCGGCCGACGCGGCGACGCGGGCAGCCTTCGACACGCTCGTCGCGGGCGACCTGCTACGGGAGCGGGGGTTCGAAGTCCCCGAACGGTTCCCGGTCTCCGAGGGAGATGTCCCGCGTGGCTACGCCTGACGGCGGTCGCTGGCGGACGCTCGCGCCCGTGCTCGGAGCGGTCCTGCTGGTCTACTACGGGCTCCCGTTGACGGCACTGCTGTACGGGCGGTCGCCGGCGACGGTGCTCGGATCGCTGGGTGAGCCACGCGTCGTTTCGGCGGCGACGACGACCCTGGTCGCGGCGACCCTCAGCACACTGGCGGCCGTCCTACTGGGCGTGCCACTGGCCTACTGGCTCGCACGGACCGGCGGTCGCCTCCGGACGCTCGTGACGGGACTGGTCGCGTTTCCGCTCGTGCTTCCGCCGGTCGTCAGCGGTATGCTGTTGCTCGCGGTGTTCGGGCGGGGCGGCCTCGGCGGCCTGCTCGGCGTCTCGCCGGGCCGGACGCTCGCGGGAGTCGTCCTCGCGCAGGTGTTCGTCGCCTCGCCGTTCGTCGTCCTGGCGGCCCGCAGCGCCTTCGAGGCGGTCGACACCACCTACGAGGAACTCGCCTGGACCCAGGGCGTCACGGAGTGGCGCACCTTCCGGCGAGTAACCCTGCCCCTGGCCCGGCGGGGGATCCTCGCGGGTGTGACGCTGGCCTTTGCCCGCGCGGCCGGCGAGTTCGGCGCGACCCTGATGCTGGCGTACTACCCCCGGACGCTGCCGGTCCAGATCTGGGTGTCCTTCCAGGGCCAGGGGATAGACGCCGCCTTTCCGGTGGCCGTGATACTGGTCGCGCTGGCGCTCGCGACGCTCGGACTCGTCGGGGCGCTCGGCGAATCCAGAGTCCTGACCGGGTGAACACGCTGCTGGTCGCTCGTCCGTTCGAAAAGCGGGCCGGAAGGGATTTGAACCCTCGACCGTCTGATTAAGAGTCAGACGCTCTGCCGGACTGAGCTACCGGCCCCGTACCTCGGCTTACGGAGTTCGGCTGAAATACGTTTCCATTCGTCTGCTCGCCGGAACGGTCCACACGGATCCGAGAGGTTATAAGTGATTCCCGGCCGGTGAGGAGAACGATGAGTACCGGTATTACGATGGCGTCTATGTCTCGGTACGCTATCCTGGGTTGTGGGAGCGTCGGGCACGCCGTAGCGGAAGAACTCGAAGCCGAAGGGAAGGAAGTCGAGATCATCGACCGCGACGAGGGCCGGGTCGAGGCACTGCGCGACCAGGACCTGGACGCACACACCGCCGACATCCGTGACGAGGCCACTGTCGACCGGATAACGGACTGTGACGTCGTCTTGATCCTCTCGTCGGACGTCGACGCGAACGCGGCCGCACTCGCGAACATCCGCGAGCGCGGCGGCGACCAGTTCGTCGTCGCGCGCGCGTCGGACCCCGTCTCGGCCGACGAACTCACCGACCTCGGCGCCGACGTCGTCATCAATCCCTCGGCGGTCATCGCCAACTCGGCGTTGCGGGCCCTGGAGACCGGCGAACTCGAATTCAAGGCACGCAACCTCAGCGAGGTGATAGACGACACCGACGAACGCATGGCGATCCGGATCCACCGGAGTCCCGACCCCGACTCGATCGCCAGTGCGGCCGCGTTGCGTGAGATCGCCGCCAGCCGCGACGTCGAGGCCGACATCATCTACGAGGGCGAGATCGGCCACCAGGAGAACCGCGCGTTCGTCAACCTGCTCGGGATCGAACTCACGTCCGAGACGGACGTCGACTTCGCGGATTACGACACGATCGCTATCGTCGACTACGCGAAAGGTGGCGAGCCGGACCTCGACGACGTAGACATCCTCGTCGACCACTTCGAAGCCGAGGACGACCTCGTCGAGGCACGGTTCACCGACGTCCGACCCAACGTCTCTGCCACCTCGACGATCCTCACGAAGTACGTCCAGGAACTGGACCTGACGCTGTCCCAGGAGGTCGCCACCGCACTCCTGTACGGCATCCGTGCCGAGACGCTGGACTTCAAGCGCGACACGACGCCCGCGGACCTGACGGCGGCGGCCTACCTCTATCCCTTCGCGGACCACGACACGCTCGAACAGGTCGAGTCGCCGTCGATGTCCCCCGAGACCCTGGACGTGTTAGCCGAGGCGATCCGCAACCGCGAAGTCAGCGGGAGCCACCTCGTCTCGAACGCGGGGTTCATCCGCGACCGGGACGCCCTCGCCCAGGCCGCCCAGCACCTCCTCAACCTCGAAGGGATCACGACGACGGCCGTGTTCGCCATCGCCGACGACACTATCTACCTGGCCGCCCGCTCCAAGGACATCCGGATGAACATCGGAAAAGTGCTCGACGACGCCTTCGGCGAGATGGGCGAGGCCAAGGGCCACTCCACGGACGCCTCCGTCGAGATCCCACTGGGCATCTTCACCGGCATCGAGACCAGCGAGGACAACCGCGAGACGCTGCTCGCCCTGACCGAGGAGGCCGTCCGCAAGAAACTATTCGACGCGATGGGCGTCGACTCGGGCGGCGAGACCAACGGAAGCTAGCCTCCGGTTGCGTGCCGGCGACGCAACACCCGCGCCAGTCCGCCGAGCACAAGCGTGATACCGGCGAAACCCCAACGCTGGAGTATGAGCGAGCGGGACTGGAACGACCTGATCGTCGGCGAGCGGATGCAAGTCGACCAGGAGTTCAACGAGAAAGTACGGGCGTCGAATTTCAACCGCCAGCAGTGGGGGCTGATCATGACCGCTGTCGAGTTCGAGGTCGAGAACCCCGGCGACCCGGAGGGAGCGCGACTGGTCGCGGACACGAGCAAGGTCGAGTCGGTACTCCCCGAACTCGAGCGGATGGAGAACCGCGGCGGCGGCGCGGTCAGTGCCGGCGGCGGTGGGGGTGGCAGCGGTTCGGGCGGGCTCCTCGGCGGACTCAGGGACGCACTCGGACTGGGCGGCGACTCCGGGAATCGGGAGCAACTGGCCGCCGCCGAGGAACTGGCCCAGATGTACGCCCACGACCTCCAGCAGAAGTTGCAGTCACGCGGGAAGTGGGAGCGCGTCAGAGACGCCGCAGGCACCACTGACTGAAGACTCGCGACCGGAGGCTTCCGACCGGAGACGTCCGACCTTACAGGCGGTCGACGACCGCCGCCGTCACCTCGTCGGTTGACGCGTCGCCGCCCAGGTCCGGCGTGCGGGGGCCCTCGTCGAGGACGTCCTCGACGGCCCCGCGGACCCGCTGTCCGTCCTCGTCGTAGCCGAGGTGTTCGAGCATGAGCGCCGCCGAGAGGATCATCGCCGAGGGGTTGGCGATCCCCTGGCCCGCGATGTCGGGCGCGCTCCCGTGGACCGGTTCGAACAGGGCGTTCTCGGGACCGACGTTGGCGCTCGGGAGCAGGCCGAGGCCGCCGACGAGTCCGGCCGCCAGGTCCGAGAGCATGTCCCCGGCGAGGTTCGGACAGATAACGACGCCGTAGTCCTCTGGATGCATTACCAGGTGCATCGCCAGCGCGTCCATCAGGGCGGTGTCGTACGCCCGGCCCAGGTCGTCGCCGACTTCGGTTGCCGTCTCGACGAACAGCCCGTCGGTCTCGCGCATGACGTTTGCCTTGTGTGCGATCGTCACGTCGTCGTAGCCGTGCTGGCGCGCGTACCGGAAGCCGAACTCGGCGATCTCCCGGGAGGCGTCCCCGGTAACGACGCGAGTCAGCGTCCGCACGCCGTCGTGGATCTCCGATTCGATCCCCGAGTACACGCCCTCGGTGTTCTCGCGGACGAACACCAGGTCGGTGTCGGGCTGGACGGCGTCCAGACCCGGATACGAGCGAGCCGGCCGGACGTTCGCGAACGACCCGACCACCTCGCGCAACGGGAGGATGACGTCGGCGGCCGTCTCGCCGGCCGCGCCGAACAGCGTGGCGTCGGCCTCGGCGGCGGTCTCGCGGGTCTCCTCGGGCAACGGTTCGCCAGTCTCGTCACGGACGGCGTCGCCGGCGTCGGCCTCGACGAACTCGAAGTCGACGTCGAGCGCCCCCAGTACCTCGACGGCGGCGGGCGTCACTTCCGCCCCGATCCCGTCACCGGGGATGACGGCTATCTCGTGGGCCATGCCCCGAACTGGCCACCCCCCGCCAATCAGCGTGTCGATACGTGGCGACCTACAGTCCTTCTAGCCCTGACTGCAACGCATGGAAGCCGGTAATAAACAGCGCAGCGGCACCCAGCAGGAGCAACACGGTCTGTTTTTTCACCTGTGCGCCAGGCGTTCGCGACATCGCCGGGGACCGGAAGGGGATCTTCGACAGCTGTGCGTAGCGGTACAGCGTCTCGAACTGCTGTCGGTTGATCCACATCGACAGGCTCACGACCAGATGGGCGACGCCGCCGACCAGCAGGCCCAGTCCCGCGCCGACCAGCAGATACGCCGACAGGGTCAGCCCGAACTGCAGGGTGACCGGCACGGCGAGCGCGGCGCCGACGGGCAGACAGACCCAGAGGACCCGTTCCAAAAACTCCAGCCGACGGTACGCGAGTCGGTACATCGTTCGTTCCGCCTTGGTCGGGATTTCCGTCCGTGCGGTGTCCAGAACAGAACTGCCCATGCGCTCGTTCTACGGGCCGGACGGGTAAAAACTTCTCGCGGACTACCTTTGTCAGCGAGAGAGTCCCGGCGTTCACGCCGAGGAGGATGTCATACGTAGGGCAGGTCCGCGACCGTCCGCTCGACCTTGCTCATGTTGGAGTACATCAGCGCGGTCGTGTCCCAGATGCCCTCGACCAGGGCCTCCTGCATGGCGTCGGTGATCTCCACGTCGACGGCCCGGTCACCGTAGGTCACCGTCGCGTCCTCGACGTCGATCTCGATATCGCCGTCGGGGTTGGCTTCGATCCACTCCTGGAGGGTCGTGACGGTCTCGTGGTCGGCGGTGACCGCCGGGATGCCCAGCGACTTGCAGTTGTCCCGGAAGATCTCCGCGTAGGACTCCCCGACGACGCCGTCGATGCCCCAGCGCATCATCGCCTGGGGGGCGTGCTCCCGCGAGGAGCCACAGCCGAAGTTCTGGTTGACGACCGCGATGTTCGCCCCCTCGAACCGGTTGAGCGGGTGGTCGTTGAACTCGCCGTCGTCGTCACGGCGGGCGTCGTAGAACAGGTAGTCGGCCATGTTGTCGAAGGTGACCTCCTTCATGAACTTGGCCGGGAGGATCTGGTCGGTGTCGACGTCGTCGCCCGGGATCGGGACGCCCGTCCCGCCGACTTCGGTGATGTGCTGGTCGTCGTCTCCCATCAGTCGGCCACCTCCGAGACGTCGTCGGCTGTCAAACTGTGGGCACTGTCCTCGAAGAAGCGCCGACAGTCGGTCACCTCGCCCTCGACGGCGGCCGCGGCGACCATCGCCGGACTCATCAGCACGGTGCGACCGTCCTTCGAGCCCTGGCGGCCGATGAAGTTCCGATTGGAGGAGGACGCACAGACCTCGTCGCCCTCCAGCGAGTCCTCGTTCATCGCCAGACACATCGAACAGCCGGCCCTGCGCCACTGGAAGCCGGCGTCGATGAACACCTCGTCCAGCCCTTCCTCCTCGCAACGCTGGCGCACCGTCTCGGACCCGGGCACCGCCAGCGCGCGCACGCCGTCTGCGACCTGGCGGCCCTCCAGCACCTCTGTGGCACGCCGGAAGTCGGTGACGCGACCGTTCGTACAGGTCCCCAGGAAGGCGACGTCCACGTCGTAGCCCAGCATCGACTGCCCGGCTTCGAGATCCATGTGTTCGAGGGCCTGCTCGGCGGCCTCCCGGTCACTGCGGGCCTCGAAGTCCTCGGGCGCGGGCACCGGCTGGGACACCTCGACCACCTGGCCGGGGTTGATGCCCCAGGTGACCAGCGGGTCGATGTCGGCGACGTTCACCGTCACGACGTCGTCATACTCGGCGTCCTCGTCCGAGCGAACCGACTCCCAGTAGGATTTCAGTTCCTCGAACGCCTCGCCCTCGGGGACGTACTCGCGACCGCGCAGGTAGTCGTAGGTGGTCTCGTCGGGGTTGATGTAGCCCGCGCGGGCGCCGCCCTCGATGGACATGTTACAGACCGCCAGTCGGCCCTCCATGTCCAGTTCTCGGATGGCGGGGCCGCCGTACTCGTAGACGTGGCCGACGCCGCCGTCGACGCCCAGGTCCTGGATGATCTTCAGGATGATGTCCTTGGCGGAGACGCCTTCGCCCAGCGACCCTTCGACCTCGATGCGCCGGACCTTCTGTTTGTCCGCGGCAATACAGCCCGTCGCCAGGATGTCGCGGATCTGGGAGGTGCCGACGCCGACACCGATAGAGCCGAAGGCGCCGTGGGTGGCGGTGTGGGAGTCGCCACAGGCGACGGTCATGCCGGGCTGGCTGAGGCCGAGTTCGGGCGCGACGACGTGTGTGATGCCCTGCTTGCCCGACTCGAAGCCGAAGAAGGTGATACCGTTCTCGGCAGTGTTTCGCTCCAGGGCCGAGAGCATCTCCTCGGACTGCTGGTCGGTGAGCGGGCGCTCGCGCTTGTCGGCCTCGGTCGGCGCGATGTGGTCGGTCGTCGCGAACGTCCGCTCGGGGTAGGCGATCTCCATGTCCCGCTCTTCGATCATGGCGAACGCCTGTGGACTCGTCACCTCGTGGACGAGGTGCAACCCGATGAACAGCTGGTCCTGCCCGTTGGGCAACTCCGCTACTTTGTGTTTCTCCCAGACTTTGTCGTACAGCGTGTTCTGGCTCATACTGAATCGGTCTCGTCGTCGCGCTTCCCGCGGGCGAAGACGCGATTGGCGTCTTCGGCGTCGTCGTACGACGGGCCCGCGCTCGAAGGCGGCCTCCTCGCCGAAGGTACGCCCCGTGTAGGGGTTCGAGTGGCTGAACTCGCCCATCCGTGCGTTCGGTGCCGATTCCTCGACCGTCGATGTCGTGATGTCGTCTGTCATTGCTCCTCCCAAGCGAACAGGTCGCGCAGGCGTGCGCCGACCGCCTCGATCTGGTGGTTCTGTTCGGCGTTCCGGTACTGTTTGTAGGCCGGCCGGTGGGCCTGATTCTCCGAGATCCACTCCCGTGCGAACTCGCCGGTCTGAACGTCCTCGAGGATGGCGTCCATCCCCTCGCGGTCGATAACCTCCTCGCCGCGGGTGAGACCGCCGTACTCCGCAGTATCGGAAACGGAGTTCCACATCTCCATGTGCCCACCCTCGTACATCAGGTCGACGATGAGCTTGAGCTCGTTCAGACACTCGAAGTAGGCCATCTCGGGGGCGTACCCCGCCTCGACCAGCGTCTCGAAGCCGGCCTTGACCATCTCGGTGACGCCGCCACACAGCACTGCCTGCTCGCCGAACAGGTCGGTCTCGACTTCCTCCTGGAAGGTGGTCTCGATGACGCCCGCGCGGGCACAGCCGATCGCCTGTGCGTAGGCCAGCGCCTCGTCTTTGGCCTCGCCGGTGGCGTCCTGGGAGACCGCGATGAGGCCTGGCGTCCCTTCGCCGCGCTTGTAGGTCCGCCGGACCAGGTGGCCCGGGGACTTCGGGGCGACCATCGTCACGTCGACGCCCTCGGGGGGTTCGATCTGTCCGTAGTGGATGTTGAACCCGTGGGCGAACTGGAGCGTATCGCCCGGTTCCAGCCCGTCTTTGACGGCCTCGTAGACCGCCGGCTGAACGGTGTCGGGGACGAGTAACACCGTGATATCGGCGTCTGCGGCCGCCACGTCGGGCGTCGCGACCGCCAGGCCGTCCGCTTCGGCCTCGGCCCGCGAGCTCGACCCTTCCCGGAGGCCGACGACCACGTCGACCCCGCTGTCCGCGAGGTTCTGTGCCTGCGCGTGGCCCTGGCTACCGTATCCCAGGACCGCGACCGTCTTGTCCGTGATGTTCGCACTGTCCGCGTCGTCGTCGTCGTACACCGGAATCGTGAACTCCTCAGTCATCTGTTGCTGTCTCAGCCGTGCTCGCCGCTGGGGTTTTAGTCCTGCGTTCGTCTCTCAGCACCTCGTCGCCGCGTTCGACGGCGGCGGCGCCGGTCCGCACGACCTCACGGACCGTGAACTGGTCGAACGCCTCGATGGCCGCCTCGACCTTGGGTTCGCTGCCGGTCACCTCGACGGTGATCGCCTCGGGCGAGGCGTCGACGACGTTGCCGTCGTACATGTCCGCGACCGCGTTGACGTCGTCCGGTTTCGCGCCGTCGACCTTGATCAGGACCAGTTCGCGCTGGACGGCCGCCGGTTCCAGTTCCTCGACGGAGATGACCGGGACGAGCTTGCGCAGTTGCTTTTTCGCCTGGACGACGCCCGGTTCGGGCTCCTCGATGACGATTGTCATCCGGGCGACCTCGTCGTCTTTGGTCGCGCCGACGGTGAGACTCTCGATGTTGAACTGCCGGCGGCTGAACAGGCCGGATATCTCCGAGAGGACGCCGGGTTCGTGTTTCACCAGCGCCGAGAGGACCGCCTTGCGGGGCTGGTGGGTCGCCTCGACCTCCGGGTCGATCCGGATGCCCTGTGAGTTGCGCCGGCCCGCCGGACGCATCCGCTCGTCGGGGTGTGGCCCGGGCATGCCGCCGGTCATCGTCGATACCTCCGTGCGGTCGCGTCGGGTGTGCGTGTCATCGTGGTCGCCTCAGATGTCGTCAAGGTGGTCGTCCTCCAGTGCGAACAGGCCGTTGTCCCCGCCGCTGGGGACCATCGGGTAGACGTTCTCGGCCGGGTCGATGATCGCGTCGACCACCGCGGGGCCGTCGTACTCGCGGGCCTTCTCGATGACCTCGTCGACCTCGTCGTAGTCTTCGAGGCGGAACCCGCGGGCGCCGAACGCTTCGGCGAGCATGTCGAACTGCGGGATCCACGGATACTCGGAGGCCATCCGGCGGCCCTCGTAGAAGCCGTCCTGCCACTGGCGGACCATCCCGACGGCCTCGTTGTTGAGAACGACGTAGGTCACGTCGAGGTCCTCCCGGACCGCGACCGACAGT
>PXQN01000050.1:15608-29870 GCA_003021305.1 Halobacteriales archaeon QH_10_67_22 | reverse complement strand
GCGGCCAGTTTCGCGCCGATGGCCGAGGGGACGCCGTACCCCATCGTCCCGAGGCCGTGACTGGACACCCAGGTGCGTGGCTCGGTGAACTCCCAGAACTGGGAGGCCCACATCTGGTGTTGCCCGACACCGGTGGTGACGATGGCGTCGTCGTCGGCCAGTTCGTCGAACCGCTCGACCACGTACTGTGGCTTGAGCGGTTCGTCGTCGGGCGTGTCGTAGGTCATCGGGTACTCGTCTTTCCAGGTCAGACACTGCTCGCGCCACTCCTCGTAGGCCGCGGGCGAGGTGTCGGCCGACTCGTAGGCCCCCTCCATGGCGTCGTCGAGCTGGCGGATGACGTGTCTCGCGTCGCCGACCAGCGGGTGGTCGGCCTCGATGTTCTTCGATATCTCCGCGGGGTCGATGTCGACGTGGATGATCCGGGCGTCGGGCGCGAACGTCTCGACGTCGCCGGTGAGGCGGTCGTCGAAGCGTGTCCCGATGGCGAGCATACAGTCCGTGTTGGTGATCGCCATGTTCGCGTAGCCCGTCCCGTGCATCCCGGCCCACTCCAGGGAGAGGTCGTGGTCCTCCGGGAACGAGCCGATGCCGGGCATCGTCGTGATCACCGGGATCCCGTACTCTTTTGCGAACGCGCGCAGCTCCTCGCTGGCGTCGGCCTTGATGACGCCACCGCCCGAGAGGATGACCGGGCGCTCGGCCTCGGCGATGGCCGTCGCCGCCGCGGCCACGTCGTCCTCGTCGGCCTCGGTCGGTGGGTTGTACGTGTCCGGTTTCTCCGGCGTGATCGCCTGGACGTCCGTCTCGTTTTGGGTCACGTCCTTGGGGAGGTCGACCAGGGTCGGTCCCTGGCGGCCCTCGTTGGCCAGGGCGAACGCCTCGCCCACGTCCGAGCCGACCGTGTCGGCGTCGTCGGCGAAGTAGCTGTGCTTGGTGATAGGCTGGGTGACGCCGACGGTGTCGGTCTCCTGGAAGGCGTCGTTGCCGACGAAGTTCGTCGGCACCTGGCCGGTCAGCGCGACCAGCGGGTCAGAGTCCATCGAGGCGTCGGCGATACCGGTGACGAGGTTCGTCGCGCCCGGTCCCGACGTGGCCATACAGACGCCGGGGTTCCCCGAGACAATGCCGTAGGCGTCGGCCGCGTGGGCCGCACCCTGTTCGTGTGCCATCGTGACGTGGGTCAGCTCCTCGGAGTCGTACAGGGCGTCGTAGACGGGCATGATCGCCCCACCCTGGACGCCGAACAGCATGTCCGCGCCCGCCGCTTCGAGCGCGGCCACGGTCGCCTCGGCACCGGTTGTCACCGGCCCGTCGGTCGTCCGTGACTCTGCTGTCTCGTCACGTGTTGTCGACTCTCCGTCCGTCTCCGTCTCTGGTTTGATAGGTGCTTGTTCACTCATGATGTAACCTCCCGGGACAGCGGGTCCCGTCCGCGTCGGATCGATGCGTCCGTCGAGAGAAAGGTGTGCGAGGGCCTATACAGGCCCTACAATACTGACGCTGCTGACGCTGGACGTCCGAAACGAACGTCGGACCGCCGCAGCGTCGCTCATCACTACTTCTGTGCGCACACGACCTATAAGAAGGTTTCTGTGTCGAGTCGTCGCCGAACCACCGCAGGACTATCGCACGCCCCTCGGTAGCGCTCCCGGGTGTCGCCGTACTCGGCGAGAGGGGCGCTGGGGCCGAACCGAAGCGAACTGCTGTGCCCGGACTGGCGGGGGCCGCTGGAGCGGGCGCTGGTGGGCGGGTGGGTCGGAACGCGGAGGCGGGCATCGTCCTACACCCGGACCTCCTCTTCGTCGTCAACCTCGTGGTCGACGCCGACGTCCTGGGCGAACTCCTCCAGGACCTCCATGGTGACGCGGTTTTTCTCCGCGCCGTACTCCTTGACGCGACGGGTGACCGCCCGCACCTCCTCGGTGGTCGGGTCGTAGCCGGCCTCGGTCAGCCGCTCGTGGACGGAGTGCTGGCCGGTGTGTTTCCCGAGCACGAGTTCGCGCTCGGCACCGACCATGTCGGGGGTCATGACGCCGGGTTCGAACGTGTCGGAGTTCTCGATGATGCCGGCCGCGTGGATGCCGCTCTCGTGGGAGAAGGCGTTGCGCCCGACGACCGGCTTGTTCGCCGGCACCTCGATGTCGCTTTTGCCCTCGATGACCCGCGAAATTTCGGTGATCCGGGTGGTGTCGACCCCGGTCTGGACGTCGTACAGCGACTCCAGGGCCATCACGACCTCCTCGTAGGCCGCGTTGCCCGCCCGCTCGCCGATGCCGTTGACCGAAACCTGTGCCTGGGCGGCACCGGCCTCGTAGCCCGACAGGGCGTTGGCCGCCGCCAGCCCGAAGTCGTCGTGCGTGTGCACGTCGATCCGTGCGTCCGTGCGGTCGACGACCTTCGCGATCATGTCCCGGAACCGGCCGGGCGTCGCCACCCCGCAGGTGTCGGGGATGTTTATCCAGTCGGTGCCGGCCTCGGTGACCGCCTCACAGACCTCCATCAGGAACGCCTCGTCGGTCCGGGTGGCATCCATCGGGGAGAACATGCACTCGACGCCCGCCTCCTTGACGCGCTCGACCGACTGGACGGCGCGCTCCTTGGCTTGCTCGCGGGTCGCGTGCATGGAGTCTTCGAGCTGGACGTCGCTCGTCGAGACGAATACGTGGACCAGCTCCACGCCCGAATCGAGTGCCGCCTCGACGTCTTTCTCGAGCCTCGATGACGTGGGTCCCCATGTCGTCCAGCACAGCCGCTATCTCGCGTTTGTCTTCGTACGAGAACGACGTGCGTGGCGACTGTTCTCCGTCGCGCAGCGTGGTGTCGAAAATCCGTGCCTCGTCGATTTCGGAGGTACTATTCAGAGTACCCTGGAAGAACTCGATCCGCCGGGGAATCCGACGTGCCCTCAGTGTTGGACATGGGTACGTCTTCCTGGCGTGGCTCGATACTTAAAGGCTCCGCTCGGACGAGCGCCACGTCACGTCGTCACACGGCGACGGTTGCTCGCCGGCGGGGACCAAGGCAGGAGGATTTTTCTCGGCGGGGAGCGACCTGCCGGTATGGACGAGATCGACCTCGACCTCCAGACGGTCGAGGAGGAGCTCGAAGACGAGACAGACGAGGGGGGCGACCGGCGCGTAGTGCTCGGTGTCCTGGACGGGTCGACGGCCGACGAGGAGTGGCTCGCGACCGTCGAGGACGGCCACGTGCTCGTTCTCTCGGTCGACGGCGAACTCAACCAGCTGGCCGGGGGCTTCGCCCGCGAGGTGACGGAACTGGGCGGTGACCTCATGCACTTCCGTGGGTTTCTCGTGGTGACGCCGGCGGACGTCGCTATCGACGCCGACCGCGTCGGATGACGACGGGCCCGGGACACCGAAACGATAACTCGTCTCCGCGTCCACCGTCGGTATGACCGACTCCGAACCCGCGCCCGAGTTTCGCCGGCTGGGACCGGACCACCTGGACGAGTACCGGCGCGTCGTCGAGTACGCCTTCGAACCCGAAGCGGGGCCCGCCACCGAGGACTCGTCCGAGGACCTCGCGGAGAAACTCGGCGAGCGGTTCGGCGTGTTCGTCGACGAGACGCTGTGCAGCGTCTGCAAACACTACGACTTCGAGACGCGCCTGCGCGGGGCGTGGGTCCCGCTTGCCGGCCTCGCGGCGGTCGCCACGCCGCCCGAACACCGCCGCCAGGGATACGTCGGCCACCTGGTCGCGGCCAGTCTTGACCGCTGGCGGGGGACGTACCCGCTGAGCGCGCTCTGGCCGTTCGACCGCTCGTTCTACCGGCAGTTCGGCTGGGCCACCGCCAACACCGGCGTCGAGTACACCTGGCCACCGGCGTCGCTGGTCGGTGACCGAACCGACGTCGGCGGCCGGTTCCGGCGGGTGACCCCCGACGACTGGGGCCCCCTCCAGAGTGTCCACGAGGCCCACGCCGAAGACCGAACGCTCGCGCTCAGACGGGACGAGGCCTGGTGGCGCGAGAAGGTGCTACCGGACGACGACCGCCCACACGCCGCCGTCTGGGAACGCGACGGCAAGGCCCGGGCATACGTCGTCTACGAGTTCGAGCCGGTCGACGACGGGATGCGTGACCGCCGGATCGACGTGCGGGACATGGCGTTCGCCGACCACGAGGCCCGTCTCGCAGTGCTCGGGTATCTCGCCGACCACGACTCCCAGGCGACCGAAGTCGTCCATTCGGGCGAGGACGAGACGCTGCTGGACATCGTCCCGGACCCGGTCGAGGTGGAGGCGTCGGTCGCCGCCGGCCCGATGGTCAGAATCGTCGACGTTGCGGACGCACTGTCGACGACGCCCTATCCCGAAGGCGTGAGTGTGGACCTGACAGTCGCCGTCGCGGACAGGACGGCCGACTGGAACGACGACGTCTTTCGGCTGCGGGTGGCCGACGGAGACGGCGATTGCGCGCGAGTCGACGCTCCACGAGCGGCGGCCGACGTCCGCGTCGATATCGGGACGCTCTCGCAACTGGTCGTCGGCTACAGGGACGTCCGGACGCTGCGTCGACTGGGAGAACTCGACGTCGAGGACGAGACGGTCGTCGGGACGCTCGAGGCGGTCTTTCCAGAGGAGACCGTCTACCTGCGCCAGTTCTTCTGATAGTGATTATTGTAGCGATTTACCGGTACGACCGCACGATTGCGTGCGGTCGATCCGGAATAGACCGACAATAATCACTACGGTCAACCGCACCCTCGAACCACCCGGTGTCCGGAGAGACGGACGGTCAGCGAGGTCAGGAGGGGCGCGACCACAGCCGTCGGCCGCCGAGACCGAGGACGCCGACGACAGCCAGTCCACCGCCCACGACCGGCTGAACGAGGCTGCGGACGGAGCTCTCACCGACACTGATCCGCACCAAATACAACGTCCCTTTGTAACGAACGTAGCCGTTGGTCAGTGCAGGCGATTCGTGAGTGGTTAGACGGTCACCGTCCAGAAGAGTGAGAAACTCCTGTTGCGCGTCGGTCCCTAGGTCGACGAATGGGGTCACCTCGTCGGGCGTCGCGTCGGGAGTTTCTATCACACTGACCGAATACGTGGGTTCGGGCGGCGCCGTCCAGACGAGGGCGAGACCGAGTGCGACGAGCACGACGAGTCCCGCGTCTGCAGTATCCATAGTTGCGTGACGGAAAGCACCGACAAGTGTTTTCTCGTTCACAGTAGTCTGATAGTGATTATTGTAGCGATTTACCGGTATGACCGCACGAACGTGTGCGGTCGATCCGGAATAGACCGACAATAATCACTATGAGTCCGTCGTGTGACGTGGTGACATCGGAGTCCGAGCAGAGTGGGCTCTGTAACCAGGTGCGCCATCGAAGAGACACGGACGATCGACGACATCACGTTTCCAGGTGAACTCCGAGTCTCGCAGTTTAAACACCGTGAGCCCCAACCCCCGCGTATGCCGCTCAAGGCGACAGACCCCGCGACGCAGTGGCGAGAGATCGACGACTGGGAGGATGGAACCGGATGGATCGCCTACCCCGAGGAGACGATAGAGCGTGCGAGTCACGTCCTCGACGGGCCGGAGGGCCTCTGGCTCGTCGACCCGGTAGATTTCGACGGGCTCGACGAGTTCCTGGCCGACCGGGGCGAGGTGCGGGGAACGGTCGTCCTACTCAACCGGCACAAGCGTGACGCGGCGTCGGTCGCACGCCGGCACGACGTCTCGGTCCACGTGCCACACTTCATGAACGACGCCGTCCGTGACCTGGACGCCCCGGTCGAACCCGTCCGGACCGACCTGCCCGACTCCGAGTACGGCGTCCACAGACTCGTCGACAACCCCCTCTGGACGGAGGCGGTCCTCTACGGGGAGGAGTCCGGAACGCTCGTCGTCCCCGAGGCGGTCGGGACGACCGGCTACTTCCGGACGAGCGACGAGCGCCTGGGGGTCCACCCGGCGCTGCGGTTCAAACCACCGCGGAAACTCGGTCGGCTGACCCCCGAGCGGATACTCGTCGGCCACGGCGCCGGCGTGTTCGAAGACGCCGAGCAGGCCCTGCAGAACGCCCTCGAGGGGGCGCGACGGCGCACTCCCCGCCTCTACGCGAACAACCTGCGGGAGTTTCTCCCGTAGGAACGCGTCGCTCGGGCCTCGACTGTCGGTACCGCCGCCACAGAGTGTGGTGTCGAGACGGGCAGTCGACGGTATTTTGTCCCGGGAGGCCCCAGCACGGACGTGGTTTACGTCACTCGCGGGCTGGTCGAGTCGCTGTTACAGACGGCCAGCGAGGCCGACCCCGACACGATCTCGGTTTCGATCGCCGTGACCGAGGCCGGCGACCTCCCCGAGACGTCGCTACCGCCGGAGACGCCAGTGTTCACCCACTTCTATATGCCCGAAGCCGCCCGATCGGTAAACTTCGTCTTCGGCGTCGACCTGGGGACGCCCGCCGGACAGACGCAGGGACGGTTCGTCTCCCACCCGAACGGCGAGTTACGCGTCCGACAGACCGACGACTTCAAGGAGCTGATCTTCGTCGCCGTCCCGCCCTGGGACACGGACACACTCGCCGTCTTCGACCGCCACGGGAACGAGCAACCGCTCGAACTCCTCGACGTGACGCCGCCACAGGAGTTTCCCGAGTGACCGACGATCGAAACAAAAACCCCCGACACCTTCAGTAAAGAAATGCTGGTCTCGCGGCCCCACGGCGGGGACCGGGCGTTCGTCACTCCAGGTAGCCGAGGTCCTCCAGCTGGTCGGCGATCTCCCCGAACTCGGCCTCGGTGAGTTCGCCTTCCTGTTCGTGCTGAATGACGATACTTCGGAGTAAAAACCGCACGAGGTCGCTGGTACTGGAGAAGCTCGTTCCCTCGATAGTTTCGTCGACTCGGTCGGCCAGTTCCTTCGGGATCGAAACCGTCGTGTACTCCGCCATACCCTTCGGTGGGCCGGCGTTCGGTTAGGCGTTGTGTCCGACAGCGACGGCCGCCGCCGGCCCGCGTATCGTGGCGACGAGCGGATACTTTATTATTATTGAGGATCTATACTGAAAGGAAGTCACGACGGCTCCCCGGTCGCCGAGTCGTCGCGACGGAAGGTTCGCCATGCAACGCACATTCAAGCCGACGGACAGAGGGAAAGAAGTCTTGACCGAAAACGGTACCCGAGTCGGCACGATACTTGGCGTCTGTGACGGAACGGCTCACGTACGCCCGGATGTCGATCCGGCAGCGGTCCCCGGGACTGTCGACTGGACGGACGACGAGTCGGTGTTTCTCTTCGACCCGGACAGCGTCGCACGGATCAACCAGCAAGCAGTGCGACTGGAACCCGAGCGCGAACTGCTGACCCAGAGATAAGGCACACGGACCGTCGCCGCGTCCCGGCGGGACGCGGTCGGTTTGAGTTCTCATAGTGATTATTGTCGGTCTGTTCCGGATCGACCGCACGCAATCGTGCGGTCGTACCGGTAAATCGCTACAATAATCACTATCAGACGACCAGTTCGACGGGGTACTCCGTGAGGTTCTCGTAGCCGTCCGCAGTGACGACGACGATGTCTTCGATGCGGACGCCGCCGACCGCGGGGTCGTACAGGCCCGGTTCGATAGTGATGACGTGACCGGGTTCGAGTTCCCCACTGCCGGGGCGGACGCCCGGGAGTTCGTGGACGTCGAGGCCGACCCCGTGGCCCGTCGAGTGGATAAAGCCCGTCTCGGCGGCTTCGTCGCTACGCAGCGTCGGGAGGCCGGCAGCCTCGTAGACGTCACAGGCTGCGTCATGGACGGCTTCGCCGGTCACGCCCGCCTGAACTGTATCGAGTGCGGCCGCTTTCGCCTCCCGCGTCCGTTCGTACCAGGCTCTGACCTGGTCGTCGGGCGTCCCGCGGACGAAGGTGCGGGTCATATCGGCGTGGTACTTCGTCGACTTGTCCCGCGGGAAGATGTCGACGATGATCGGTTCGTGGGCCGACAGCGGCCCGCTGCCGCGCTCGTGGGGGTCTGCCGCGTCGGCGCCACACGCGACGATCGTCTCGTCCAGGGCACAGCCCCGTTCCAGCAGCGTCATCTCGATGGTCCCTTTGACGGCTTCGCTGGTCAGTACCTCGCCGTCGTGGTAGAGCTGGCCGTCACGGATCTCTGTGCCGGCGATCAACTCCTCGGCGGCGGCCATCGCGGCCTCGTTGGCCCGCTGGGCAGTCCGCACGTAGTCGAGTTCGGTCTCGGTCTTGGTCGCCCGGACGGTCGTGACCGTCTCGTCGTGGTCCGGGGTCACTTCGACCCCACGTTCCCGTAGCCCGTCGGCCGTCGCGAGCGGGAACCGCGGCGGCACGGCGACCGACGAGACGTCGTAAGCGTCGAGGAACGCCGCGAGCACGTAGAACGGGGCTTCCGCCTTGCCGTACTCGTCGACGTAGGCACCGTAGTCGTAGTCGACGTACCGCTCGACGGTCTCCCCGCGACTCTCTCGGGTCGCACGGCCGTACTCCAGGCTCCGGCCGAACAGGAGCCGGACCTCCCCGTCGTACAGCGTCACGAACGGGTCGGGGGCGTCGAACCCCGAGAGATAGTACTGGTCGGCGTCCTCGGAGTCGGCGTCGATCAGATAGCCGTCGTGGCCCTCCTCGGCGAGAAACCTGTCGAGAACCGAGAGGTTGGGATCCATATCCCAGGGTCGGCGGCCCGTCGGCAAAACCCTGGCGGGTGGTGTGTCCGGTCAGCCGTTCGCGTGTTCGTAGACGAACGCCCGCATGAGTTTGGCGGCGAGGACGGCACTCTGCCCGTCGTCGCGGTCGTTCACCTCGACCACGTCGAACCCCGCGGCGTGTGGCGCGACACGCCTGACGACGTCCCGCAGTTCCCGGGACGTGAGCCCGAACGGTTCCATCGTCCCTGTGCCGGGCGCGACGGCCGGGTCGGCGGCGTCGACGTCGACACTGAGGTAGACTCGACCCGAGGTGACCGACGCGGGTGGCTCCCAGTCGGAGACGTCCTCGGGCCCGACGACTGTGACGTCGTCGTCGGCCGCCCGTTCCCACTCGGCCTCGGAACCGCTCCGTGCACCGAGGACGATCGCCTCGTTGGCGATGTCGAGCGCGTGGTGTGTGACCGTCGCGTGGTTGAGCGGGTTGCCCAGATACGACTCCCGGAGGTCGAGGTGGGCGTCACAACAGACGAACACGTCCGGGTCGAGCGCCCGGACGCCGGCGACCGACACCGTGTGTTCGCCCCCGACGACGAGCGGACACCGGTCGGCGTCGCGTACCTCCCCCACCAGCCCCTCCAGGTAGGAGAGGTACTCCGCGACGTCGTCGCGGGGCCGGACGTCGCCGTGGTCGGACACCCCGAGTGACGTGAACTGCGTCCCGGTGTGGTGGTCGTAGTCGTCGAACGCCGTCGCGAACTGGCGGACCCGCCGGGGTCCAAAGCGCGTCCCCGGCTGGAACGTCGTCGAGGCGTCCAGTGGCGCACCCACGATGACGTACGAGGCGTCGGTCCGGGAGGCGTTGGCACCGGGAAACTCGCCCGTCATCGGCTGGTCACACACTCCCCGGAACCCGGCGTTTCTCCCGTTCGAGTGCGCACTGGATCCCGGCGACGCCTGGCGCGTTCGAGAGATGCGACCGATCCCATACGCCACGTTCCGGGAGCGTCCTCATAAAATCGGTGCGAACACGAACGGATCCCCCACCCCCCCATGGCGGGGCCGGCGCTCGCCCGGCACGTCTGGCTGTCGGCAGACAGACCCGCGCTCGTGCCGACGACGGGGAGACGAATCCGATGCCACGGGTTAGTCCCACCCCACCCCAGGTCGGGTCACCTCCGCTGCCAGTCCGTGCGGGCGTGCCTCGACACCCCGCTCGTTCAATTAAACTGTTTCATCCCGCTTTAATCGTCCCCAATATTGCCTGACACGTTCGTTCCGTAGAAAGTGTGGACGGGCAGGACCCGGTCGGGAGCGGTAGCCTGATACCGGGTGGGGTACAGAGCGTGGGTATGGACGCGACGATATCACCGTCGACGGTCGGCGGGCGGGCGCGAGCGCCGCCCTCCAAGAGTTACACACATCGGGCGGTGCTCGCGGCTGGATACGGGGACGGCGCGACCGTACACGACCCGCTGGTGAGTGCCGACACGCGAGCGACGATGCGTGCGGTGTCGGCATACGGCGGAGCGACCGACCTGTCGAGCGAGGAAGCAGCCGTCGTCGTCGACGGGTTCGAGGGAGCGCCGGCGGTCCCGGCCGACGTCCTCGATTGCGCCAACAGCGGGACGACGATGCGCCTGACGACGGCGACGGCCGCCCTGGCCGACGGACTGGTCGTCCTGACGGGGGATTCGTCGTTGCGGTCCCGACCCCACGGGCCGCTCCTGGACGCCATCGACCAGCTCGGGGGCCGCGCCGAGAGTACACGGGGGAACGGACAGGCGCCGCTGGTCGTCGGCGGCCCCGTCGACGGCGGCCGCGTCTCGATCCCCGGCGACGTCTCCTCGCAGTTCGTCACGGCGCTGTTGCTCGCGGGTGCCGTGACGACCGATGGCGTCGCGGTCGGCCTGGAAACCCAGCTGAAGTCCGCGCCCTACGTCGACATCACGCTCGAAGTCATGGACGCGTTCGGTGTCGAGGCCGAAGCGACCGACGAGGGCTACCGCGTGCCCGGGGGCCAGTCCTACCGCCCGCCGGGTGGCGAGTACCACGTCCCCGGGGACTTCTCCTCGATGTCGTACCTCCTGGCCGCGGGCGCGCTGGCCGCACCGGACGGGCTCGTCGTCGAGGGTGCCCACCCGAGCGCACAGGGCGACGCCGCGATCGTCGACGTCCTCGACCGGATGGGCGCGGAGATCGACTGGGACCGCGACGCCGGCGAGATCACGGTCTCACAGTCCGCCCTCTCGGGCGTCGAAGTCAGCGTCGCGGACACCCCCGACCTGTTGCCGACCATCGCGGTCCTGGCCGCCGTCGCGGACGGGACGACCGCGATCACCGACTGTGAACACGTCAGGTACAAGGAGACCGACAGAGTGCGCGCGATGGCCGAATCCCTCGACGAGATGGGGGCAGCCGTCGTCGAAGAACAGGACCGCCTGACCGTCCGTGGTGGCTCTCCCCTCCAGGGGGCAACCCTCGACGGCCGCGAGGACCACCGGACCGTCATGTCACTGGCCGTGGCCGGCCTCGTCGCGGAGGGCGAAACGACGGTCACAGGCGCCGACGACGTCGACGCCTCGTTTCCCGGGTTCTTCGACGTCCTCGAATCGCTGGGTGCTACTCCGATCGGGGTCCGTCACCGGGACGAGGCGTATCCGGTCACCTGAACCCTTCACACTCGATGTGGCCCTCGGGGATGCCGACCGAACCGAGCGTCGCAACCGGCTCTCGGATCTCGGTTTCGACAAAGTGACACGGTTTCCCCGCTCCGGGCCGACGTCCCTGGTGCGTGGCGATCTGGGCGGACTCATACGGTCGTGCGTAATTCTTTTTATGCCCACGAAATAGACGACCGCCCTCGTGATCCGAAACGCCGATCCAAACCGACACTGCAGAAATTAGACGCCCTCGACCAGTCGTTCGAGGTGTTCGGGCGGGACGGCACCGCGGGCGGCGTGGTCGTCGTAGACGAACCTCGGTACGCCGGTGATCCGCTGTCTCCGGGCGGCGTCGAACCGTTCGGTGACCGCCTCGCGGACCGACTCGTCGTCGAGTGCCCCGGTGACCACCGCCGGGTCGAACCCTGCGTCGGTCGCCACGTCCTCCAACACGTCGGGGTCGCCGATGTCCCGCCCCTCGAGCCAGAGCGCGTCGAAGACGGCCTCGTCGAAGTCCAGCCACTCCTCGTAGTCGGCAGTCTCTCTGAGATGGTAGGAGACGACCTGTGCGGGCAGCGAGTCCACGTCGGTCCTGATCTCGTCGGCCATCTCCACGTCGTACTCCTCCTGGAGGCGTCGGACGTTCTCTCTGGCCTGTTCGTAGTAGTCGTCGTCTTTCCCGTCGTCGACCGAGTGGTCGATTTCGCCGTCGGGGCCGCGCTTGCCCGCCCGGAGGTCGTAGGGGTGCCACTCGACCCGGAGCGGTTCCTCGCGACGCTTTTGATACTCGTCCAGCGAGGCCCGCCCCAGGTAACAGAACGGACAGACGTAGTCGGAGTAGACGGTGATCGCGTCGGTCGCCTCCGGGTCGGACTCGGCGTCGCTCATGGCCGAAGAAGTGCCCGAGGACGGTTAAAAACCAGCGTCGGGTGGACGACAGGTCCACCCGGACACCAACCGAACGGGTGCTCTGCCAGACACGGACCGGACGGGTACTCTGCCAGACACGGACTGGACGGGTACTCGCCGGTCGGCGAGCTTCTCCGCGTTTCTCAACTCTTTTGGTAGTTCGTAGCCTTCCACCGGGTATGACCGAGCAGGACGCCTCCGACTTCGAATGGGTCGACGAACGCGAGGAGTACGACGGCGACGGGGTCGCGGACGCGCTGGAGGAGGTGGTCGACGCCGACGTCGAGGGCGAGACGGACCTGGCGGAGGTCGACGACGCGCTCGTCGAGCGGGTCGCCGAGTCGGGCCCTGAGGCGGCCGCACGGGAACTGGCGTCGTTGCGCGTCCGGGTCGACGGACTGGAGCGGGAGCTCGACGAGACCGAGGCCGAAAACGAGGACCTCACGGAGAAACTCAAGCGCAAGCAGGCGGAGTTCCAGAACTACAAGAAGCGCATGGACGAGCGCCGCGAGGAGGAGAAACAGCGGGCCACCGAGGACCTCGTCGAGCGGTTGCTGGACGTGCGGGACAACCTGGTCCGGGCGCTCGACCAGGAGGCGGCCGACGCCGCCGACATCCGGGACGGCATCGAGTCGACGCTCCGGCAGTTCGACCACGTGCTCGACGACGAGAACGTCGACGTGGTCGAACCCGACCCCGGCGACGAGGTCGACCCCCACACCCACGAAGTGTTGATGCGGGTCGAGTCCGACCAGCCCGAGGACACCATCGCCGACGTGAGCCGGCCGGGCTACGTGATGGCAGAGAAGGTCATCCGCCCGGCACAGGTCACCGTCAGTGAGAACGGCGACGAGTCGGACGGCGAAACCGACGACGAGTGAACCCGCCGGTCCGGGACACCGCCGAACCGGGCGATTAATACGTCTGCACGGTCGCGCTCAGGCGACGAAAAACCACCGGGAGAGGGCCGGAGACGCCCCACCCGTCAGTTCCGTCTAGCAACTTTTAACCGGCACAACCGGATACATGGGAGCAAGATGGCGAGCAACAAGATTCTCGGAATCGACCTCGGGACCACGAACAGCGCGTTCGCGGTCATGGAGGGCGGTGACCCCGAGCTCATCGTCAACAGCGAAGGGGAGCGAACCACACCCTCCGTGGTCGCGTTCTCCGACGGGGAGCGTCTCGTCGGCAAGCCGGCCAAGAACCAGGCCGTCCAGAACCCGGACGAGACCGTCCAGTCGATAAAACGCCACATGGGCGAGGACGACTACACCGTCGAACTCGAGGGGGAGGAGTACACCCCCGAGCAGGTGTCGGCGATGATCCTCCAGAAGATCAAACGCGACGCCGAGGAGTACCTCGGCGACGACATCGAGAGGGCCGTGATCACGGTCCCCGCGTACTTCTCGGACCGCCAGCGCCAGGCTACCAAGGACGCCGGCGAGATCGCCGGCTTCGAGGTCGACCGCATCGTCAACGAACCGACCGCGGCGGCGATGGCCTACGGCCTCGACGACGAGTCCGACCAGACGGTGCTCGTCTACGACCTCGGCGGGGGGACGTTCGACGTCTCCATTCTCGACCTCGGCGGGGGCGTCTACGAGGTCGTCGCCACCAACGGCGACAACGACCTCGGTGGCGACGACTGGGACGAGGCGATCATCGACCACCTGGCCGACGAGTTCGAGCAGAAACACGGGATCGACCTGCGGGAGGACCGCCAGGCGCTCCAGCGACTCAAAGACGCCGCCGAGGAGGCCAAACACGAGCTCTCCTCGCGCAAGGAGACGACGGTCACGCTGCCCTTTATCGCGGCGGGCGACGACGGCCCCAAGGACCTCGAACAGTCCATCTCGCGGGCGAAGTTCGAGTCCATCACGGCCGACCTCATCGAGCGCACGGTCGAACCCACGGAGCAGGCGCTCGAGGACGCCGGCTACGACAAGGGCGACATCGACGAGGTCATCCTCGTCGGCGGGTCGACCCGGATGCCCCAGGTCCAGGAGAAAGTCGAGGACCTGACCGGCCAGGAACCCAAAAAGAACGTCAATCCCG
>PXQN01000050.1:0-15599 GCA_003021305.1 Halobacteriales archaeon QH_10_67_22 | reverse complement strand
CCGCTGTCGCTGGGCGTCGAGGTCAAGGGCGGTCTGTTCGAACGGCTCATCGACAAGAACACCACCATCCCGACCGAGGAGTCGAAGGTGTTCACGACTGCCGCAGACAACCAGACGCAGGTCCAGATCCGCGTCTTCCAGGGCGAACGGGAGATCGCCGAGGAGAACGAACTGCTCGACGAGTTCGCGCTGACGGGTATCCCGCCGGCCCCGGCCGGCACGCCCCAGATCGAGGTCGGCTTCAGCCTCGACGAGAACGGCATCGTCAACGTCTCCGCCGAGGACAAGGGGTCGGGCAACAAGGAAGACATCACCATCGAGGGCGGCGCCGGTCTCTCGGACGAACAGATAGAGCAGATGCAACAGGAGGCCGAGGAACACGCCGAGGAAGACCAGCAGCGCCGCGAGCGCATCGAGGCCCGCAACGAGGCCGAGAGCACCGTCCAGCGCGCACAGACGCTGCTCGACGAGAACGAGGACAACGTCGACGACGAACTCGTCACCGACATCGGCCAGCAGATAGACGCCGTCCAGGAAGTGCTCGACGACGAGGACGCCACCAAGGAAGAGTACGAGGAAGCCACCGAGGAACTCGCCGAGTCCCTCCAGGAGATCGGCAAACAGATGTACCAGGAGCAGGCCCAGCAGGCCGCCGAGTATGGGCGGCGGTCCCGGTGCCGGCGCTGCCGGCGCGGGCGCGGGACCAGGCGCGGGCGCCGCCGGCCAGGGCGAGGAGTACGTCGACGCCGACTTCGAGGACGTCGACGACGAGGACGAACCCGAGGAGTAGCACGGGCAGGGACGATACTCGCGCCCGCTATCCGGCGTGTTTTTTCGCGGTCGTGTAGGCTTCGCGCACCCGTTTGAACGCGGCTTCGTCGCCGCCCTGGTCGGGGTGGGTTTCCTTGACGCGGCGGCGGTAGGCCGCCCGGATATCCGCCATGTCGGCCCCGGCCTGGACGCCGAGTTCGGCGAACGCCGACGCGGTCGGGTCGGCGTACGACGCGTCACCGAAGTCCACGTCGGGCACCGTGAAGGGGAGTCGGTCGCCCAGTTGTCGGCCCGGCATCTCGTGTTCGACGAGTACGGCGTCGGTGTCGCCGTGTTCGATCCGGTAGTACGCCCGGGCGTCGAAGGTGATCGCCACGTCGTGTTCGGGCAGGTAGAAGGCGACTCGCTGGCCATCGACGACGTGGTCCTCGGCGTAGGGTTCGTCTATCGCGTCCAGGTACTCGCGGATCTCCGTGCGGCGGCGAACCTGTCCGTCCTCGCGGCGTCGCTCGCCCGCCGCCGACGGGTAGCGTCGGTCAGCGATGACGAACAGACAGGCCGCGAACAGGCTACTGAGGGCGCCGAGGCCGAGACCCACGAGCAGCCAGCCGGGCAGCGCTGACAGTCCGTCGACGACCACGTGGGGCCGCTAGCGTCGCTCGGTCAAGAAAGGCTCGCTCCCGGTCGGCGTCTCGCTCTCTCCGGCGGAGGGCCACCCCGGTGGCGAACGGTCGACCCCGGCGGTCACTCGTCGCGTCGACCAGCCGGGTCGACCCCGTCACCGGGACGCTCGTCCGGTCCGCGTTCCCCGCCCGCCGGGTCGTCGGCCGGTCGTCGGCCGTCCGGGTCGTTTGCCTGGTCGTCGTCCCGGTCCTTGGTCTGTTCCGTGTGCCCGGGGTCGCCGTCGGTGGTTGCCTCCGTGGCGACTCGTGACTCGTCCCGGGAGTCGGTCCCCGGCGCTCCGGGGGAGACGGCCGGCACGTCGACCGTCTCGAGTGCGTCCTCGACGATCCGTTCGGGGTCGACGCCTTCGACGCTCGCGTCGGTCGTCAGCACGATCCGGTGGGCCATCGTCCGGGGGGCGAGCTGTTTGACGTCGTCGGGGGTCACGTAGTCGCGGGCGGCGAGGACGGCACTCGCTCTGACCATTTCGAAGACGCGCTGGACGCCGCGTGGCGAGACGCCGACCTGGCTGCGGTCGTCCCGGCGCGTCGCCCGCGCGAGTTCGACGATGTAGCGTCGGACCGCGGTGTCGACCCGGACGGACTCGGCCAGTTCTTGGAGCGCGAGGACGGTCCCGCCGTCGGTCGCCGGGTCGACCGACGGCGCCAGACTCCGCCGATTGGCGCGCCGCTCCAGCAGCCCCATCTCGCCCTCGACGCTCGGGTACCCCATCGACGTCTTGACGTTGAAGCGGTCGCGCTGTGCCTCCGGCAGCCGGAAGGTCCCCTCCTGTTCGATCGGGTTCTGGGTGGCGATGACGAAAAACGGCTCCGGCAGGTCGTGTGTCGTCCCGTCGACGGTGACCTGTCGTTCCTCCATCGCCTCCAGCAGCGCGGCCTGTGTCTTGGGCGGCGCGCGGTTTATCTCGTCGGCCAGGACGACGTTCCCGAATATCGGGCCGGGTGCGAACTCGAACTCGCGGTCGTGTTCGTTGTAGACGTTCGACCCGGTCACGTCGGCGGGCAGCAGGTCCGGCGTGAACTGGATCCGCGAGAACTCGAGGCCGAGCGCTTCGGCCAGGACCCGCCCGAGTACCGTCTTGCCGGTGCCGGGCACGTCCTCCAGCAGGACGTGCCCGCGGGCGACGACGGACGCGAGCATCGCGTGTGAGACTGTCCGGTCCAGAACGACTCCCTCCTCGATGCGCTCGACGACGCCGAACGCGATGTCGGAGGCCTCCTGGACGGTCAACCCCCGGTCACCGTCTGCCATGTCGGCCCAAAACCGCTCCAGCGGTATCAATCCCCACAGTTCCGACCGACTGTCGAGCGGTTACCCCCGGAGCGTCCAGACGAGCAGGGCCACGCCGGCAGCGACGACCACTGCCGCCGGGACGCTCCCCTCCGGGGAGACCGCGGTCGACAGATAGGCGAGGCCGCTTAGGGTCGTGGCTGCAACGAGTCCCAGCCCGACGGCGACGACGGCGTGGAACAGTTCGAGCCGGCGCGTCTCGGGGACGTGGCCCAGTTCCGCGGTCACGCCGAGTCCGAACGACGAGAGGTCCCAGACCACCATCGCGCCCGCCGCGGCCGCGAGGACGAACGGCGCTGCGAGGCCCGCGTCGCCCGCACCGACCGCCAGCGCGACCAGTCCGGCGGCCGATAGCGCCGGGCCGAGGCTCCGGTCGGGCACCACACTGTTCGCGACCAGAACGTAGCTTATCCCCAGCACGCCCAGGAGCGCGAGCGGTCCGAAGACCGTCAACAGGACGGCGAACACCGCCATGAGCAGGCCACCGCCGGGTAACATGAGAAACACCAGCGGGGGTAACCCGACCGAGAACACGATGCCTGCAGCCAGTGCCGCGACGTTCCGTGCCGACGACCGGTCGAACCGTTTCGTCAGCGTGCGGACCGACAGTGACAGGACTGCCAGGGCGACCCCGGCCCCGCCCAGGGCCAGCAACCCGATCGTCAGCGGCCGGACGACGAGGACAGTGAGGACCCGCCCGAGCAGGGGGACGGCTCCGAACACCAGCGTCGTCAACCCCGTGACTGCGAGCAGCCCCGTCCCGATGGCCGCCACGATGGCGCCGACCGCCAGCAGCGCACACGCGAGTTCGACCTGGCCGAGGACGTGGTCGACGCCCGCTCGCCGGTCCCCGGGAGTCAACTGACGGATCGGGAGCGCCCACAGGCCGATCCTGACACCCAGCGCCGACAGCGCCACGACCAGTTCCAGGCCGACGAGCGCCTGTGTCGGCCGGGTGCTCGCCGTCAGCGCGCCGACGACCCGGAACCCACCCCACCCGACCGCGGCAGCGACTCCGATGGCGAGCACTGACAGCACCGTCGTCAGATAGACCAGGCTGGTCTGGACCGTGGTCCGGCGCAGCGACTGCTCGTTCGCGCTGTCGGCCCAGGTCGCCGAGACGCCGACGAGACTCACGACTAGCCCGAGCACGAAAAAGCCATAGGCGCTGAAGACGAACACGGCCGGGACCACGCCGACCAGCGCGATCGCCGCCGGGAAAAAGCAGATGTGCCCGAAGAACTTCGCGGGGAAGTCCTCCCGTGAGAGCAGCGCCATCCCCGCCGAGACCAGCCCGATCGGCAACAGCAGTGCGAGGACCACCCTGGCCGACCAGGCGGCCCGGAAGACAGTCAGCGACAGCGCCACGGCGAGAGCGCCGCGCCGACCGCCGACGGTCGGTCGAGCCGCGGCCCGAACGACATCAGATCCCACCTCCCGTGTCGGGTCTGGCGGTGGTCGCCCCGCTCCGGGCTTGGGCGGTGAAGGCGTACTCCAGTGCCAGCGGCAGTGGCGTGCCACGCTGCCAGTCGAACGCCCGCGCCCCCGCGTCCTGACAGCGCGCCAGCCGGTCCCGGCGTCGTATCTGCTCGAACTGTCCACTGACCGTGTTCGACGAGACGATGTCGGGAGACAGGACCACGACCGGCCGGTCACGGGCCTGCCAGGATTCGACGGCTTCCACCGCGGCGTCGTCGAGCAGCGGCGAGAACAGCGCCAGCTGTACCCCACGTGGCGCGAGCGCGTCGACTTTGCGGACCTGTGCCGTCGCGTCGACCACGTCCGCTGGCGATGCTCGCTCGGCTCTCGGCGTCCCGCCCGCGGACGGGTCCGACTCCTCTCCGGGCGCTCGACCGGGTGTCGGAATACCGATCTCCGAAACCCCGGCGTCGAGAGAGTCGGATTTCACCGCGGCCTCGTCCGGGGACCCGAGCACGTCACGCGGGTCCCGGTCGCTCGCTCGTTCGAACAGTTCCAGTGCCCTGGCTCGGGTTTGTGGGCCGGTTCCGGGCGGGAGCCAGTGGAGGCCGGCGGGGCCCGGGCCCTCGAGTCCGAGGACCGCGACGCCCACCTCGTGGCCGGCGTCGAGCAACGACGTGACGGCGTGGGTCGCGGCGTACCCGCCGAGTTCGACCGCACTCGGCCGGCCGGGGCCCGAGACCACGCGACAGGGGTCGCGAGCGTCCAGCACGACGACGACCGCCGTCGAGACGCGGCGTTCGTAGTTGACCGTCGCGAGTTCGTTGCGCTTGGCGTACGAGCGCCAGTCGATCCGGTCGGCGGCGTCGCCGTGGCGGTACTCCCGCGTCGAGTGGAAGGCAAGCCCCCGTCCGGGGTCGTCGGTAGTCATCTGGCCGACGAATCCCGACCCGTGGTCGGCCAGCGGCGGCGCGGTGGCGTCGAGGCGACAGTCCAGTTCCGTGTCGCCCTCGACCGGAAGTGTCGCCCTCGCGACGGCGCCCCCGCCCACACCCCGCACCCGCACTTCGGGGTCGTCGAACCGGTGGCGCCCCCGCCGAGCGACCATCGTGTACTCGACCGTGCAGGTCTCGCCCGGGGCGAGCGCGGTCCCGGCACGCGGCGTCCCGCCGGTCACCGCGAGGTCACGCGGCGCGCCGTCGACGACCCGCAGGTCGGCGACGTGGCTGTCGGACTCGTTTCTAATCTCGAGTCCTACGGCGACGACGATACCCGGCGGGACGACGTCGGGTTCGACCTGCCGCTTCGCTCGCAGTTCCGGCATCCGAGCACCCGACGCGGAACTAAAGGCGAGGTAGGCCAGCGGGACGACCGCCGCCAGTAGGAGCGTCGCACGCTGGGCGACCACGCCGGCGACGAGAAACACCAGCGCCGCCGCGACGCCGCCACGCCACCGCGTCGTCGGCTCGACGCTGACGACCCGCTCGCCGGCGTCGCCCTCGCCCACGGTCCCGCCGTCCGGCGTCGCGTCGCTCACTCCGACCCCTCCCTGTCGCCGGGCCGCCCGAACAGGTCCGCCGACAGCAACCGGGACGACGACGCCGCTGACCCCGTCGACGAGTCCGCGGCAGATGAAGCGGGCCCGGTCCCGTCGTCACCGCTCCCTTCACCGCCGGTCCGGTCGTCACTGGCTCGTACCTCGTTCGTCGAACCCTCACCGGTCGGCCGGTCGCGGTCCGTCGAGGAATCGGCCGCCGGGGCGGGGGGGTTTCGGTCCGCTTCGGCGGCGGATGCCGGTTCGCCGTCCCGGGTCCGGTCGTCGACAGTGACAGTGGGGGACCGGTCGGGTGGGCCGCCGGCCGGGCGGTTGGCCGACGCCTGGAGTTCGCCGTCGGCGCCGCGGCGCAGTTCCTGGAGCGTCGGCGGCGCGACCGGCATCTCGCGGGGAACGCCCTGGCCCACGATGGCCGGGAGCTGTTCGTCGGCGGCCTCGGCCATCGCTCCGACGGCGCGCCGGGTTCGGTCGCGGACGACCCGCTCGGGGAACAGCCACGCCCGGCTGCGAGCCCACAGCGAGCGCCGCGGCGAGACGACCGACTCCTCGAGCACCGACGCTGCCACCGCGTCGTCGGTCCAGGCGCCGCTCCGTATCGTCCGCTCGGCCGCCTCGCGGTCGGCGCCGCCCCGAACGAGTATCGAGCGTAGCACCGGCCTGAGCGTCCCTCTGACGACGGCTAGCCCGTCCTCGACGGTCCCCCCGCTTCTGGCGGTCGACCCACCAACCTCGACGACGTCGGCCAGGGCCTCGCCGGAGAGCGGGTGGTCGGCGGTCGCCCGTTCGGGCGCCGGGTCGACGCCGCCCTCCGCCGACCACGGCAGCGGTGCGATGCCGTCGCCGCGGTCGACCGAGCGGGCGGCTTTCCAGAGCGCGAGCGCGAGCGCGAACAGCGCGAGCATCCCGACGAGCGCCCACGTTCCGACCCCCCGCTCGCCGCCCGGCGAGACCACGGCCAGCACGGCGCCCAGTCCCACGAGGCCGAGTCCGACGAGGACCAGCAGCCAGCGGACCGCTCGTCTCACTGGTCGTCCTCCTCGGCCGACCGGCGGGCCTCGATGGCCTCGACCGCCGTAGTTACGACCTCCCGGCGGGCCTCCGACAGCGACTGTCCGCCGTACTCGACGTCGCGGAACGTTTCGGTCAGCTGTTCGACCGGCCGTGCCGGCAGCCCGCGCTCGACGGCCGCCCGAGACACCTCGCCCGGCGTCTTCGTCTGCCACCGCCCGGGGAACAGCCACCGCGCGAGGCGGCGCCAGGCACGCCGCAGCCAGCGCGGGTCGGTGACGCGCTCGGCCGACTCGCCCGCGGAACGCCCGGCGGCCGACTGCTCGCCCGCCGGTGACTCGCGGGCCGACCACCACCGGAAGGCGAGCACGAGACCCGCGAGCACCCCGACCCCAAGCGCCAGCAGCGCCCCCTCGGGGCCCGCGAGGACGAAGGCGACGCCGACGAGAACGGCCCACAGCCCGAGTCCGAGCACCACGTTGACCGTCCGCGAGCGGGCGACGAACCGCCAGAGTCGGCCCGGCGCCGAGCGCAGGCCGGCGCCGAGCCGGGCCAGCAGGTCCCACACCGACTCCAGTTCCGACAGTGTTCGCCCCAGGAAACGGGCGAGGGTCTCCAGTCGCAGCGTCACGGACATCACCATCCCGAGGAGCCAGCCGACGAACGCCCGCAGCTGGTCGGCCAGCGTCGCACCCCCGGTCGCCACCGCGGTCCGTCGCCTGACGAGTACGGCCAGGACGACGAGCGCGGTGATCGTGCCGGCCGACACGAGAAAGCCGTTCCGCCCCCAGAGGCGTGTGGCGACGGCGACGACGCCGATGCCGACCCAGCCGGCGACGGCGTAGCCGACCCCGCGGAGGCCGGCCATCCGGTAGCCGAGTCCGACCGTGAGGACCAGCGGGACGAGGAGAAACAGCGGGAACACCACCGACCGCACGTACACCAGCGCCACGACGGTCTGTGCTCGCTCGCCGTCGGATTCGGCGGCGACCGTCGCCAGCGGGTTCGCGGGCAAGGAGATGCCGAGTTCGCCGCGCGCGTCCGTCCGACCGACTGTTCGCCCGCCGACCGACACCGTCGCGTTCTCGACGGCAAACTGGCCCTGTCTTACCCGGACCGTCGCGTCTCCCCCGGGGAGCGGGAACAGCGTCGACGCCGGGGCGACGCCGACCGACAGCCCCAACACCCGTATCGACCGCGTCGCGGTGAACTCGCCTCTCGTTATCTCGACGCGGACGCGGTCAGTGCCGTCCTCGGGGATCGTCAGCTGATAGGTCCCGTTCCTGTCGGTCCGCCCGACGACCGACCTGTCGACCCGGACCGTCGCGTTTGGCATTACACTCACCGGGAAGCCCAGACGCTCGATGACCCCGGAGACCGTGACGGTCGCCCCCGGCACCGGCCGTCCGTCGACGCGGACGTCCGCCTCGCCCGTGACCGAGTAGTTGTTGTCCGTGCCCACCGGGTCCGTCTGGCGGCGCGTCCGACCGGCCAGCACCGCCGCCGTCGCCCCACTCGCGGCGTCGGCCGAGAGAGTCGGCCCCGTTCCGGCCGTCGCCCCGCTCGCGGCGTCCCGCGACGGCGCCCCACTCGCAGCGTCCGGTGACAGCGCCCTGCCAGTCCCGGTCTCCTCGCGGAAGACACAGGCCTGGCCGTCCGGCGGGTCGACCCGCACGCGGAGTTGCTTCTCGAAGGGGACCTCACCCTGGACTTCGCCGCGGCTGTCGGTCTCGCCGACGTACTCGCCGTTGAACCACACGTCGCTGCCGGGTTCGGGCGTCCCGTCGTCGTAGACTCGCACCGTCAGGGTCGTGCCCGGGACCGGCTCTCCCAGCAACTCGACTGCACACCCCTCGTCGGGTGGAAACTCGTCGTCGTCCTCTTCGAACCAGTCGGAAAAGTCGAAATCCGGCCCCGACGGGTTGGTGCCGTACGCGGCGGCCGGCGAGACCAGTGCCGCGACGCCGACGGCTACGACACAGAGCGCGACGAGTGCGAGCTGTCGCCGCTCCCGGCCGTTCTGGTCCCCCCCGTTCGTCCGGTCGTCCGACATGGTGGCCCGTCCTGTCGAGTCGCGGGGCGGCGACGCGGTGGGTCCACGCGCCCCCGGGCGCGGGTCGACAGTGGCCCGCTCGATCCGGGGAGGGCGCCGCCTCGCGGACTCCGCAACCGGCCGACGGCCGCGACCGACGTCTTGCCGGGAATCACGGCCCGTCGGTAATCAATCCCATGGTACCGGGACCGTCGACCGATGGCTTCACCTGCCCCGGCACGTATAGCGACGGTATGCGTGTCCGAGACTGGCAGGATATCCTTGCGGACGTGGTCGAGAGCGACGTCGACCCGGGCGGGTGGCGAGCGGTCGGCGGTGACCGCGCGGGGGGCGTGGGTGAGGACCTCTACTTCGGCCACCCCAGAGAAGGCGTGTTCCACGTCAAAACCTACGCCCGTAACCCCTTCCAGGTCGAGGGGGTCGGGGCCGAAGTCGCGCGCCGGATCGACGACGACCTCGACCCGCTCTTTCCCGAGGGAGCGACCGACGGGATGTTCGGCGTCCAGCAACCGCTCGACGGCGACGAGGACCCCGAACGGAAGGCCAACCAGCTCGAAGAAGTCGTCCGCACGCACGCCGACGCACCGACGACGCCCGACGCCCTTTTCGAGGACGTGATGGACGTTCTCGACAGCCCGGCCTACGGACCGATGGAGTTCGACCACTACGACCGCCCCGACAGCGCCGACGACCTCGCAGAGACGTTCGAGGAAGCCGAACGGTTACTCGACGCGGAACTCGACGACCTCGTCGACGAGTCCGTCGAGCGGGGGTTCCAGTGACCACGCCGACGGGGTCCGCGGAGGGGTGGTGGTGAGCGCAGAGTCACGGATCCGGGCGTACTACGACGCGCTCCGGGACGGCGACCCGCTGTACCACTACTTCGCGCCCGACGACGGCATCGTGAAGTTCGGGATCAGCGACCACCTCGACGGGTACGAGGCCGTCGAGGCCGGCCTGCGCGAGCAGTCCCGGACCACCGCCGACTGGACCGTCGAGAGTGCGGCGCTGCGCGTCACCGAGCGTGACCGCCACGCCTGGTTCGCGGACCTGGTCGAGCTCGGCTGGACGGACCTCGAGTGCGACACCCGCCGGGAGTTCGACACCCGCTGGAGCGGTACGTTAGAACGCGAGCGCCGGACGCCCGGCGAGCGCGACGCCGACCCCGGCGACTGGCGGTTCGTCGGGATGCACGTCAGCACGGCGGGTGAGCTGTGATGGTCGGTCCCGTCACGCGGGAGGAGCGGACCTCCTTCGTCCGCAAACTCAGAATCGTCGTCGTCTTTCTCGTCGGCGCTTCGACGGGGCTGGTCGCCGTCGCCGTCGACGCGACGCCGCCCCAGGCCGTCGGGTCGCTCGTGGCCGGCCTCGCAGTGGGGGCGCTCGTCGCGTGGTACGCCGTCCCCTCGGCGTCGATGCCGTCGGACAGGCGGGCCCGCTCGCGGCAGAGTCGCGTGGCCGACGGCAGCGGCGACCGACCGGTCGCCGACGACCGGCGCGAGCGCGGCGAGGACTCGCCCGGTGACCGTCCGGAGTAGGGGCTCATACGGTCGTGCGTAACTAATTTCTGCAGTGTCGGTTTGGATCGGCGTTTCGGATCACGAGGGCGGTCGCACCGGTAAATCGCTACAATAATCACTATCAGTCGCCCATCCGGGCGAGCCACCGGGCGGGGTCGTCGATCTCCGCGTCGGAGGGCAGGTTCTCCGGGCGCTCCCAGACGCGGGCCGCGAAGGCGACATCGCGGGCGTCAGCGACGGCCTCGAAGAAGGCTTTGCCGCGTTCGTACTGGCGGCGTTTCATGCCCAGGCCGATGAGCCGCCGGACCAGCGACGCGACGGGGCCACGACCCCGGCGGCGGGCCTCGACTTTCGCCCGGAGGTCGGCGTACTCGTCGTCGAACGTCCGGTCCATGACCAGTTCGGCGTACCCCTCGACGGCGGTCATCGTCGTGTCCAGTTCCGACAGCGACGCGCGGGAGAGACGGCCGTCCACGACCGCCTCGAGCACGTCGTTCATCGCGGATTCGAGGTGGTCGCCGAGCCAGGGTGCGGCGCCGAACTCGGCGGCGTGGGCCACCTCGTGGAAAGCGATCCACCGGCGGAAGCGGTCGAACTCGACGTCGAGTTCGGTCGCGACCCGCCGGATGTTCGGGTGGACGAAGTACAGCGCGTGGTCGTCGCTGTCGGCGAGCAACAGCGGGTCGTACTGGCCGAGCACGTTGTTCCCGAGGAAACTCAACGCGACTGCCATCGTCCCGGTGTTGACGGTTCTGGCGGCCGCGGGGAACACCGTGGTCTGCTCTTCGAGAGGTGCCATCACCCGCCGGAACGTCTCGACGTTGGCGTCGATCCAGTGGTGGCGGTTCTGTATCTCGACGGTGTCGGGGAGGTCGAAGGCGACGGCGCCGACGTCGCGAACCCGGTCCCGTGCGTCGCGCACGTCGGCGGCGTAGGCCCGCTCCTCGTCGGCCGACAGCCCCAACTCGCCGGGGTCGGTCGCGGCTCTGGCGGCGCGACCGACGGCGCTCCAGTCGACCGTGCCATCGCCCGAAGCCGAGCTGACCGCCCGCACGCTCTGGTACAGTCCCATACCGGCCCAATGGGTCGCGCGCTGATATGTCTTTAGGGCACCGCTTGCAGTCGGTTTTCCATACACTGTGCCGGGTCGTCTCAGGGGACCGGCTCGGGTTCCCCTCGGCGGCCGCGGCGTCGTCGTCGTCGCCCCCGCCGGGGAGCAACCGCCGACCCGCGTCGTCGTCGAGTTCGTCCGTCGACTCGGCCGCGCTGAACGGGGCGTTCGCCGTGAAGGAGGCACCGTCGAGGTGGAGCTCGAAAACCGTTATCTCGACCATGCTTCGTGTAGGTCCAGCGAAGGGAAAGCGTTTTCGCCGGGTGTTTCTCCGACCGGAGCGCCAGCGCTCGCCTGCGGCGACGGTGGGGGCCGACCCGCGGTCGCCGCGAGGGCCAAAACACACGTTTCAAGCCCCTGCCGCCGAAGGGAGAGGTATGCACGAGCGACGACGACAGTTCCTCGAGGACCTGCTCGAAACCTCGACCCCGTCGGGCCACGAGGCGCCGGGCCAGCGCCGGTGGGTCGAGTACGTCTCCGAGTTCGCCGACGACGTGTCGACCGACGCCTACGGGAACGCCGTCGCGGTCCACGAGGGCGACCCCGACTGTGACTTTCTCAGACTGGACCGCATCGGCGGGTCCGACCGGACAGTCACGCGCGGCCAGCACGTCACCGTCCACGCCGACGACGGCCTTGTCGCGGGCGTCGTGGGTCAGACCGCGATCCACATTCGCAACGGCGATGACGAGGTGCCCGACATCGCCGAACAGCACGTCGACATCGGCGCCGAGGACCGCGAGGCGGCGCTGGAACTGGTCGAACGCGGCGACCCGGTCACCTTCGTCCAGCGGGTGCGCGACCTCGAAGACGGGCTGGTCACGGCCCGCGGGCTGGACAACCGGATCGGCCTGTGGGCGGCCGCCGAGGGGTTGCGCCGGGCACGGGAGGCCGGGGCCGATGCGACGGTGTACGCTGTCAGCACCGTCCAGGAGGAGGTCGGTCTCAAGGGCGCGGAGATGGTGGGGTTCGACCTCGCACCCGACGCCGTGCTCGCGACGGACGTGACCCACGCGACGGACTCGCCGGGCGTCCCCGGCGACGCCACGACCGGGGTCGAACTCGGCGGTGGGCCGGTCGTCGCCCGCGGGAGTACAAACCACCCGGTGCTGGTCGAGGCGACCCGCTCCGTGGCGGCCGACCGCGACCTCGACGTTCAGCTCGAGGCGACCGGTAGCCGGACAGGTACCGACGCCGACGCCTTCTACACAGCCAGCGGCGGGACGCCGTCGTTGTCGGTCAGCCTACCCAACCGGTACATGCACACGCCGGTCGAGGTGGTCGACACCGGCGACCTGACGGCCCTGGCGACGCTGCTGGGCGCGGTGGGCGCCCGCGCCGAGGAGTTCGCCCCCTTCCGGGTGGACATCTGAGAACCCGGCGTTTCGAGAGTAGAGTTCGGCGACGACGCGGTGTTCCCAGAACTGGTCTGGGCGACCGCCGACCTGTCTCCGCCGAACAGTTTATTTCCGTGCCGACCTGACTGTCGAGCGAACGGATGGCCCAGCGCGAGTACACCCGCGAGGAGTACGAGACCCTCCAGCGGAGCGAGCGGGAGATAGCGGGCAACGAGGAGGTGGCCGTCGTCGAGGACGTTTTCGTCGGCGACGACCTCGTCCGGCTCTCGCTGCGGTTCGACTGGAAGCGCGACACCGAGGCGGTCGAGTTCGTCCTCGACAGGGAGCGGGACGTCCTGGAACTGCAGTCCGTCACCGGCGCGCTCGGCTACGAGTACGACCAGCTCCCGCACGTCGAGGGCGAGCGACTGCCGGTGGTCTACCTCGATGGCGGGTGGGTACCGGCGGCCGCGTTGCCCGACAGCGGACCCGCGCGGCTGACCGAGACGGGGACGGCGACGCCGGACCCCGGACCGTCGCTGGCCGCCTGGGCGGCCCGCACGCTGGGGGGCTGGGTCGACGACATCACCGCCAAGAAGGTCGTCCTCGGTGTCATCATCACGAAGAAACTCCTGATAGCCTCGGCGCTCGTCTACCTGCTGGTCACCTGACGGCCGGTGGCGGACCCCCCGGAGGGACCCACTCCGTGCGACGCCGCCGCGGTCCACTCGTCGTCACGTCGGGAGCCGTCGTTCACTGTTTCTCGGAGCCCATCGCCGGGACCACCGGCGAGTCCGGACAAGTGTCTTGTGTTCGTGGAGTCGGTACGTTTATACACGCAACGCCAGCCAGTTCGGGTATGAGTGGACGACCGCTCGACGTGCTGGAGGCGTCGCTCGGGGACGAGGTCACGGTGCGTCTCAAGGGGGGCGAGGAGACGACTGGCGACCTCACCGGCTACGACCAGCACATGAACCTCGTCATCGAGGGTGGGCAAGACACAACGATTATACGCGGCGACAACGTGGTGTCGATCAACCTATGACTGGCGCAGGGACACCGAGCCAAGGGAAGAAAAACACCACGACACACGTGAAATGTCGCCGGTGTGGCGAGAAGTCGTATCACAGCAAGAAGAAGGTCTGTTCGTCGTGTGGATTCGGGCAGTCGGCGAAGCGTCGCGACTACGAGTGGCAGTCGAAAGCCGGCGAGTAACCCAATGCACGAAAAGTGCGGCGTTGTCGGCATCTCCCTGACCGACCGTGACGCCGCCCGCCCTCTCTATTACTCCCTCTACGCCCTCCAGCACCGCGGGCAGGAGTCCGCCGGCATCGTCACCCACGACGGCTTCCAGCAGCACAGTCACGTCGAGATGGGACTGGTCAGCGAGGCTTTCCAGGAAGGCGACCTCGAACCGCTGGCCGGCTCCAACGGCATCGGGCACGTCCGCTACCCGACCGCGGGCAGCGTCGACACCTGCTGTGCCCAGCCGTTCTCCGTCTCGTTCAAGAGCGGGTCGCTGGGTCTCTCGCACAACGGCAACCTCGTCAACACCGACGAGATCCGCGACGAACTGGCCAACCTCGGCCACGCCTTTACCTCCGACGGCGACACCGAGGTGATCGCCCACGACCTGGCGCGCAACCTCCTGGAGGCCGACCTCGTCCGGGCGGTCAAGCGGACGATGAACCGCCTCCACGGGTCGTACTCGCTGACGATAATGCACGACGAGACGGTGCTCGGAGTCCGGGACCCCCAGGGCAACCGGCCGCTGTGTATCGGCGAACTCGACGACGGCTACGTCATCGCCTCCGAGAGCGCGGCCATCGACACGCTCGGGGGCGAACTCGTCCGTGACGTCCGTCCGGGCGAACTGGTCGTCCTCCAGCCCGACGGCACGGGCTACGACACCTACCAGCTCGTCGACCGCGACCACTCGGCACACTGCTTTTTCGAACACATCTACTTCGCGCGGCCCGACTCGGTGATCAACGAGGAGCTCGTCTACGACGTCCGTCGCCAGCTCGGCCGGGCGCTGTGGGCGGAGTCGGGCATCGAGACCGACGCCGTGATGCCGGTCCCCGACTCCGGTCGGTCGTTCGCGTCGGGCTACGCCGAGGCCGCACCCGAGGACGTCGAGTTCGCCGAGGGGCTGATGAAAAACCGGTACGTCGGGCGGACGTTTATCATGCCCACGCAGGACGAGCGCGAACGCGCCGTCCGTCTCAAACTCAACCCGATCCGCTCGACTGTCGAGGGCAAGACGGTGACTATCATCGACGACTCGATCGTCCGCGGGACCACCTCGACGCAACTGGTCGAACTCCTCCACGAGGCCGGGGCCGAGGAGGTCCACGTCCGCATCGGCGCGCCGCCGATCGTCGCGCCGTGCTATCTGGGCATCGACATGGCCAGTCGCGAGGAACTCATCGCTGGCGACCAGTCCGTCGAGGAGATCTGTGCGGAGATCAAGGCCGACTCGCTGGCCTATCTCTCCATCGACGCCGTCGCCGAGGCGCTGAACAAGAGCAAGGCCGACCTCTGTCTGGGCTGTGTCACCGGAGCCTACCCCTACGACATCGAGGGCGAACAGACCGACCGCGAGGTTTCGCGCCCCTCGGTCGACCAGGCTTCGGCCGACGACTGACCGCGGTTCCCCGCTTTTCCACCCGCCGAACTGCCCTTCGGTCGCCGGCGACCACCGTTTGCCGGATTCGCACTGACTGTCGTACTGTCTTCCAGACACCGTCCTGGGAACCCACAGAGAGCGCTGGAAGAACGAGTCTCGCAGTCGTGAGCGGCGCTGTCGTCACTCGAAGGGTAATTGAAAGAGGAATGTGGGGTGGGTGGG
>PXQN01000047.1:36828-38460 GCA_003021305.1 Halobacteriales archaeon QH_10_67_22 | reverse complement strand
AACAGTATATCGGCATATGATAATGAACTCGACCTCTCTAACAGTTCGACCGGATGTGGAGAGGCGGCCGACAACTGGGATCCATAATAGAGAGTCAGATTCGACAGTGTTCGTCGATTCCTGATAACAAAAAGATGTTTTACTGGGGCAGCCGAACACACTACGAATGAGTCACCGGCCGCTTGAAAGGGCTGACATACAGATTGCCCCGACAGGGGTCGTTTATCACGGTGCCAGAAACCCGAAGGGAAACCAGCTGAGACTACCGATGCGGGTCCGGAGAGTGGCCCGGTTTCAGGACAGACTCGTCCTGGTTTTGCATCCCGAGAAGAAAGCAAAGAAGTCCGATTTTACTGTCGAAAAAACGCGTAACGTCGTGGCTATCGATCCGGACTGCACCCTCCTGTGGACTGTCGACAGCGGTCCGACACCGGGTGGAGACGTCTCACACGAGCGGATATTCCCGCTCGACGACCGTCTGGTCACGCGCGGCGAGACCGACACGTTCGCCGAGATAGACCTCGACACTGGCACCGTCGAGAACCGGTGGAACAGCGACGAGTTCGTCGTCGCTGATGCCGTCCACCAGTTCCGCCGAGACGTAACCAAGGTGGAGACGCTCGACGATATCACGCTGATACAGATACGCACCGACAACGGGGGCGAACTGTACGGGTTCGACGCCGATGGTCGGCGACTGTGGCACCGGATCGACGACCACCACTGGAAAATCAGCACCCGAGAGTCGGCGTTTCGCGTGTACACGCCGATCCGACGGGGCACTACGATAGCGTTCAATCTCGACCCCGAAACCGGGAAGATCGTCGAGGCGGTTGAAGGACCAGACGAGTTCGTCCAGCCGGTTCTGGACGGTGAAGAGGAGGGACAGACGTGACGGGGGTCGCCCCGCTCGGAGACTTGACCGTCAGCCTCGACCAGGACGGGATCGTCTATCACGATGGGGATCAGCCCGAACGCGGCATGCTCCGACTTCCCATGGCCGTCCCAAATTGGGACACCGTCGACGGCCATCTCATCGTCCTGCTGGACCCCGACCGACCCGTCGCCGGACCGGATTTCACCGTCGAGGAGACGCACAACGTCGTCGCGGTCGGTCCTCACTGTGAGCACCTGTGGACCGTCGACGGCAATCCCGACCCCGACACCCAGACGCGCCACGAAGAAATCGTGGCAACCGACGACCGACTCGTTACGCGCGGCGAGGGAGGACGGTACGCAGAAATCGACCCCGCAACTGGTGCTATTCTCGACCGCTGGCCGAACGACGTGTTCGTCGTCAACGGTGTCCGATACGACCTCGACGGTAAAGTACAGAAGATCCTGGAATTTTGTAACAAGACCCTGGTGGATGCCGACCAGAATTTCCTGTATTGTTTTGACAACGACGGTCAGCAACTGTGGCGCCTCGAACTCGTCCAAGAGAAGTCCTGGCAGTTCAGGCCCGATATAGATGACAATCTGGTCTACCTCGACTACAAGCCCGACCAGGGCAGGCATGCGACTTTTATCGTCGATGTCGAGACAGGCGAAATCCTCGAACAGGAGTTCGGGCCCGAGCCCCTCGGCGAGGATTTGCGGGACGCAAACTGACTGGCAGGACCTCACTGACGA
>PXQN01000047.1:32319-36805 GCA_003021305.1 Halobacteriales archaeon QH_10_67_22 | reverse complement strand
GAGTACGCCCGCTTCGAGGTGAACGGTACGAAGAAGCGGACACGGGCACCGAGGACGACGAGTACGTGAGTGGCGAGTGTGCCGAGGACATCTACTACTGTCCGCGAGGGATTGGGAGTTAACTCTGTCCCGCTGATTCTCGGTGTTCGACCACCGATGCAGCAGAAATAATTTCAGTTTACGATCTGGAAATATACGCATGAAAGAAATCGAGGGGACCAATATCACGCTGACCTCCATGACGTCCGTCGACTGTGGAGGTTCCCAGCTTCACCTCCCGTTGGAGTGGGTCAAATTCCGTTCACACGGCCGGAGAGGCGTCCTCAGTTTGAGTCCAAAGCACGAGAGCGACAGCGACCCGGACTTCGAAATCCCCGACTGGAACCGTAACGTCATTGGTATCGGGCCGGATTGCGAGGTGGACTGGTTCGTCGAAGAGCCCGGCGACGCAATGGCACCCGAGGATTACCACGCGTCCCTCTGGACGGTCTCCGACCGGGTGTTAACACAGACGGTCAAAGCCAATCGAATGTTCGAACTCGACGGAGAGACCGGTGCTATCCTCGACCACTGGCCGGAGGACGTATTCGTCGTCGACGGTGTTCACCACGACTTCGTCGGCGAAATCAACAACATCATGCAACTTCAAAAAAAGACATTGGTGGATGCCGACCAGAGCGTGCTGTACTGTTTCGGCACCGACGGACAGCAGTTGTGGAGTCTCGAACTCGTTCGGGGGAAGGCGTGGCAGTTCCGACTCGACAGCGAGGACAACCTGGTACACCTCGGCTACCTCGACCGGCCCAAGAACTCAAGTTTCGTCGTCGACGGCGATACCGGCGAAATCCTCGAACAGGAGTACGGCTCCGAGTACCTCGGCGAGGATTTGCGAGAGGCAAACTGACTGACAGGACCTCGCTGGCGACGAACTGTCGAACAGAGCTCTCGGATTACCCTTGACGGGGTTGAACAGGCGTACCAACTGTGGATCTCACGCGGATACACCTTCGAACGGGCGTCGGACTACCGACTCGACGCGGCGACACGACATACCATGTGGTATGAGTCGTCCCCTCGATGAACGTTTTACCCGGCATGGACTCACACGAAAATGCGTCCGTCTTGTATATTTTCTTGACCGTGCGGTTGAGCGTTCCGGAGTCACCGATCTAGCCTGAAAGAGCGATCGGACCACAGTTGATAGTTTTTATTGTGCTATCAGGTGCATTTTTATTGATGAGGCACACAGTTCAGATATGATCGAAAAATGGGATCCTGTGGACTCCAGTCTATCCGACAGTGCACCACATTGCATAAATAACGCTTCCCCCCCGAGGCGCCATGTAGACATCTCTGACCGGATGTACGAGGCACTGCAGTCTTTTCTCAGTGACGAGTACGATGGGGAACACGCAAAGAAGTTCGAGATCTGCGACCTGAAACAGTTCGATACTGAGACGTATGCTGTGTCGTTTTTCAGAGTGGGCGGCGGCAAAGGTGTCATTGCCAAAGTGTGGGTCGGACTCGTGACGTGGGACGACGACCGAGCGGAGTGGGATCTGCGCGAGGTCAAGCAAACAGATCGGGACAGTCTGGCCTGACGGTTTTATTACTCTACCCGACCGCTCGACATCGTCGGAAGCGGAGATGTCGAGAACGACTGTGACGAAGAGACACTCGCAGAGAACCTCAACGACGAGGGCACCGACCGGTATGAGGACGAACCGGACCCGGTTCAGACCGAAATTGTCGACGCGTACTGTCGGTTGGACCCGGGAAAAGAGCGGGACGTGTTCGAACACATCTTCGAACTCGACGACGAGAGTGTCACCGACGAGTGGATCCAGATGGTCAACTCGATGACCGCCGAAGACGTCAGGCGGGCAATAGAGTATCTCACGAAAGACGTCGACGACGACGGAGAGCCACTGGGTGAGGAACACGAGATACTGGGCTTCGAATCGGCGACCGTGCGTAATGCCGACGACGCAGACCACCCGAGCCTTATTTCACCCCATCGTGTGCCGGGCATCGTCACGAAAATCCAGACCGAGAACGACGACATGGACCTGGCGAGAATCTACGGGAGTGGTGAGGAAGGCGGGACGATCAGTGGTGGCTATCTGGCCTTGCTCGAAGATGTCAAGGGCAAATCGAGAGCAAATCTGATTCAGGACTTTGCGCTTCTCGACCAGAACGTGGTCGAACACCAGGGAACTGGACACCACCCGTGGGGTGACTATCTCGACGACTCGTCGAGTTATCCGTAGGCGAGGTACGGGTGTCTCGGAAAGGCGCTGGTTCCTGTTGGACAGAACATGTACATCAGTTACACCAGCGAAATAACGAACGATGACGTAGCGACACTCTGGGACCCTGCTGGACCGAACCGAGATTCCGACATCTGGAACGACGATTCCTTGGAGGGTGGGTATATCCAGTTCCTACTGGCTGACTCGTACATCACGTCGAACGAGAGATGGATACCCTTCGGAACCATAGAAAACATGAAAGATCAATCCAGTGAACTACAGGACCGTTTCGAAACCGCCGACGATAGCACTCCAGACGACGAGTTCACCGATAGTGACTGCTCGAAGGATATTTACAGGTGATCATACACTAGTGTTTCTTCTCCGATTGTTGGGGTGAACGACACGTTTCAACGATACAGAAAGTTTCTCACGTGCTCGACAGCGAGGATCTCCCACTCTTTGTCCCACTCCACGACCGCCTTCCAGTTACTCACTCTCGGCCCTGGCCGTATCCGCGTGAACGAAACCGCATAGACGTCGTCGGTGACCGGCTCAAAGTCGTCGATACTGAACTTTTCGTCGCGCGAGTTGTACTCCGTGTCGAGATAGTCGTATAGCGCCTCGTACTGCTCGTCCGGCAAATCGACGTGTGCGTCCGGGCCACCGTTTCTGTCCTGCACCGGGAACACTTCCAGGTCGTACTTCAGGGGGTCCCAATCGTCAGTCATGTGTGGTAGTCGCCGGCACGGCGGAAAAGTGGTTTCGTTCGGTCGAAATTCGAAAGAGAAGAGACGTTCTCGTGGATCGTTCACGGCTACCCCTCGTCGAGACAGAACTCGTCGGTCATCAGCCGGACCCCGGCGTTGTGCTGACAGAACGGTGCCGTCGACGGCTCGCCGATCTACCTGTCGTTGACACCCGTCGACTGCAGACAGGTACCGGCAGCGCGCCCTGCCCACGATAATATCGAGGGCCTGAAAGACAACAGTAGAGAGTTCGTTGATCGCCACAACAATTACGACGCAGATAGCGCGCCAGATGACGAGTTCACCAGTGGGCCATGCTCTGAGGACCTCTATTACTGACTCATGGATTCGCTGGTGATCCGCTGTCGTTGTTCTGAGTTCAGTGATAATCGGCTGACTTGACCTGTTCTACTTCGATCAATTCCCAGCCCTGTCGCTCGTCGTCTCGACGACTCCGGCCCACATACTCAGAACTGACGTCCTGCTCAGTCTGGTGAACGAAACACCGCACACGTCTTGTCCGATCCGGTCGAGATCATGCACACTGACGCCCTGCCTCTTACCCACAAGTCACAGGCTAATTTTCAACAGCACTTTGGATGAATCGCAGGACAGCGGTAGAATTGGTCACTGATACTGATTTGTAACTGACAAGTGAGCAAACAGAGTTACCGTAATATTACCTGATTTTACAAGCGGTGCGAGGCGAATGCCACGGGGCTTGACCCCGTGCGAGTCCAAAAACACGGACGGTCAGACGCTCCGCCGCCACCAAGTAGGAGTGGGAGACTCCGAATCCACGCCTGCGGAGACTGCGCTCCCTGTGGATTTCCTCGTGAAATTTGCAAAGTGCGTCGTGGAAACAGGAAGCCTCGGGGTCGCCGGAAGACTTCGTCTTCCGGGATGACGAGAGAGCTCTGCTCTCTCGAACCGCTTGACCCCGAGGCACTTCACAGGGACGATCGCCTATCGAGTGCTATGTCAGAGGACACGTCGTCACCGCTCCCTGACGTGGTACGACGGTCGTACGCGGCGCGCCTCGGTGTCGCGCTGGCGTTCGCGGTCGTCGTCATCGTGGGGTTCGGGGCGGTCATCAGCACGCAGGCGTCCGCGACGCTTCAGGACGATGTCGAACAGGACCTGACGACGCTGTCGGAGACGCGGACGGCACAGCTCGACGCGTGGCTCGGGACGGTCAAACGGGAGGCGACGACGGCTGCACAGCACGAGGCGGTGCGGTCGGGCGACCCGGCGACGGTCGACTCGTGATACGGTCGTGCGTACCTAATTTCTGCAGTGTCGGTTCGGATCGGCGTTTCGGACCACGAGGGCGGTCGTCTATTCCGTGGGCACAAAAAGAATTACGCACGACCGTATGAGTGCTGGTTGCGCGGAAAAGAACGGCGTAACTGCCCGGCCGCGAGCGACCGGCCGGAGTCAGCAGGCCCCGCTCAGTGGATGCCCATCGCTTCGATCTGTTCCTGG
>PXQN01000047.1:0-32246 GCA_003021305.1 Halobacteriales archaeon QH_10_67_22 | reverse complement strand
GCCGCGTAGCCCGTCGGCGACTTGCCCGACAGGAGGCCTTTCTCGGCCGTGACGTCGATGATCTCGTTGGCCTTGGCCTGGACCTCCTCGCTGAGTCCGAGCTCCGAGACGAACCGGGGGACGTACTGCTTGGGGTCGACCGGCTCCATCTTGAGGCTGAGCTCCTGGGCGACGTAGCGGTAGGTGCGGCCGATCTCCTTCTGTTCGACGCGGGAGACCTCCGAGACTTCCTCGAGCGAGCGCGGGATGTCCTCCTGTCGGCAGGCGGCGTACAGACAGGCCGTCGCGACCCCCTCGATCGAACGCCCGCGGATGAGGTCCTCGTCGAGCGCGCGGCGGTAGATGACCGAGGCGACCTCCCGGACCGAGCGCGGGACGCCCAGCGCCGAGGCCATGCGGTCTATCTCCGAGAGCGCGAACTGCAGGTTGCGCTCGCCGGCGTCTTTGGTCCGGATGCGTTCCTGCCACTTGCGCAACCGGTGCATCTGGGAGCGCTTCTCCGAGGACAGCGACCGCCCGTAGGCGTCCTTGTCCTTCCAGTCGATCTGGGTGGTCAACCCCTTGTCGTGCATCGTCTGGGTCGTCGGCGCGCCCACCCTGGACTTCTCCTGGCGCTCGCTGTGGTTGAACGCGCGCCACTCGGGCCCGCGGTCGATGTTGCCCTCGTCGATGATGAGACCGCGTCACCAGCGCGGACGACTCGCACTCGGGACACTGCTGTTCGGCCTGCTCTGTCTCCGATTCCTGCGCTTCCTCGTCGGATTTCGCGCGCTCGCGCTGGCGGCTTGGCCGTTCCATTGTTCTTATATAGAGAAATTTTGACGACTTATAAATCCTTCGCCACTATTTCGTCGGTCGCGGAACGACGAGACTCCTATATACCGATACATACGTCTCAACAGTCCGTTCGCGGAGAAACGGGCGAACAGTCGTGTGTCTGACGTGAGGACGACGCTCACGATGGGTTATAACGGGGTCGCCACGGTCCCTGCGGGCTGGCGGAAACCCTTAATCGTTCTCGCCCGCGCATGTCCTGTATGGAGGTTGCCGTACTGGGTGCGGACGCGGCGGGGCGTGGTATCGTGCAGGTCTGTGCCGCCGCCGGCCACGCGGTCGCGCTCCACGACACAGAGGCCAACGCCGTCATGGACGGTATCGACGCCGTCGAGGCGGGCCTGGACGACGCCGTGTCGGCGGGCGAGTTGAGCGCCGAGGCCCGGGACAGCGCTGTCGACCGTCTTGAGGGGACGACGGGCCTGGAGGCGGCGGTCGGCGGCGCCGAGGTCGTCATCGACGCGACCGCTGGCGACCGCGAGCAGCGCCGGACGCTGTGGGCCGACGTGGAGGACGTCGTCGACGAGGAGACGCTCCTGGCGACGAGCGCGACGACCGTCTCGGTGACGGCCGTCGCCACCGGGTTACACGTCCCCGAGCGTGCGGTCGGGTTACACTTCGTCGACCCGCCGGCCGTGTCGCTGGTCGAAGTGGTGCTCGCCGAGCAGACGGGCGCCGAGAACCGGGACCGGGCCGTCGAGTTCGTCCAGGATTTCGGGGAATCGGTCGTCGTCCGGGACACGCCGGGGTTCGCGTCGTCCCGACTCACGCTCGCGCTCTCGGTCGAGGCGATGACGATGGTTGATGAGCGCGTCGCCAGCGTCGCGGCCATCGACCGCGCGCTCGAAGCCGGTCACGACCACCCACAGGGACCGCTGGTCGCGGCCGACGAGGCCGGTCTCGACGCCCGCCTGACCGAACTGGAGTATCTCGCCGACGCCTTGGGCGAGCGGTTCGCACCCCCGCCCGTGTTGCGCCGGAAGGTCGAACGCGGCGACCTGGGACGCAAGACCGGCGAGGGGTTCTACGTCTGGGAGGGCGGCGAGCCGGTCGAACCCGGCGAGCCCGACCCCTGCGCCGACAGCCCCGTCGGCTCCGACCGCGACGGCCTGTGACCGACGGGCCGGACCCGTGGCTCGCGGTCTGTTAGATCAGCGTCGCGTTCGTGCCGATGGCCATCGGCGCCGCGCTGGGTGACCTGCTCCCCGGGTGAGCTCTCGCCGTAGTGTTCGACGGACGCGACGAGCACGCCGCCGGTCGGCGCTGTCGGCCGGTCAGTGTTCCACGAACTCGACGAGGACCCCGCCCGTCGAGTCGGGGTGGACGAACGCCACGTCGTGACCCCAGGCACCCGGCCGGGGTTCCTCGTCGATGAGCGCGAGGTCGGCCTCTTTCGCCCTGGCCAGCGCCCCGGCCACGTCGTCGGTCCGGAGCGCGACGTGGTGGAGTCCAGACCCCTGGCGGTCGATGTAGTCGGCGATCGGGCCGTCGTCGCCCAGCGGTTCGAGCAACTCGAAGTACCCCCCGCCGAGTTCACAGAAGCCGACGCGCAACCCCTCGAACTCCTCCTCGTGAACCACCGGCGCGTCGAACACCGTCTCGTACAGCGCCGCGAGGTCGTCGAACTCCGCTGTCGCGATGCCCGCGTGGTCGAACTCCATGCCGTATCTCGGTCCGCCCGCCGTTTAGTTCCGCGGGAGTCCGTCGGGGCGACCGCCGACCGGCGCCGTTGCACGGCGTTTAACCCCCGGGAGACCCTGGAGCCGTCAATGAAACCGGAGACGTTGCGCGCGGAGATGCCGGGCCTGGCCGAGACGGCGTATCTCAACACCGGGGCGGCCGGGCCGAGCCCCCGGCGCGTAGTCGAGGCGAGCGAGCGGGCACTGGAGCGGTTCGAGTACGAGTCCCCGGCCGAGGGGATGTACGACGAGGCGTTCGCGACGTTCGACGAGGCGCGGGCGGCCGCCGCCGACCACGTCGGGGCCGACCACGACGACGTGGCGCTGACAGAGAGCACGACCGACGGCGTCGGGCGACTGGTCGCCGCGATGGACTGGCAACCGGGCGACGTGGTCGTCCACACGGACCTGGAACACCCCGCGGGAACGTTCCCCTGCGAGCGGGTTCGCAGGCTCGACGGCATCGAGGTCAGGGTCGCCGAGACCGAGGGCGGACGGATAGACCGTGAGGCCTACGCCGAGGCGGTGGCGGACGCCCGTCTCGTCGTGTTCTCGTCGCTGACCTGGACTCACGGGACGCGGCTGCCGGTCGCGGAACTGGTCGAGGTCGCTCACGACGCCGGCGCGCGGGTGCTCGTCGACGCCGTCCAGTCGGTCGGACAGGGACCGGTCGAGTTCCCCGCCTGGGGCGCCGACGCCGTCGCCGCCGCCGGCCACAAGTGGCTCATGGGTCCCTGGGGCGCGGGCTTTCTGTACGTCGCGCCCGACTTCGCGTCTGAACTCACGCCGCCGGTCGTCGGCTACCGCGGCGTCGCGGACGCCGACGACGGCGACTACACGCTCCGCCCGGACGCCCGCCGGTTCGAAGTTGGAACCGGCGCCGTCGGCCCCGCGGCCGGACTGACCGAGGCCATCGGCGTCGTCGAGGAACTCGGGTACGACAGCATCACGGCCCGCGTCGAGCGCCTGACTGACCGGCTGAAGGCGGGGCTCGACCCCGACAGTCTCCGGTCGCCCCGCGAGTACGAGTCCGGGCTGGTGTCGTTCACCGTCGACGACCCCGAGACGACGGTCGAACGCCTCGCCGACGCGGGCGTGCGGATCCGGTCGATCCCTGTCGAGGACACGGTCCGGGTCTCGGTCCACGTGTTCAACACTGCCGAGGACGTCGACCGTCTGCTGGACGCGCTCTGATAGTGATTATCGTAGGTCTATTCCGGATCGACCGCACGACTGCGTGCGGTCGTACTGGTAAATCGCTACAATAATCACTATGAGGCGGCGTTCGCCGTCGGGGACACGACCGTCCGGGGTCGTCGGGGTCGGTCAGAGACGGTCGGGTTCGATGGGGTCGGGCCAGCGGTCGAGGCTCAGCCACAGCGCCCAGGCCGACAGGCCCGCCGACCCGACGAGTTCGGGAACGGCGATGCCCGGGGCCGTCCAGCCGAGCAGTCCCCACCACAGCCAGGCGGCGACGTGGGTCGCGCTGGCCAGCACCAGGACCGCCCCCCGGTCGGACCGCCCGACGGCGAAGTCGCCCACGCCCCAGACGAACACGCCCATCGTCGTGAGGAAGAAAAACAGCGGCGCGAAAACGAAGTGTAGCGCCGACGGCAGCGGGAAGGCACCGACCAGCGCCATCGAGACCAGCGCCACGAACAGAAGCACCAGCGCCCCCCGGCGGACGGGGTCGTCCGTGTCGTCCCAGACGGCGACGACGAACCCCGCGCCCAGCGCACCCCCGACGAGCAATCCGCCGTTGAACAGCGGTGCGACGGCCCGGCCGGCCGCACCGAGGTCCGAGAGCGCGTTCCGGAACGGCGAGAACCACGGGGACAGCGCCGCCGCGAGGACGGTCCCGCCCAGCGATACCGCGACGGCACTGATCCCGAGCGACGCCTGGAGCCACCGGCGGCGTGCGGTCGCCTGGATAGACATATGGGAGTCTGTGTCCCCCCTCGAAATAAGTCCGGTGGAGCGCCGGGCGCCCGCGAACGGGCCGTTGGTCCCCCCTCGCCCGGAACTCACATCGCCGCGCCGGGCTGGTACTCGCCGAACACGTCACGCATCGCGTCACACACCTCGCCGGTCGTGGCGTATGCCTTGACCGCGTCGACGAGAGAGGGCATCAGGTTCTCGTCGCCGCGGGCGGCCTCCCGGACGGCGGCCAGGGCCGCCTCGACGGCTGCCTCGTCGCGTTCCTCGCGGACGGATTCGACTCGCTCGGTCTGTCTGCGTTCCTGCTCCTCGGGGACCTCCTCGATGTCGGCGTCCTGTGCGTCCTCCTCGACGGTGAACTCGTTGACGCCGACGATGATCCGCTCGCCCTCGTCTATCTCCTCCTGGCGCTGGAAGGCCACGTCCTGGATCTGGCGCTGGACCCACTGGCTCTCGATGGCTCGCCCCATCCCGCCGCGGTCGTCGACCTTCTCGATGATCTCGAACGCCTCCCGTTCGAGGTCGTCGGTCAGCGACTCGACGTAGTAACTGCCCCCCAGCGGGTCGGCAGTGTCTGCCACGCCGGACTCGTGGGCGAGGATCTGCTGGGTTCGGAGTGCAGTGCGGACCGACTCCTCGGTGGGCAAGGAGAGCGCCTCGTCTTTGCCGTTGGTGTGGAGACTCTGGGTGCCCCCCAGCACCGCGGCCAAGGCCTGGTAGGCGACCCTGACGACGTTGTTCTCGATCTGCTGGGCAGTCAGCGTCGACCCCGCGGTCTGGGTGTGGAACTTCAGCTGTCTGGACTTGGGGTTCTCGGCGTCGAACCGTTCGTCCATAATTTTCGCCCACATCCGCCGGGCGGCGCGGAACTTCGCGACCTCCTCTAAGACGTTGTTGTGGGCGGCGAAAAAGAAGGACAGCTGTGGCGCGAACTCGTCGACGTCGAGGCCGGCCGCTCGTGCGGCCTCGACGTACTCGATGCCGTCGGCCAGGGTGAAGGCGATCTCCTGGGCGGCCGTCGCGCCCGCCTCCCGGATGTGATAGCCCGAGATGGAGATGGTGTTGAAGTTGGGCGTCTCCTCGGCGCAGAACTCGAAGATGTCGGTGATGATCCGCATCGACGGTTCCGGCGGGTAGATGTAGGTGTTGCGCGCGATGTACTCCTTGAGAACGTCGTTCTGGATGGTGCCCCGCAGCTGGTCGCGGTCGACGCCCTGCTGGTCGCCGACGGCGATGTACATCGCCAGCAGCACCGACGCGGGCGCGTTGATCGTCATCGACGTGCTCACCTCGTCCAGGGGGATCCCCTCGAAGACCGTCTCCATGTCACGTAGCGAGTCGATGGCGACGCCGGCCTTGCCGACCTCGCCGGCGGCCATCTCCGAATCCGAATCGTAGCCCATCTGGGTCGGCAGGTCGAACGCCATCGAGAGGCCGGTCTGGCCCTCGTCCAGGAGGTAGTTGAACCGCTCGTTGGTCTCGGTGGCGGTGCCCATGCCGGCGTACTGGCGCATGGTCCACAGCCGACCGCGGTACATCGTCGAGTAGACCCCCCGCGTGTACGGTTCCTCGGCGGGAAAACCCAGGTCCTCCTCGTAGTCCAGGTCTGCCACGTCGGCGGGCGTGTAGATGGGGTCGACTTCCTGGCCACCGGTGTCGGTGCGGAAAACGTCCTCGCGCTCGCCGAAGCGGTCGACCGTCGGCCCCCGGGTCTCGCTCTCCCAGTGGTCGCGGGCCTCGCGTATCTCCGCCAGGTCGTCCGGGTCGAACATACCCCTGGTTCGACCGCCGTCCCCTAACGCTTGACGGCCGACGGGCCAGGCGTCCCGTCCCGTTCGCCGGTGGAGGGTCCCGGGACCGACGGGCCGGTCACGAGGGGTGTTGGTGGCGGATCTTCTCTGCGGTGACGCTCGGGACGGGCGTCCGACAGTCCCCACAGAGCCACGTCGCCCGCACGCCACCCCGCTCCGTGACCATGTCCTGTTTGTACTGGATGGTCTTCCCGCAGGTACACCTGTAGGACGACTGGGACATACGCGGTCCGACGGTGCGAATCCCGATAAATCACACGGGGACTGGGGCCCACTCAATTTTCAGGCCGGCCAGGCGATGACCAGATAGACGACGCTGTCGTCGACTGACACCGTCGTCCGGCTAACTTTCATATCCGCGCGCGACGAAATTTCGGTCCCCGCTCTATGGAGTACCAGTGGCTCATCGACTGGGTAGACGACCGGATCACGCGGCAATCCCGGACAGTCATCCTGCTCTTTCTAGTTGCGACGGGCGTGTTCGTCACGGGGCTGGGTGCGGTCGAGACCGAGAGCGGACAGGACCAGTTCATCGAGGACCTGCCCTCGTTCAATGCCCTGGAGGACGTCCAACGGGACTTCGGGGCGAGTTTCTCCGAGTCCACGACGACGACGACGCTCGTCCAGGACTCCCGGAACGTGCTCTCGAAGCCGTCGCTGTTGCGTATGCTGCGGGCCCTCGAACGGATCGAGAGCACGAACGGACTCAGGGTGACGGACACCTCGAGCGCTGCCGAGACGGTCGCACGGACGCTGGACCCGGAGGCGACGACGCTGGACGAACAGATAACCGCCGTCGAGCGGGCGACGCCCCGCGAGATCGAACGGGCCGTCCGGCGGGCCGACGAGCGCGACCCGACCGTCTCGACGCGACTGAGCGACGACTTCGAGTACAGAGAGACGGCCGCGACGGCGACCGAGGCGACGGTCACCCATCGGGCCGGCCCCGGGCAGGGCGAAGACGGCGGTGGCGGGCCGGAACCGGGCGGCACCTACCCCCCGAACCGCGTCGAACGGGTCGAGTTCGTCGTCGACGGGACGGCCCCCGACATCGAGATCCTGGGAACCCCGCCCGACACCATCGGCGACACGCTGCTCATCGTCCTGCCAGGTGCACTCTTCTTTATTACGCTGTTTCTGATCGTCGCCTACCGGGACCCGGTCGACCTGGTGATCGGCCTCGTCGCGATCGTGATGACGCTGGTGTGGACGTTCGGCTTCCTGGGACTGGCGGGGATCCCCTTCAACGTCATTCTCGTCACGGTGCCACCCTTGCTCATCGCCATCGGGATCGACTTCGGCATCCACGCAGTGAACCGCTACCGGGAGGAACGGGTCGAGGGGAAAGACATCGACACGTCGATGCGCCTGACTACCAACCAGGTGACCGTCGCCTTCTTTATCGTCATGGGCACCTCGGCGATCGGGTTCCTCTCGAACCTGGTGAGCGCGTTCCCGCCGACGCAGGATTTCGGCGTCGCCGCGACGGCTGGCATCCTGTTTACGTTCCTGATCTTCGGTGTGTTCGTCCCGGCCACGAAGGTCTGGGTCGACCGCCTGCGCGAGCGCTACCCTATTCCGACGGTGTCGAACACGCCCTTTAGCTCCGAGTCCTCGCCGATGGGCCGCCTGCTGAGCGGCGGGGCCGTCGTCGCTAGACGGGCGCCGCTGGTGTTTACGCTCCTGATACTGGTCGCGACGGTCGGCGGTGGCGTATACGCGGCCGACGTCGACAGCGGATTCGACCCGGACGACTTCCTGCCGGCCGCCGAGACACCCGACTACCTCCAGGTCCTGCCCGAACCGTTCCGCCCGCCCGCCGAGTACGAGTACGTCCAGCTGGACGACTTCCGGGACGAGAAATTCCAGCAGGACGGGCGGGTACTGCTGTACGTCAGGGGGAACATGGAGCGCGACAGCGCACTCGTTGACATCCATCGGGCCGGCGCGGACCCGCCCGAGACCTTCCGGAGCGAAGGCCGGCGGGCCGAGAGCCAGTCCGTCGTCACGCTCATACAGACCCGGGCCGAGACCGATCCCGAGTTCCGCCGGGTCGTCCGGCGCAACGACGCCGACGGCGACGGGATCCCCGACGACAACCTCCCCGAAGTGTACGACGCGCTGGTGGAGTCGGCCGGCGACGAACGGGTCGACCAGTTCCTGAGCGACGACCGCACGAGCGCGCTGGTCATCTACACGGTCGACGCCAACGCGGACAACGCCGTCGTCACCGCCGAAGCGCGGGACGTCGCCGACAGGTTCCGCGCGGACGCGTCGCCGACCGGCAACGCCGTCATCTTTGACGAGGCGCTGGGGCTCGTCCTCGAAACCGTCATCGACACGCTGGTTCTGACGTTCGTCGGAGCGATCGGCTTTCTGCTCGTCATCTACTGGATACTGGAGGGGAACGCCTCCCTGGGCGTCGTCAACGCCATCCCGATCGCGATCACGGTCGTGGCGGTCGTCGCCTCGATGCGGGCGTTCGGCATCAAATTCAACGCGATCAACGGGTCGATCCTCGCCCTGGTGATCGGCCTCGGGATCGACTACTCCGTCCACATCGTCCACCGGTTCGTCGACGAGTACGACGACCCCGAGATGGACCTGGAGGCCGCGCTCCGCCGGACCGTCGTCGGCACCGGCGGTGCCCTCACCGGGAGCATGCTCACGACCGTCTCCGGCGTCGGGGTGCTGGCGCTCGCCTTGAACCCCGCTGTCGGCGTCTTCGGCATTCTGACGGCACTGAGCGTGTTCTACGCCTACCTCGCGTCGGTGTTCGTGCTCCCCTCGATACTCGTCCTCTGGGTGCGGTACGTCGACGCCCCCGCCGGCGAGAAACTGCTGTCGACGGACCGCTGGGCCGGCCGGCCCCAGGAATCCGACCCCGAACCCCGGGACTGATAGTGATTATTGTAGCGATTTACCAGTACGACCGCACGCAGTCGTGCGGTCGATCCGGAACAGACCTACAATAATCACTATGAGCCCGCTAGTCCACCAGATACCGGAACGCCCGGAGCATGTTGGCAGCTGTGTCACCTCGCGGATCCCCTCGGCGACGTCGCCGTCGGTCTCGGCGGCGTAGCGCTCGGCCCGCACGTAGTAGGGAGTCGCGCCCGTCGCAATGCAGGCGATCATCCCGCCGATCGCCGTCACCTTCGACCCCGAGGCGATTGTGTCCGACAGTATAACTCGACAACGCATATACGGACCGGCACCGAAAGGCGACCGAGCGCGATGGCTCCCACGACGATACCCGACATCTACGAGACCTACGAGGAGGGCGTGCCGCTGACGATGCTGACGGCCTACGACGCGCCTATCGCCTGGCAGGTCGAGGCCGCCGGGGTAGACATGATCCTCGTCGGCGACAGCGCCGGCGACAACCACCTCGGGTACGACAGCACGCTCCCCGTGACGCTCGAAGAGGCGCTCTCGAACCCCGCCGCGGTCGTCCGCGGCACCGAGGAGGCGTTCGTCGTCGCGGACATGCCCTTCCTCTCGTATGGCACCTCGCTGTCGGAGTCGGTCGAGAACGCCGGCCGCTTCCTCAAGGAGGCCGGCGCCGACGCGGTCAAACTCGAAACCGCCCCCTACGGCGAGACGACGGTCGAGGTCGTCGACCGGTGTACGGAACTGGGGATCCCCGTCCAGGGCCACGTCGGCCTGACGCCCCAGCGCGAGAAGGAGATCGGCGGCGCGTACGTCCAGGGCCGGGACACCGACACCTCGACGACCGGGGACGCACTCGTCGAGACCGCCGAGCGACTCGAAGACGCGGGCGCGTTCTCGGTCGTCCTCGAAACCGTCAGCGAGGGCGTCGCGAAACGGGTCACCGACGCGCTCGAGGTCCCGACCATCGGGATCGGTGCCGGCCGCTACGTCGACGGCCAGGTGCTCGTCGTCTCGGACGTCCTCGGTCTGGGTGGGGAGTCCTACAGCCTCTCGAAACAGTACGCCGACCTCGACGCCGAAGTCAGGGCTGCCGTCTCCGAGTACATTGAGGAGGTCCGGTCGGGCGCGTTCCCCACCGCCGAGAACGCTTTCGACCCGATAGACGAGGCGTGAGCGGGCTTCATCTATCGGCCTGCTCAGGTTTCGACCGGTTCGACGAGCGCCGGTGAGTCGTTCGCGGGACTGTTGACGGCCGTCGAGACCGGGTAGGCCTGCATGCCGTCCCCAGGATAGGGTTCCAGCAGGTCGGCGACTTCGTCGGGGTCGCCTGTGAGCCACGTCTCCTCCTCGTCGGGGTCGAGGACGACGGCCATCCGGTGGTGGAGGTCCGCGACCACCGCGTTGGGTTCGGTCGTGATCACGGTGAACGTCTCGACTGTGTCGGGGTCGCCGTCGGGCGTGCCGCCGGCGAACTCGCCCAGACCGGTCTGGGTCGCGGGCGGCTCCCACCGCTCCCAGAGGCCCGCCATCGCGAACAGGCTGTCGTCCGCGAGAGCGACCCGGTAGGGCTGTTTGCCGCCCTCGCGCTCGACCCACTCGTAGAAGCCGTCCGCGGGCACGAGACATCGACGGGACTCGTAGGCCTCGGCGAACGAGCGTTTCTCGCGGACCGTCTCGGCGCGGGCGTTGATGAACCCGAACTCCGAGCGGTCGTCGGCCCACGACGGGACCAGGCCGAACGCCGTCTCGAACGTCGCGTCGAACCGCGACTCGATGTCGCCCGGCGGCGCGAACAGCGTGTACCGGCCACACATACCCGACCGTTGGGCGAGCATCCTCAAAACACTCCCGTCCCGGCATTGCCTGGCCGGGGCCGGGGACCGCCGGCACGTCCTTGACTGACCGGTCAGTGGGTTCGCAAGCCTTTTGACTGACCGGTCAGTCAGCTCGGGTGATGAGCGAACGGGCCAGCGACCGCCAGGGAACGACCGGGTCGCCGGACACGCCCGAGGCGATCATGGACGCGACGTACACGGCGTTGTGCGACCACGGCTTCGCGGACCTGACGATGCAGGACATCGCCGACGAGTCGGACAAGTCCAAGGCGGCGCTACACTACCACTTCGACACGAAGGCGGAGCTGTTGCTGGCGTTTCTGGACCACCTCTACGAACACGTCACCGAGGAGTACGCCACGACAGAGGGCGACGACGCCGTCGAGCGCCTGGTCGGGTTCGTCGATTCGGTGCTGTGTCGGACCGACCCCGAAGAGGGCCAGGCCTTTCAGACCGCCCTGCTGGAGATCAGGGCCCAGGCCCCCTACGTCGAGGCCTACCGCGACCAGCTGCGCCGGTTCGACGCGTTCGTCCGGGACCGCGTCGAGGCGATAGTCTCGGCGGGCATCGAGGAGGGGACGATCCGGGCCGATGTCGACCCCGCCGACGCGGCGGCCTTTATCGCGACGCTGATAGACGGGGTCAACGCCCGCCGGGTCGCGGTCGGCGAGACCGACGGCGGGACCCGGCGGCAGTTTCTCGCCTACGTCCGGGACCACCTGGTGGCGCCCGAGGCCGACCTGGAGGTCGAGGGCTGATGGACGCGGGGCTCGACAGACTCCTCGCCGGCGTCAAGCGCCGCGTCCGGATGGTGTTCAAGAGTCGCGACGAGTTCGACCTCACCTCGGGCGAGATCGGCCGGCCGCTGTTTTACCTCTCGGTGCCGATCGTCGTCACGAACCTGTTGCACACGGCCTACAACCTGGTCGACACGATCTGGCTGGGCCAGTACAGCGAGACGGCGCTGGCGGCCATCGGGATGGCGTTCCCGCTGGTCTTCTTTCTGATCTCGCTGGGGCTGGGCATCTCGATCGCCGGGAGTATCCTGGTCGCCCAGAACGTCGGCGCCGGCGACGAGGACCAGGCCGAGTTCGCGGCCTCACAGACAGTCTCTTTCGCGTTCGTCGCGTCGGTCCTCGTCGGAGGGGTGGGGTACTTCTTCGTCACCGACCTGCTCGGACTCATCGGCGGCCCGGCGGCGGTCGTCGCGGGCGCGGCCGGCTACCTGCGGATCGTCTCGGCCGGGATGTTCTTCATGCTCGGCTTTTTCGTGTTCATGTCGCTCATGCGGGGGTACGGCGACACGATCACGCCGATGCTCGTGATGTTCGTCACCGTCTTCGTCAACATGCTGCTGGACCCGTTTCTCATCTTCGGGTGGTGGGTGTTCCCCGAACTGGGCATCCGCGGGGCGGCCTACGCGACGATATTCTCGCGGGCGCTGGCCACAGTCATCGGAATGGCGGTCATGTTCCGGGGCAACCGGGGTGTCAAGATCCACCTCCGGGAGATGTGGCCCGACCCCGCCTACCTCCGGAAGATCCTCCGGGTCGGCGTGCCGGCCTCTATCGAGAACACCGGTAACTCCATCGCCGTCGTGCTCATGTTATTGATCGTGACGCCCTTCGGCGAGACGGTGATCGCCGCCTACACGGTGGGTGTCCGGATGTTCTCGGTGATCTTCCTGCCGGCGATCGCGGTGGGACGGGGCGTCGAGACGATGGCCGGCCAGAACATCGGCGCCGAGAAGAAAGACCGGGCGGGCGCGGCGACGAACTTCGCCGCCAGGGCGATGTTCGGCGTCCTCGCGGGCGTCGGGGTGCTGACCTGGCTGGGCGCGGGCAACGTCGTCGCCGTCTTCTCCAACGACCCCGAGGTCGTCGAGATCGGCCGCCTCTTTCTCCGGTACGTCGCGCCGACCTTCGGCTTCACGGGGATCGTCCACGCCTACAAAGGGGGCTTTCGCGGCGCCGGCAAGACGCTCACGGCGGCGGCCATCTCCATCACGATGCTCGGCGTCGTCCGCCTGCCGGTCGCGTGGGTCGCCTCGGACGCGCTCGGCTACGAGGGGATCTGGCTCGCATTCGCCGTCTCCAACGTCGCCGGTGCCGTCCTCGGGTTCGCCTGGTACATGCGGGGCACCTGGCGCGACGTCGACCTCACGGACGGCCCGGGCGTCACGCCCGGTCCCGGCCCCGACCCCGACGCCGATCCGGAACCCACCGACTGACGACGAGAACTTAAAAGTGAGCGCGCCCAATCCGCATTCGACGCAATGACGGCGCGAGACCCCTCGTTTGCGATCCCGGGTCGGCCCGAACGGACCTACCCGCGGGGCGGCGGCGTCGAGTACGACGGCGAGACGGTGTTCGAACTCGACCCCAGGCCCGACCATGACGACGACGAATTGGAGACGTTCGTCAGGGCCGTCCTCGATGTGGGGCCGTACCGCTTTGGCGACTTCCTGGAACTGCCGATGGCGCTGTACCTGGCCCGCGACGAGGAGACGACAGACGTGTTCCGGGTCACCGTCCGCGAGGGCACCGTCCGGTTGCACGTGCTCCCCGAGACGGAATCGGAGGGGTTGCGCCGGTTCTACGACCGCCTGGTCGAGGAGTCGGCGTGTGAGTGGCGTGTCGACTGCCGGACCGATATGGCGTGACCCGCCTTCGATACCGGGACACACACTGGAGCGCAACACGCCCGGGGCAAAACGACTTACTCGCCGGCGTCGATGGTGGTGACATGCCCGCCGCACGCGAGGTCGAACTGGAGGGCCACATCATCGACTCGGGAATGATGGGCGCCTGTTTCGGCATCATCATGGACATGGGCGGTTCCTTCGAGGTCGAGGCGTTCGAGATCGGCCGTCACGAAACCGAGGAGTCGTACGCCCGGTTGCAGGTCGCGGCCGACGACGAGGCGACGCTCCAGTCGATCCTCCACGAACTCCACCAGAACGGCGCCAACCCGGCCGACCCCGACGACGCCACGCTGGAACCGGCGCCGGCCGACCGGGTCGTCCCACACGGCTTTTACTCGACGACCAACCATCCCACGGGGATCCGCGTCGACGGCGAATGGGTCCCCGTCGAGAACGTCGAGATGGACTGTGCCGTCGTCGTCGAGGGCGTGGCACGACACGCCACGGACGGGCCGAGCGGCGAGGACACCGAGCAGCGAGACGGGACTGACAGCGACGACGGCCCGCGGGCGTACACGACGGTCCTCGACGCCGTCGAAGCGGGCGACCTGGTGGTCACCGGCGAGACCGGCATCAGGGTCAAACCGCCCGAGCGCCCCCGCGGGCGGGAAGGCGCCTTCGGGTTCATGCAGGGCGGGGTCTCCTCGGAACGGCCCTCCGAATCGACGATCCGGAAGGTCGGCGACGCCATCGCCGAGACCAAACGCGAGGACGGCGAGGTGCTGGCGGTCACCGGCCCGGCGCTCGTTCACTCCGGTGCCCGCGAAGACATGGCCCGACTCGTCCGTGCGGGCTACGTCGACATGCTCTCGACGGGCAACGGCTTCGCGGTCCACGACATCGAACGGGACCTGTACGGGACCTCGCTGGGGATGGACACCGAGAGTCTCGACCACCCTCGCAAGGGCCACAAACACCACATCTACACGATTTCGGAGATCATCCGGGCCGGCGGGATCGAGCAGGCCGTCGCGGACGGCGTCGTCGAATCGGGTGTCATGTACGAGTGTGTCGACAACGACGTCCCCTACGTGGTCGCGGGGTCGATCCGCGACGACGGCCCGCTGCCCGACACCATCACCGACGCCGTCGAGGCCCAGGACGCGATCCGCGAGCAGGCCCACCGCGCCGACCTCGTGCTCATGCTCTCGACGCTGCTGCACTCGGTGGCCGTCGGGAACTGTCTGCCCTCGACGACTCGCACCGTGTGTGTGGACATCGACCCCGCCACCGTGACCCAGTTGCTCGACCGGGGCAGCGAACAGGCTGTCGGGATGGTCACCGACATCGGCACCTTCGTGCCGACCCTGGCCGACCACCTGCTGGACGAGGCATGACATCCTCCAGCGCAAGCGCGCCTCACCGGCCTTTCAATACAGTTGCCCACCCGGCGGGACCGTCTCGTCGGGGACCACGAGGACGGGGTTCCCGTCAGCCCCGGGGACCCCGACGGTTAGCGCCTCGGATTCGAACCCGGCGATGCGAACCGACCCGAGGTCGGTCACACAGAGCACCTGCCGGCCCACGAGGTCGGCGGCGTCGTAGTGATAGCCTAGCTGGGCGGCCGACTGGCGGCGTTCGCTGCCCAGGTCGAGCCACAGTTTGACCAGTCGTGGCTTCTCGGCCTCGGGGAACGGTTCGGCGTCGCTGACGTCGGCGACCCGGATGGTGGCGTCTATGAGGTCTTCGGTCATGACAACCGTGTCAGCCGACAGGGCGATAACGGTTGCGGGAGCCGTCCCGGGAGACGCGGCGGTGTCTGACCTCGCGGTCGCCTCGCTGTCGCTGTTCGTCGGCGACGTTGATCTCGGGGTGGTGACACCGGTGACCACGTGGGTCCTGCTGTGGTACGCGGCGGTCACGCTCGCGTCGCGGGCGTGTACGTCCTGGTCTGGGGAGCGACCGCCGCTGTGCTCTCGGTAGTCCCGGGCGCGTTCTGGTCGGCTTCGGTCCGCGTCGGGGCCGGACTGCTCACGGTCGGTGGACTGCTCGAACTCCTTAGAGCGACCCTCGACGGCTAAAACCGGCGGACACTGGCAGCGTCACCCGTCGCCGTGCTCGTCGGTGACGACCACTTCGCCGTCCTCGACAACGACGTTGATGAGCGTCTTGGCGTCGTAGCCGGCGTCGGCGAGTTTGTTCGGCCCGTCGGCTTTCTTGATGACGGCGACGATGTCGACGATCTCGGCGCCGATCTCTTCGAGCGCGCCGATGATCCCGGTGAGGGTTCCGCCCGTCGAGAGGACGTCGTCGAGCACGAGCACGCGGTCGCCGTCGTAGACGTCGTTGACGAACATCTCGCTCTCGGAGTAGCCGGTGACCTGCGAGAGCGCCACCTCGCCCTCCAGTCCGTACTGGCGTTTGCGGACGACGACCAGCGGAATGTCGGTCATCAGCGAGACGGCAGTCGAGATGTGGATGCCCATCGCCGCCGGCGTGACGATCTTGTCGACGTTTTCGAGTTCCGCCTTGCGGATGATCTTGATGACGATCTCCCGGAGCAGTTCGGGCCGCAACATCGGGACGCCGTCGCTGATCGGGTGGACGAAGTAGTGATACCCCTCCTTTTCGACGATCGGCGCGTCGAGCAGCGAATCCCTGAGACGGTCCATACGGGGCTATCGCGAGCGGGCACCTAAATCCCACTGGGTTACACCGACGGGAGCAGACGCGCGAACTCGCCGAGAGCGGGCAGTACGTACTGACCGTACTGGAAGTAGACCAGCCCCGAGAGGAGCAGGAAATCGGTGCCGAGCGCACCGGCGAGACCGGCGAACAGCGCGGTTAGCCGGTCGAACGAGTCGGTGAACGGTCCCGTCGCCGCGAACAGAGCCAGGACCAGCGCCACCGAGAGGCCGGCGAGTGCGTGGACCTGGAACGCCTCGCCCAGACCGAGCGACCCGGCGGCGACGACGACCACGAACAGCTGTGCGCCGAGCAACACGCCCCCGCTCCAGGCCCACAGTGCCGTCCGACCGTGGCCCGTGAGAGCACGCCTGAGCGGCCACGAGCGGACGATACCGTACACCGCTGCCGGGTAGAAGACCAGGAGGTACCTTGCTGTCACCTGGGCGTGGGTCGGCAGTTTCTGGACGTAGAGGAGAAAGACGGACACCGCCGTCAAGAGAACCAGAACGTCCGTGGCAGTGCCCGAAGAGGTGCGCCAGCGGTCGAGTGCCGCCCGAACCGACGCGCTCAAGGGGCGGCCGGTCCGGAAGCCACGGACGCCACGCCGGAGCGTCGAGACGCCGATGGCGACGACGGCCGCGACGAGCGGTCCGGCCTCCAGCACTGTGAGGTCGGTCGTCTCGTAGTTGTTCTCGGGGGCGGTCCCGGGGATGTACCCGCCGCGGACGACCGTCCGGTACACCGCTTCGGGATTCTCGACGACCCGTAACGTGCCGCGGAAAAACGGCGACATGAGCACGCTCCAGCGGTCGATCCCCGCGTGTACTGGTCCGACGAACGCGGGCGGCAACGCGAGTTCGGTCAGCGACTTCACCAGCCCGTCGGCCCCGGTCGAAGATGCCGGGTCTGCCCCGCCGAACTCGCCGCTGGTCCCGACTTCGCTGAACCCCTCGAGCATCCGTGGGGGTCGCAGCGGGTCGCCTGAGACGGCGGCGTTCGTGAGCAGGAACGGCACCAGCGAGAGCGCGAAGACAGCCGCGACGACGGCCAGTGACCGCCGGTCGTTCGACGGCGCCGTGGGCAGGTCGACGACGACCAGCGCGACAAAGAGCCCGAACGCCTCGCCGGCGTGCAACCAGGTCGTCAGTCCCACCAGCCCGTACGCCAGCGCTCGGAACCCCAGCGGTGACAGCGCCGACCCGGTCTCGGCCGTGCTTTGGCTCCGACTTCGGTAGAACGCGTACCACACCGAAAGCACCAGGGCGATGGTGAACGCGTGTCGCTTCGGCACCGACGCCCAGAAACCCACCGGCGTCGCGACGACCATGACGGCCGCCGCGACGAGGCCGACCCTGTCGCCGTGGATCCGCGCCAGCAGACGGTACAGCGTCGCCGCCGCCAGGGCGGTCACCACGAGCGCGGTGAGTTGCATCGCCGCCAGCGCGAGCATGCGGTCGGCCAGCGGCCGGGCGACAGCGGCGTTCCCCAGAAATCCCACGAGGCCACACACCGCCCCGGCGCTGGTGCCGAGCGCCGGCCGCTCGACGAGCCGCCCCGCTTCCCGTCCCAGCGCAACGACCAGCAGGCTCCAGCCCGCCGCGAACACGAGGCCAGGATCCGCGACCATCGTGCTCGCCTCCAGCAGCCAGAGTGCCGGCAGCGAGACGACCAGTTGGCCGTAGTTGCGGCCGTAGTACCGCCCGTCGCGGACGCCCATCCCCGGCGTTTCGAGGCTGTCGCCGTACACTGCCCCCTCGACGGCGAACCCGCCCTCGCTGAGGCTGGCGAACGCGTTCGCGAGCGTGTACGTGTCGGTGATGAACACGCCGACCCGCCAGGACAGCCCGGCGAACACCAGCGTCCCGAGGAAGACGACGAGTCCGGGCTGACCACCCAGCAGGATCCGGACTGCGGTGGCACGGAGGGTCGACGCCCGCTCGCGAGTCGCTTGCCACCCCTCGCGGGTGGTCAGGCTCACTCGACCACCTCCACGGTCACCGGCCGCTCGGAGAGGACCCGCTCGGTGCCGTTGTACCGGAGGGTGACCGAGAGCGTCCCCTCGTACGACGACGCCGAGACCCTGTCACCGGGGAGGGTATCGCGTGCCAGCGACAGCGACACCCACCCGGTGTCGTCGGGGCCGAGGAAGTGAGTCGTCCCCCGGGAGTACCCCATCGACGGAATCGCGAGCTTGTAGGCCACGGTCGGGCGGCCCTGGATGGCGGTCACGCGTATCCCCGCGTCGGGCGTCTCCAGGTAGTACGACTCCGTCTCCAGGCCCTGTTTCAGTTGTACTGTCGCGGGCGTCCGGACCTCCGAAACCGTGGCGTTGCCCTGGCCGATATTCCCGGGATCGAAGCGTGGCTGGGTCAGGTCGACCAGGCCGACCGCCGGCCCCGACGCCAGCGTCACGCCGAGTATCACCGTGACTGCCACGGCCGACAGCCCCCGCGACCGGTCCATTGGTGAATGACTGCGGTCGACGGAAATAAACCTGCTGGCCGGAGACGACCGAAAGCGGCGCTGCTGAGGCTCGCGGGTGGACGACACCTCGAAAAAATCGTGGAATGTGAAACCCTGAATCGGGATAGTCGTCAGGCGTCGGGACCTTCGCCGTTCTGGAGGGTGGCCGATGCCTGGCCCTCCTGTGCCTCGTAGTTCACACTGATTTCGAAGTCCGACTGGACGTAGATGTTCTCGCGGTCACCGGCCGTGATCTGGCTGTCGTCACCGCTCTTGGTACCGTTCCAGAGACCGCCCTCTTCCGAGCGGTCGATCTTCTGACCTGTATCATCTGCAACGTAGTCTTCGAGTTCCGTACTACTCGCGGGAACACTGTCCGTAATACCGCTTCCGTTGAACCCGGTTCCGCGTATATACAGCTCCTGGTCGTTGATCGTGTCACCGCCGTCATGGGTGACTGTTACCAACCCGTGATCGATATCACCTGACTCGGGATTGTCGTCGACCTGCTCGTAGTCGAAGACGAAGCTGGCTGTCGGCGTTTGGTCAGTCGCATTGTTCTCGTCGTCCGTGAACAGTTGTTTGACTTGCATTGTTTTCCTGCACCCCGGTTACCGCCACACTTCGATGTGCATGCGGGGCTATCACCAGTACCAGACACCTACCTACTTAATACTATCCAATGTTCGTAATCTTCCCCCGTTCAACTCGGCCTTGAGTCTGTCTGACTGATAGTTTAACGTGCCCGCACAGTGTTTTCAGAGCGTGAAAGAGCCACAAGAACGACGGGAGAAGTTTCGAAACTGCTGTTTCGGTCCGAATACGTGTTCAGCCGGTCTTTGGCACCTCATCCATGGCAGACCAGGCAGCCTGTTCGCTCCCGACGAACCGGTTGTAGGTCCGGGCCGCGCGTCATCGCTCGGAGTCCTCGGGATGGAAATCCTCGTCGAACTTCATATCTGCGCCCTGGTAGGTGTGGTAGGCGGCCGCGAGCGTGAACACGCCGGCGAACACCGTCGCCCACTCCAGGGGAGACAGGAGCGTCAGCGGGTACAGCCCGGTCCACAGCGCTGCGGCGATGGCACAGCAGACCGCGCCCAGCGAGAGGTAGAACTCCCGCCAGGGGAACTCCGACCCGCCGACGATCTCCAGGTAGATAGTCAACTCCTGGGTGTGTGGGGTCCGCTCGATGCGGTTCTCGTCGGGGTCGTAGTCGATGATACCCGCCTGCTCCATCTTTTCGAGGTGGGTCTGCTGGAGCGTGGTGTAGACACGCTTTCGCTGCTCCGAAGAGACGTCCTCGACGGAGGTCCGGTACTCCCAGGCGGCCACCTGCGTGGCGAGGTCACTCAGCGAAACCGGCTCCTCGACGTGTTCGAGATACTGTAAGGCGTAGCGACGCCGCTGGTTCCCGAGAACGTCGAATATCTCGCCTTTCGACAGGGTCTGCTCCCGTCTCGGCGAGAACTGCGACCGTCGGTTGCTCATCACTCTGGTGTTGTGTCGTCGATAGTGGCGGGTTCTGCCCGTTCGGTGTCCGTTCGCGGGCCCCGTTTCGGTCCGCACACCGAAACGGGCGGCGGCGGACGAAGTGGTCAGCGAGCAGTCGGTCGGTCAGGCGTCCGGTCCTTCCCAGCTGCTCAGGGTCGCGGAGTTGTCCCCGCCAGTGCGCTGCCAGACGACGTCGACTTCGCCGTCCGACCCGAGACACGCAACCTCGGCCCGGTTACCGGCCGTGATCTCGCTGGTCGCATCCGCATCGCTGTACGTGTCCCACGTATCACCGAGGTTGTCTTCGCCTTCGGGATCACCGGTACAATCTCGAGTTCCCTCTTCGCCGCGGAGGTAGAGGTTCTGGGCCGTGACCGTGTCACCGCCGTCGTGGGTGACGTTCAGTGTGTCGTCGCCGTCGGCGGGGCCGTTCCAGTCGAAGCTGAACGACGCCTGTGGCGCCGTGTTCGACACCTGGTCGCCCAGTCCGAGCACGAATGTGGCGATCACTGCGGCCAGGATGACCGTGATGGCGACCATCAGGATGACCCCGATGACCGGCGATACCGCGTCGTCGTCTGTCAAGAGCTGTTTCAGTTGCATGGTTTGCTGTGTCACGCACACGCCTGCCCAGCGAGCGGGATACCCTCCGCTGGGCTCCCGCTCCGTGCGTGGTTAATACAGCAAGACAGACCACGGTATTTAACGTTCACTACCGTATTATCAAAATCGCAAATTCAATGAACGACTACGTGTCACCTCGTCGACCGCATGTTGTTATCATTGGTGATAACAGTAGCGAGAACCGGGCTGGCGGGAACTGAGCGGCGACCGGATCCGGGTGGGCTTCGGTTGGGCGACCACGCGAAAGACGGGTAAGACCGGCGCGGGAGAGAGGTCGGCCAGTCGATTAGCCGAGGATCGCCGCGAGTTCGTCCGCGACCCGCGCGCCGAGACCGTCCTTGTCGCCCTCGTAGACAGTGACGTCCTCGCCCACGAGGAGGGCCCGCGTCCCGTCGGCACCCATCACGCTCGCGTCGTTGGCGACGACGAACGCCATCCCGACCCGGTCGCGCAACTCTCGGGCGGCCGCGACCATCGCGTCGTCGTCGCCGCTCGTCTCGACTTTGAATCCGACGACCGGGAGGTCGGGTTCCGTCTCACGGACGGCGCCGACCAGTTTCGGTGCCGGTTTCAGGTCCAGTGTCAGTCCGCTTTGCCCCGAGCGTATCTTCTCGTCGCGGCTCTCGACGGTGTAGTCGGAGATGGCGGCCGCCGAGACGACGGCGTCGCTCCCGGGGGCCGCTTCGAGCACCGCCTCGCGCATCTCGGCGGCTGATTCGACGCCGACCACCGTCGCGTACGAGAGTGTCTCCCCGTCAGCGATGGCGCGCTCGACACTCCCGCCGAGGGCGCCGTGGACGACGGTCACGTCGGCCCCGCGGACGTAACAGGCCCGGGCGACGGCCCGCCCGGTTTTGCCCGACGAACGGTTCGAGAGCGTCCGGACCGGGTCGACCGACTCCGTCGTCGCCCCGGCCGTGACGAGCACCCGCTGGCCGGCGAGCGGGTCCGGCGTCGCCGCCCGCGCAGTATCGAGCGCGATAGCGTCGACGCTTGCGATCTTGGCCTTTCCCTCCTCGACGCGGGGGTCGACGAACTCGACGCCCCAAGACTCGACGCGCTCGATGGCCGCCAGCACCCCGGGGTGGTCGTACATCGGTTCGTGCATCGCGGGCGCGACGACGACCGGCACCCCCGCACCGAGCGCCGTCGTCGCACACGTCGTCACCGGCGTGTCGTCGACTGCTGCGGCCATCTTGCCGACGGTGTTGGCTGTCGTCGGCGCTACGAGCAACACGTCGGCCCACCCCTCCCGGCCGCACAGTTCGACGTGTTCGACCGCGCCCGTTATCTCGGTGACGACCGACTCGTCCGTCGCGAACTCCAGCGCCCACGGGTGGACGATCCCCTGGGCGGCGTCGGTCGTTACCGCACGGACCGTCGCGCCGCGGCGGCGCAACTCGTGGGCCAGTTCTACCGTCTTGACCGCCGCGATAGAGCCCGTGACGCCGAGCGCGACGTTGACGCCGTCCAGCATCGACCGGGGGTTGGACAGCCGACCGGATAACAGTTGTCCGTTCACAGTCGAACGCGGACAGTTCCGCGAGCCGGCCAGCACCCCCCCAGCCGGCCACGCGGTTCCTGCCGGGACGCCTCCGACACCCGCTCGGAGCTAGCGCGGCCACGGACAATTACCTTGTTGCCAGTTACTCCTGCCGTCGCGGTCGGCTCACCGTTGACCGCCGGTCGGACGAGTCCGGGTCGTCGGGCACGGAGCCGGACCGTCCCGCACAGCTCCCGGGAGACCAGTGACACCGGAATCCGCCATTTCAGTGTCTTCATACGGTCGTGCGTACCTAATTTCTACAGTGTCGGTTTGGATCGACGTTTCGGACCACGAGGGAGGTCGTCTATTTCGTGGGCACAAAAAGAATTACGCACGACCGTATCAGGTCACGAGCATCCCACTGGATTCCTCCCGCCTTTAGCCGGAGGAGGATGTCAATCACAATAATAGTAACGCTAATAGTAACCCAGTGTCAGTTACCATGTAATGAACCCGAAGCCGGAACGAGCAGGGGATGACAATGGGTGACGACGGACACGAGGTGTTGGCGGACGCGACGTCGGTACTGTTGCTGACGCCGGCGGTGCGCGACGCGGGCGCGAGCGCGGCGGCGACGCTGTTCGAACAGGGGAGCAAGCCACACGACCGGGTCGTCGCCGTGACGGTGTCACAGTCGGCCGAACGGTGGGTGCAGGCCTGGAAGCGCCACGCGGGGCCGTTGACGGAGATCTCGTGTATCGACGTCGACGACGGAACGCGCTCGGCGAGGACGGCCGATGGCGGGTGTGCGACGATGCCGGTCGAACAGGTCGCCAGTCCGTCGGACCTGGAGACGCTGGGACGCACGGTCAGTAACGTGCTCGAACGTGCGAGCGACGACGACGAACGCGTCGGACTGGCGGTCCACTCGGTGACCGACCTGCTCCACCACGTCGACGAACCGACCGTGTTCAAATTCGTCTACACGCTCGGGGAGGTGGTCCGGCGGACCGACGGGACGGTGTACTTCCACCTCGACGCCGGCGCCCACGGGACCGAGACCGTCAACACGTTCGCGGCCGCGTGTGACGCTATCGTCGAACTCGACGGTGACGTTACCGTGCGCGAGCAAAGCAACTGGTGACAGGAAACCCATGTCAGGATGTTCGACGCCGCATCTGGTGACGGTTCGACACCTCGTCATCGTCGGGAGTGAGGACCCGTCGACGACAGACGAACTGGCGGCTGTTCTGCGTGACACCTGTACGGTCCGGACGGCCTACAGCACGCCGGAGGTGCTGGACCGTCTCGAGCCGGACGTCGACGTCGTGCTCGTCGACCCCGGACTGGGCGAGGACTCCGTCGAAACCGTCCGGGATGCCGTCGCGGGGCGCGAACTCGACTGTCAGTTCGGCGTGTTGTCCACCGGAACTGACGACCGGACTGACGACGATATCCAGGTGTCGGTGGCAGCGTCCGAGCGCGACTTCCGCGAACGGGTCGAACAGCTCGCGACGCGAGCGCGGTACAGGAAGACCTTAGAGGAGTACTACGAACTCGTGCAGGCGTCGGCCGAACTCCATGCGGAGGACCTGCCGGCACAGCGCGACCAGGTCCAGCGGCGGCTGGAGGCGCTCGGCCGTCGGCTCGACGATGCCGCCGCGCCGCTGGACGCCGAGGCGCTGTTCCGGGCGGTCCTGGACGACGGGTGATAGTGATTGTTGTAGCGATTTACCGGTACGACCGCACGATTGCGTGCGGTCGATCCGGAACAGACCGACAATAATCACTATGAGTCGCGGCGAGGTTTTTTGCGACAGCCACTCGTTGTCTCGACCATGAGCGAGCGAACCACCACCGACGTCGGGCTCGGACAGTCCGTCTACGGCGACGAAGGGACCGAACTCGGGACGGTTCGCGGCTTCGACGAACACGGGTTCTACGTGACGGTCACGGACGGCGTCGAGGCGCTGTACTACTGGATCGAGGACTGACGTGACCCGGCGGGTTCTCGTCGTTGGCGCGGGCAGTCTCGGTAGCCTCGTGGGCGGACTGCTCGCGCGCCGCCACGACGTGGTGTTAGTCGGGCGCGACCCGCACGTCAGTGCCGTCGAAACCGACGGCCTCCACGTCGAGGGGGCGGTCGAGACGACGGTCCGGCCCGAGGCCACGACGACGGTCCCCGGCGGTCGGTTCGACCTCGCCGTGGTGACGGTCAAAGCCTACGACACGGACACGGCGGCTACGGCGCTGGCCGACCGGTCGGTCGGGGCCGTGGTCTCGCTGCAGAACGGCCTCGGCAACGAGGAGCGTCTCGCGTCGACCCTGACCTGTCCGGTGCTGGCCGGCACGTGTACCTACGGCGCGCGCCTCGTCGAACCCGGCCGCGTGGCGTGTACCGGCCTCGGCGAGGTCGCCCTCGGCGCCCGTGGGGGCGGCGCGTCGGCCACCGCCGACGAGGTCGGCGCCGCGTTCACCGCCGCGGGGGTCGAGACGACAGTCGCCCCCGACATGCCCCGGCGTCTCTGGACGAAACTGGCCGTCAACGCGGGGATAAACGCCGTCACGGCGCTGGCCCGCGTCCCCAACGGCGCGCTCGTCGACGGGCCGGCGGCCGGGACGGCCCACACGGCCGCCCGCGAGACGGCCCGGGTCGCTCGCGGGGCGGGTGTCGACCTCCCCGACGACCGGGCGACCGAGCGCCTGGTGACCGTCGCCGAGACGACGGCGACCAACGTCTCGTCGATGCGGGCCGACGTCGAGGCCGGGGACCGCACCGAAGTCGACGCGATATACGGCGCCGTCGTCGACCGCGCGGACGGGTCGGTTCCGGTCAACGAGACGCTGGCGGCGCTGGTTCGTGCCTGGGAGCGCGAGCGGGGACTGCGGTGACCGGCGGTCAGCCGCCGGTCGTGTCGGCCCGGCGGTCGACGTAGAAGACGGCCTCGGAGCCCCGCGTCCGCAGTCTGGCGTCGTGGCGTTCGTACCCCTCGAGCATCGGATCCAGGTCGTCGCTGTGGCTGGCGGGCGCGACGACGACGATGGGGTCCGTAGACCCGAGCGTTTCGCTCGCCCCCTCGGTCGTCCGGGCACAGTCGCCGGTGGCGTCGTGCATCGTCACGTACCAGTGCAAGGGGAGCGTCTTGCTGATCGACGTACACAGCGGTTCGAGGCCGTCCCGTCTGGGGCTCTCGCGGACGTACCGTTCACCGACGAACAACACGTCGGGGCCCTCGTGGTCGGGGGCGCGGTCGCCGAGTACGCCCATCGCGGGGCGGAAGTCGTCGGCGGGCTGGGCGTACTGGGCCATCGTGTTGTCGTCGCCGGTCGGGTTCGTGTACACGCCGGTCACGAGCGACGTCGCGACCAGCCCGGTGACGAGGACGACGACCAGCGCGGCGAGCGCGAAACTGACCGCGTCGTCGTCCAGGGAGTCACGGACCCACCGGGCGACCAGCGCGAGGCCGACGCCCGCGGGAACGGCCAGCGGGATCAGCGCGTTGACCATGATCCAGCCGCCGTAGATGTCGGTCCCGAGCGGGTAGCCCAGCACCGAGACGAACCCCCAGTACGCGGCGAAGAGGACGAGCAACCGCGCCTCCGGGCGGGCGTACCGCTCGGTCACGAAGCCGACGACCGAAAGCACCATCATGGGGAGCGCGTAGTCGCGCAACGTCTCCAGGGACCGGCCCAGATAGCAGAGGTAGCCGTCGACGAGGTTCTCTTTATCACAGCCCGGTTCGGTCGACCCGCCGAACCAGTACTCGAACCCGTCGACGACGTCGGCGACCGTCCGGTCGACCACCGTCGGGAACTGTGTCGGGTTCGTGAGCCCCTGCCAGAGGCCGACGGCATCGGGCGCGGGCGAGCGCGGCGCGTAGAAGTAAAAGGCGACGGCGACGAACAGGACGACCGCGAGGACGACGTGTCCGACGTAGCGGCCCAGTCGGCTGCGATACCTGCTGCGGTCGTCCTCGTCGGGAAATCTGTCGACGAGCCAGTCGACGCCCGACTCCTCGGAGCCCGTCCGGAACAGGAGGTGGTCGACGACCAGCGCGCTCGCGCCGGCCCAGCACAGCAGGTAGACGACGGCGTTTTCCTTGGCGGTGAACGCGAACGCGACCAGCACCACCGCGCCGTGGACGTACCGGAAGCTCCGTTCGTCGGCCGCCCGCACCAGCAGTCCGAACGCGACGAGCGAGAAGGCCGCGACCAGGAGCGTGCTCCGGAAAAAGCGCGAGTAGTAGACGAGCAACGGGTTGACCGCGAGGAAGGCGGCCACGCCGAGCACCTCGTCGTGGGCCAGGTGCTCGCGAAAGAGCAGCGCCGACAGCGGGAGGGCAGCGCCGACCAGCGCGACGAACAGCCGCATCGTGAAGTCGCTGGGGCCGACCACGCCGAAGACGAACTTGTTGACGTGCTGGACGAGCGGGCCGTGGATGATGTATCGGTACTCGAACTGCCCGGTGTCGAGGAAGTGCATCGACCACCAGGCGACGCGGCCTTCGTCGAAGTGGCTCACGCGACCGCCGAGGAGGGCCACCCGGAGCGCGAGCCCGACCAGCGCCACCGCGACGACACGTCGGGTGAGCTGGTCGAACCCGTCTCCGCCGGGCACACTGTCGAGGGCATCGAGCGGGGAACCGCCCATACCCGGCGTGACACGCCTCCCTGGTATCAACGCTTGGATTTCGGGTCACGTGCCGGCGCTCGGATTTCGTCACGAACGGGTGCCCGAACTTCGGGTCACTGACAGAGCGGTCGGTGGACAGACGAACGAACGGTAGAGAAACGAGCGAGCGGTCTTCAGTCGGCCGACTGGAACGACTCGTCCCCGGCGACCGGCGCCTCGGTGTCGGCGTCGACCGGCCCGTTGACGAACATCGCGTGACCGATCAGGCCGACAGCAAACACTGAGGCGACCGTGATCGCGGTCGTCACAGCCAGTCCAGCCCCCATCAGGGCCGCCGCGACGCCGCCGAGTGCCAGTGGAATCATGCCGAGAACGTAGTCGTAGTAACGGGCCATACCGGCTGTATAGGGCAGTAATACATAAGTGTTTCCTATAGGAAACCGGTTAAATAAAAATAGCCTCCAAATAATTGTCCTGTCGCCCCTGAAGTGAATTTCCGTAAGTTATGGAAATAGTATCGAAACAAAAACGGCTCCCGAGGGGCGCTGTGGCGCGATCCGGTCCACTCGCGTTTCGCTCCCGACGAACGCCCCGCGGCCGACTACAAACTGGCGACCCGAGTGAGCCGACACTGTGAGTACCCCGCACCCGCTCCACAGTTGTTATCAGACTCGAAAACAAAGGAATATCACCCGGCACGTCAAAAGACGTGAAGGTACTAATACGTGCCACTTGAGGGCGTAATTTTCGATTAAGAACACTCTCGACGGCGTTATCATACAGTGAAATCGAGGGCAGTGCTTAAGGTATGACAGTCAGAAGCATGGGGTGGAGGGACAGGCGAGCGAACGCCCGACTCAGGATACAAATGACGCCAAACGCCACGGACAACACGAACGCACGGGCTGTGACGAGCGAGGAGACGAGACGCTACGCCGAACTCAACATCGGCGACGAGGAGTTCGTGATATACGACCGGCAGAACCATCAGGCGTGGCTCCAGTCGACGGTAGCCGTGCCAGTCGAAGAGATCTGTTGACCGCGTCGCCGTGGCGGGGGCGTTGCGGTCCCTCCGCCGAGGCTGCACAGTCGATCGAACGTCCCTGGGCTACAACGGCGGCCCCCCTACCCGCCGATTTTGTCCCTATCTGTCACTCGGTGAGCACCGCGACCGCGACGCGCCACGGGACTAGGAGCGCCAGTCCGACGCCGACCGACACCAGATAGAAGGACAGCGCCGCGTTCCCGGGGAACAGTGGCGTCGCCCGGAGCGCCTGAGCGACGGCCGCCGCCCCGACCCAGGCCGGCACGGTTCGCACCAGGGTTGTCTTGAGTGTTCGGCGTGCCGCGACCGTGTAGAGACCGCCGGCCAGCGCGACGACACCCCACCCGAGAGCGAACGTCAGGTACGTCTGTGCGACGCGGCCGAACTGGCCGACGGGGTCGAACCCGTGTCCCGCCGCGGCGCCGCCGAACACGAACAGCCCGATACACAGCAGGTCGCCGACCGCGACCAGCGCCGTCAGCGGCGCCGGGTCGACCCGGTGGCGCACCGACGTGGCAAGACTCATCGTCCGGTACGAGGGGCGGCCCGAACTTGACTGGTTCGTTCGCTCCGTCGGCGCCCGGGACCGCCGGCTACATGCCCCGCGAGCCCCATTCCGTGGTGTGGAGTACGAACTGCTCGGCTGGCCCGGCGACGGTGTGAAACTGGCGCTGGACTACCGGACGTTCAGCTACGCCGGCAAGTTCGTCGTCTCGAACACGGGGAAGGCGGTCGCCGTCGACCCGGCGACCGAGTCCCGCACCGAGGGGGACCTCCCCGCGGCCGAGCGCGAGGACGTCCGTGACCCCGACGGGACGGTCGTGGGCGCCGTCGCGTTCAACGCCGACCGGACGGACGCCGACACCGCCTGGTTGCGCTACGTCACGGTCCGCGAGGACCGCCGCGGCGAGGGGGTCGGGCCACGACTCTGTGCGTTCACGACCGCCCGCCTGCACGAACGGGGGTACGACCGCGTTCGTATCGCGGTCAACAACCCCTTCGCCTACCAGGCGCTGTACCGCGCCGGCTTCGGGTTTACCGGCGAGGAGACCGGCATCGCCGAACTCGTGCTCGAACAGCCGGCCCCCGACCGCTCGACCGACCGCTATCGGGCCGGGTTCGACGTGTTCCGCCAGCGCGGCCCCGACAGTGACGAGCGGGCGTTTCTCGACGGGAAACGGGGGGCCGACCCGCCGTCCGTCCTCGACGCGCCCGAGTGAGCACCACCGTGGCGTCCGCGCGGAGAGTCTCGCCCGCCTCACGGAATCGACAGCCGGGGGATTCAAGCGGGTCTCTACCGTACGGGCCGACGATGGGAAACGCGGATATCCGTGAGCTGGCGGTCATCGAGGAGGTGTCCTTCGCGGCGCTGTCGGGGTCGGTCGTCGCCGTCGACGCCCACAACTGGCTCTACCGGTACCTGACGACGACGGTCAAGTGGACGAACGACGCCATCTACACCACCGCCGACGGCACCGAGGTGGCCAACCTCGTCGGCGTCGTCCAGGGGCTCCCGAAGTTCTTCGAGCACGACCTGACGCCGGTGTTCGTCTTCGACGGCGCGGTGGTCGACCTCAAAGACGAGGAAGTCTCCGAGCGCCGCCGGGAGCGCGAGCGTGCCGAGGAGAAACTGGAAGCCGCCCGGGAACGGGGCGACGACATCGCCGTTGCCCGCCTGGAGTCGCGCACCCAGCGCCTGACCGACACGATCCTCCGGACCACCAGGGAACTGCTCGGTCTGCTGGACGTCCCGGTCATCGAGGCGCCCGCCGAGGGCGAGGCCCAGGCCGCCTACATGGCCCGCGAAGGCGACGTCGACTACGTCGGCACCGAGGACTACGACGCCCTCCTCCTGGGAGCGCCGCTGACGCTGCGGCAACTGACGAGTTCGGGCGACCCCGAGTTGATGGACTTCCAGGCGACGCTTGCCCGCCACGACCTCACCTGGGAGCAACTCGTCGACGCCGCCATCCTGATGGGAACGGACTTCAACGAGGGAATATCGGGGATCGGGCCCAAGACAGCCGTCAAACTCCTCGCCGAACACGGCGACATCTGGGCGGTGTTCGAGGCCCGCGACGCCTACGTCGACGGCGCCGACCGCATCCGCGAGTTGTTTCTCGACCCGGCGGTGACCGACGAGTACAGCGTCGAGACCGACAGCAGCCCCGACGTGGCGGCCGCCCGCGAGTTCGTCTGTGACCGCTGGGAGGTCGACCCGGGGGAGGTCGAACGCGGTTTCGAGCGCATCGAGGACAGCCTCGTCCAGACCGGCCTCGACCAGTGGGAGTGATAGTGATTATTGTAGGTCTGTTCCGGATCGACCGCACGACTGCGTGCGGTCGTACTGGTAAATCGCTACAATAATCACTATGAAACGGATCGGCGAGACCGCCGTGCGAAAGCGGGATTTAAAATCGTCGGGACATCAACCTCCATTCGACGGCCACACAGGAGTATCGGATCGTTTCGGGACGTGGCTGTGCGGTACGACCTGGACATTGCTGACGTGTACGAGGTGCTGGTGTACTATCACAACAATCCGGCGGAGATGGCCGACGTCGAGCGACGCCACCACCCGCTGTTCGTGCTCACCATTTGACCTCATTCGACGCGGTCGGGACGGAACGGTCGTCCGTCTCACTCCCCGGGACAGCCCAGTTCGCGCGCCTCGGTGCGGGCTTTTTCGGGCAACTCGACGGTCACGGACTCGCCGTAGCCGCTGTATCGGGTTCTCAGCCGGGCGGTGGCCGACTCACCGTCCTCGGTCACCCGGAAACGCAGTTCGGTCCGGACCGGCCGGTCTGTCTCGGGGTCCAGCCAGACCCGCAGGCGGATGTCCTCGACGTTCGGGCCGCCGAACACGGGCGACTGGCCGTCGTCCCGGTACTGGGTGAGCGCCTGCTCGGTCGGTTCGCCGGTCAGCAGCGTCGCCTCGGTCCCGTCGACGGTGTCGGTGCCGTTGTAGTACAGCGCTCCCGACTCCAGCAGGCCGAGCTGTCGGACCAGCGGCGACTGGCTCGACCACACCTCGTCCTCGTCGAGTTCCTCGACGCCGTACCCACCCCAGGGGTCGGCACACTCCCGGTAGACGGTCCGGTTCAGGACGTACGTGGTTCGTGCCTCGCCGTCGCGTTTCGCTGTCGAGCGCATCCGTCGCGCGTCGGCGTCGACGACGCCCGACCCGTTGCCCTCGGCGGTCTCCGTCCGACCCTCGCCGGTCGTTTCGGCGCGCAGTTCCAGTTCGAACCGGTACGTGCCGGCCGTATCGACGGCCGTCGTCGCGTCGTCGAGCGCCGCCACGGCGCGCTCTTGGCGGGTCGGTTCTGGACCTGGGACCGAACAGCCGGCCGTGACGACACAGACCAGTACCACCAGGTGGAGGGCGGAGCGGGCCATAGCTCGGCGTGGATGGGACTGGATAAAGGGCTTTGTGCCGAACTGACTGTCGTGAAACGGGGCCACAAACCGTGCCAGCGGATGCCGACGTCCGGGACGGTCCCCAGCGGGGCGGCGACGGCTTCGGTGGCTTTTACGCCTCGCCGGTCCTCGGTCGGGGTATGAGCGAGGACTACAGAACCGAGCAGGACAGCCTCGGCGAGATGCAGGTGCCGGCAGACGCCTACTGGGGGGCCCAGACCCAGCGTGCCGTCGAGAACTTCCCGATCAGCGACGTGACGTTCGGACGGCGGTTCGTCCGGGCACTGGGTGTCGTCAAGAAGGCCGCCGCACAGGCCAACCGCGACCTGGGACTGCTCGAGGAGGACACCGCCGAGCACGTCGTCGCGGCCGCCGACGAGGTGATCGCCGGCGAGCACGACGACCAGTTCCCGGTCGACGTGTTCCAGACCGGGTCAGGCACTTCCTCGAACATGAACGCAAACGAGGTTATCGCCAACCGCGCCACCGAGCTCGCGGGCGGCGAAATCGGCTCTCGGACTATTCACCCCAACGACCACGTCAACTACGGCCAGTCCTCCAACGACGTGATCCCCACCGCAATGCACGTCGCGAGCGCCGAGGCCGTCGAGACCGACGTGCGCCCGGCCCTGGAGACGCTCCGTGACGCGCTCGGCGAGAAAGAGAACGAGTTCGACGACGTCGTCAAGACCGGCCGCACGCACCTCCAGGACGCGACGCCGGTCACGCTGGGCCAGGAGTTCTCGGGCTACCGCACGCA
>PXQN01000046.1 GCA_003021305.1 Halobacteriales archaeon QH_10_67_22 | reverse complement strand
CGAACCGTTTCATCGTACTGGTTTCGGCGGAAACGAAATATCAACCTTTCCCACTCGACGCGACCGTCTACCCCGCGGGAGAGTCCGGCTCCCTGAGGAACGTAGCCACAGCGGCCCACTCCCCGGAGGGCGACGCCGACGGGCGTGCCGACGAAGCCGTCAGGTGCTCCCGAGGCCGAGAAGTGAACCGCCATCATCTCCGGGAGTGCCGGCCAGAGCACGACCCCGGCGGCCGTCGAGCGGGCGACGAGTGCGAGCGCGACGGTGTGTCCGGAGACCCCCGACCGACCGGAAACGTTCGCGTCCGACACACACGGACGTTCACGCTCGGAAAGAAGTCACCCGGTCACGGGCGTCGCTAACCCCTCTCGGGGTATCTGGCCGGTCCCGGCACCCACACCGTCCGGCGTCGCGCTAGTCGTCGCCGCCCTCGCGGATCGCCCGCTCGGCCGCCGCCAGCGCCTCGTCGGCGTCGAACTCGGCGACGATCGTTTCCAGCGTCTCGCGGTCAGCGCCAGCCAGGTCGCGGGCGTGCTCGGTGATCGCCGGGACGGCACGGACGACGTTGTCGACGACCGGGACGGTGGCCGCCTGTGCCGACCGCGAGAGGGGGTTCAGGTCTATCACGACCTCCGTCTTGTCCAGCGCGCCGAGCGCCTCGGCGCGGTCGCCGTCCTCCAGCGGGACGAGCACGACGTCCGCAGCGGCGATGCCGTCACTATCTACCTTCGCTCGCTCGTGGTCGAGTCCCGGGACCGTCGCGTCGGCGGTCAATCCCTTGACCTCGGTCGCCCCGTGCTCGCGGAGGTGGTCGGCGATCGCTTCCATCCGCTCTTCGGTGCGGTTGAACAGATTGACCTCCAGGTCCGCGCCGGTCGCGTCGGCCAGTTCGACCACCTCCCCGGGGACGAGCGCCGCGACGTTGCCGTTGACCGAGACCACGGGGTGGTCGGCCACGAGGAACTGTGCGGCCGCCGCCCGTTCGGCCGCGTCGGCGCTGGAGATAGTCTGCTCGCCCAGTAGGTAGTCGAACGCCTCGCCCCTGCCCTGGGCGATCAACCCCTGCCGGGACGTGATCCCCCGTTCGACCCCCTCCTCGATGCGGTGGCGAGTCACCAGCGAGTCGTGTCGCGGGTGGCTCTCGGGTACGTCGGTCATACCGGAAGCGAGGCACCCGCGGAGGGAAAAGCGCTCGTTTCTCGTACTGTCGGACACAAGTACGTGAACACGCTCGTCGGTGTGTCACCATCGAGACGTCTCGGAGACCGCCAAATGAAGTATCGAGTGTCGACTTGCTTGTGTCCGACAGTATCACTCGGGCAGTGTCGGGTCGGTCGGCGGCGCCAGCAGCGTCGCGCCGGTCGGGTCGACCTGGCAGACCGACGGGTCGTAGCCCGCGTCCGACAGGCCGGTCCCCAGCGCCACGACCGTCTGACCGAGCATCCCCATCGTGGCCTCGCCGCCGGCCGCCGAGACGTCTCTGACCACGTCGTGGACCCACTCGGTCAGCAGGTTCGTCTCGCGGGCGAACCGCCGGGAGGTCTCCACGAACGTCGACAGCGTCGGGTCTCTCACGAGGTCCGACAGCGACTGTGTCCCGGCCTGGGTGATGAGATCCGTATCGCCGCCGATCACCTCCGCGGTCGGCACCTCGCCGTCGGTGACGTACTCGACGCGGGAGCGTTCGGGGACCGCGTCCATCTTGTTGACCTGGGGGCTGCCCGGTTCCAGGCGGATCGGGACGCCACCATGGCGCTGGGCGACCACGTCACCGAGGCCGGTGTCGGCCTGGACCTCCGCGCCGTGGGCGATGGTCGCGAGTTCGTACGCCGAGAGCCCGCGCTCGAAGACGGCGTTGGCTGCCAGTGCCGTCCCCAGCGCCATCGCCCCCGAGACGCCAAAACCCGCCCCGACCGGTAGGTCGGTCACGGCACGCACCTGTCCGCCCGCACGGAGCGCGTCCAGCACGTTGTGGACGGCCGCGACCGACACTGCTTCACCGTTCAAACGCAACTCGCGGTCCTCGGACGGCCGGACGGTGACTGTCACGCCCTCCGAGAGCGCGAGTCCCGCGCCACGCGACCCCGCCTCGGTCGGGTCCTCGGCCAGGTCGACGGTGAAAAACCCCGTCACGTGACCGGGTACGAACGCCTGTGCGACGTCTCTCATGGTCCCACGTCGGTGCCCGCCCTGTAATCAGTTTCGTCCGCGCGGTCATACCCGCTCGCGGTCGCGCTCTCGCCGCCCGGCGTCGCGACCGTCGAAGAACGTCTCGGCGTCGTCGACCGACTCGGTTTCGAGCAGACGCTCGACGCGGCGCTCGAACTCCGCGTCGGTGATCTCGCCCCGCGCGTACCGCTCGCGCAGGTCCGCCAGCGCCGCGTCCGTGTCGTCCTCGTCGGCGCTGTCCGGGCCGCCCTCGACCATACCCCGACTACCGCCTCGACCGACTAGTATGTGGCCCAAACGATCCGTGCGAGGTGACTGGACTGTCGGATATCAGCGCTGTCGAGCGCTGGCAGCACCGATAGCGGTTCTCCGAACGCGAAATAGACGTTAGTATCGGCTTTCCGGAACCCGAACTGAGAGGCGGTTTTGATACTGGTTGGGTATGACCCATATATACCTGCAGGGTCAAGTGTGACGCGTATGTCACTAGCAACCGTCACGCTGCAAGCAACGCAATCTGACGCGTTCGAGGCGATTCAAAACGACGCACTGTTGAGTTCGTCGCTCTGGGCCAACATCGCGCTGGCGGGGCTGTCGGCACTGTTGTTCGTGTACATGGGTCGGGACGTCGAGGACACCCGCTCGAAACTGATCTTTGCGGCGACGCTGATGATACCGCTGGTATCGATCTCCAGCTACCTGGGACTCGTCTCGGGGTTGACCACGGGGTTCATCGAGATGCCCGCGGGCCACGCCCTGGCCGGCGAGGAGGTGATGAGCCAGTGGGGGCGCTATCTCACGTGGGCGCTGTCGACGCCGATGATCCTGCTGGCGCTCGGGTTGCTCGCTGACGTCGATACGGCGGACCTGTTCACCGTGATCGTGGCCGACGTCGGGATGTGCGTGACCGGCCTCGCCGCCGCGCTGGTCACCTCCTCGGTCGCGGTGCGCTGGGGTTTCTACGTCATCAGCTGTGCGTTTTTCGTCGTGGTGTTGTACGCTCTGGTGGCCGAGTGGCCCGACGACGCCGCCGACGCCGGCACGGACGAAATATTCGGAACCCTGCGGCTACTGACTATCGTGCTGTGGCTGGGCTACCCGGTCATCTGGGCGCTGGGCGTCGAGGGACTGGCGGTCGTCCAGTCGGTCGGGCTCACCTCCTGGGGCTACTCGGCGCTGGACATCGGCGCGAAGTACGTCTTCGCGTTCCTGCTGTTGCGCTGGGTCGCCGCCAACGAGGACACCGTCGCCCGCAGAGGCGCCGGAACCGGCGCCGAGGGGAGTCCCGCGCCGGCCGACGACTGATACGGTCGTGCGTACCCAATTTCGGCAGTGTCGATGAGGATCGGCGTTTCGGACCACGGAGAAGACCTCGCTACGGACTCAGCCGCTGGCGGTCCCGCGGGAAGATGACGGCCTCGCGGACGTTGCCCAGGCCGAGCATCGTCATGACGAGGCGTTCGCCGCCCAGTCCCCACCCGGCGTGGGGCGGCATTCCGTACCTGAACATCTTGGTGTAGTAGTCGAACTGCTCGGGGTCTAACCCCTGCTGTTCGAACCCGTCGACGAGGCGGTCGTAGCGGTGTTCGCGCTGACCACCAGAGACCAGTTCCATCGTCGGGTGCATCATGTCGAAGCCGGTCGAGAGGTCCGGGTCGTCGTCGTGGTCTTTGATGTAGAAGGGTTTGATCTCGCTGGGCCAGTCGGTGATGAAGTAGTGCTGGCCGACCTCCTCCCCGAGGGCGTGTTCGCCCTCCGTGGGCAGGTCGTCGCCCCAGACCAGCTGCTCGTCGAGTGCGCCCGTCGCGTTGATCCGCTCGATGGCCTCCTCGTAGGTGAGCCGCAGGAACGGTTCGTCGGGCACCTCGAACTCACCGGCCAGGTCCAGCGTCTCCAGCTGGTCGGCGCAGTTGTCGGCGACGCCCTCGTAGGCGGCCCTGACGACTGCCTCGCAGGCGTCCATCGCCTCCGTGTGGTCGTAGAAGGCCGACTCGAAGTCGATCGACGTCGCCTCGTTGAGATGCCGGGGCGTGTTGTGTTCCTCCGCACGGAAGATCGGGCCGATCTCGAACACCCGTTCCAGGCCGGAGCCGACCATCAGCTGTTTGAACAGCTGGGGACTCTGGTTCATGAACGCCTCCCGGCCGAAGTAAGTGATCGGGAACAGCTCCGTCCCGCCCTCGGTGCCCGTGGCGACGATCTTGGGCGTGTTGATCTCCGTACAGCCCAGTTCGCGGAACTGCTCGCGGACCGCCCGCAACACCTCGGCGCGGATCTCGAAGACCGCCTTGACTTCGTCCTTGCGCAGGTCCAGCGTCCGGTTGTCCAGCCGCGTCGAGAGGTCGGCGTCGACCTTGCCCGACGGGTCCAGCGGCAGTTCGGGGTCGGCCTCGGCGACGACCTCGACCGACTCGGGGGTGACCTCGACACCCGTCGGTGCGCGCTCTTCTTCCTTGACCGCGCCGGTCACGGCGACGACCGACTCCCGGTGGACGCCCAATCCCGTCTCGACCAGGACCTCGTCCATCTCGTCTTTCTCGAACGTGACCTGGATCTTGCCGGTCGTGTCCCGGAGGATGAGGAAGGCGATACCGCCGAGGTCGCGGATCTCGTGGACCCAGCCGGCGACTGTCACTGTCTCGCCCGGCTCGGCGTCCACGGCGTAAGTTCGGTCGTCCATACTTCCAGTTCCGGTGGCCCCGACTTAAGAACAGTCTTTCCCGCCCGGCGAGGGGCCCCGAAGTCCTCGCCGGCGGTCCTCCCGTCGTGGACCGCACCCCGGGGTTTCATACGGTCGTGCGTACCCAATTTCGGCAGTGTCGGTGAAGACCGGCGTTTCGGACCACGGAGAGGGCCTTCTGTTTCGTGGGAATAACAAAGAATTACGCACGACCGTATCAGGTCGTGTACCGGCGTCCCCGGACCCGGACGACGGCGATCCCTCCCAGAAAGACGAGGAAGTAACCGCTCCAGAACGCCAGAGTCGGGGGAAAGTAGAGCAGTCCGAGGCCGTACAGGCCGTGGACCACGCCGAGCGCGATAGTGACCCCGCCGACGAGCGCGGCGAGTCCCTCGTCGTCGACCACGTCATCGGGGTCGTAGCCGGCGACCAGGCGCACGTCGCCCCGGTACCGGATCCGGTACCCGAAATAGACGATGACCGCGGCCGTCGCGAGCATGAGCGCCACCGCAACGAGCGTCTCCGTGTCCGTTCGGATCGCCATGTCCCTGTGTCTACGGTCGCGCTCTGCTGTCAAAAGGTTGTCCGGTACACGCTCGAAAAAAACGGAGACGGTTGACGACTCGTCACAGGGTGACGCCCGACCGTGCCGGCGGCGCTACTCCCCGCCGTCGGTCAGCACTTCGACGTCACTGCCCTCCTCGTTGAGGAACTCCAGCGTCTCCTCCTCGTCTTCGTCTGTGGACTCTCTGTTCCAGTCTCGGGCGGTGTATTCGTGACACATACTGGCACACCTCACTAGATGGCCAGGACTGGTGGGTCATAACAGTTGTGACGGAGGGGGCCGGGTCGACGGCACCGCTGTGTGGCCGACGCTGGCGCTTCGGGACCCGAATAGCGGGTATCGGCTCCCGAAAAGGCGAAAACTTGTGACGGGTGGGGTGTAAGCAAACGTATGGCGGAGTCGAACATCGACGAGATAGACCAGCGGATAATTCACGCGCTCCAGGGGGACGCCCGACACACCTCCGCGAGCGACATCGCCGAGTCGCTTGACGTCTCGGCCAGGACCGTCCGCAACCACATCACCCGACTCGAGGAGAGCGGCGTCATCCAGGAGTACGACGTCGGCGTCGACTACGAGGCCGCGGGCTACCAGTTACACACGCTCATCGTCTGTACCGCCCCGATCCACGAACGCGAGGAGCTGGCCCGGGAAGCACTGACGGTGCCCGGCGTCGTCGGGATACGCGAGGTGATGAAAGGCGAGGAGAACGTCCACGTCGAAGTCGTGGGCACCGACGGGAACGACCTCAGTCGCATCGGCCGTGACCTCCAGGAAGTCGGCCTCCACGTCGCCGACGAGGACATCATCCGCAACGAGTACGCGACGCCGTTCGACGGGTTCGCCGACTCTGACGAGTGACCGTACCAAACCGCCCCCAGACCTACATAATAGAAAATATAACTCCTTATATTTCCGTATCGGAATCATATTCGGTGGATTTATCCTGTCTCGGAACCCATCGACAGGCACTGAGATCGACGACAGGACAGGACGTGTCAGTCGTCGCACCTATCCAACGGCATGTACGACACCAGTTCAAGATCGAGCACCACAGTTTCGAGCGACAGAGACGGTATCGAGGGGATCTGATATGGGAAAGGACCTCGAACGCGACCTCGGACTACTGTCTGTCGTCGCCATCTCCATCGGCGCGATGGTCGGCAGCGGCATCTTCATCCTCCCGGGCATCGCACTGAAGACGGCGGGTCCTGCGGTCATCCTCGCGTACCTGGTCGCGGGAATACTGGTTTTGCCGGCGGCACTGAGCAAAGCCGAGATGGCCACGGCCATGCCCGAGGCCGGCGGCACGTACATCTACATCGAGCGCGGGATGGGACCGTTGCTGGGCACTATCGCGGGCGTCGGGACGTGGTTCGCGCTGTCGTTCAAGGGCGCGCTGGCGCTGGTCGGCGGCGTCCCGTACCTGCTGTACCTGTTCGACCTGCCGGTCAAGCCGGTCGCACTCGGCCTGGCTGCACTGCTGGTGGTCGTCAACCTCTTCGGGGCGAAACAGACCGGCCGACTGCAGGTCGGGATCGTCGCCGTGATGCTCGCCGCGCTGGTGTGGTTCGTCGTCGGCGGCGGGACGGCCGTGACGGGGTCGACCTACTATGCGGGCTTCTTCGAGAAGGGCGCTGGCGGACTGCTGGCCGCCACCGGACTCGTGTTCGTCTCGTATGCGGGCGTGACCAAGATCGCAAGCGTCGCAGAGGAGGTCGAAAATCCCGACCGGAACCTCCCGCTGGGGATACTCCTCTCGCTCGTGTTCACGACGCTGTTGTACGTGCTCATCGTGGTCGTGATGGTCGGCGTGACCCCACCCGACGTCCTCAGTGACTCCGGCGTGCCGATGATCGACGCTGCCGAGGCGACGCTGGCCTGGCCGGGCGTGGTCGCGATCATCGTCGCGGCGGTCCTGGCGCTCATCAGTACGGCCAACGCGGGCATCCTCTCGTCGTCGCGGTACCCGTTCGCGATGGCCCGGGACGACCTGGCACCGCCCTCGCTGACGGAGATAAGCGACCGCTGGGGTACCCCGGCGAAGTCGATCACGCTCACCGGCGCCGTCATGCTGTGTCTCATCGCGTTCGTCGAGATCCAGGACATCGCGAAACTCGCTAGCGCGTTCAAGATCATCGTGTTCGCGCTGGTCAACGGCGCGGTCATCGCGTTCCGCGAGGGGGCCGCCGACGGGTACGACCCCAGTTTCGAGTCGCCGCTGTACCCCTGGACCCAGATCGCGGGCATCCTCGGTGGCGTCGGGCTCATCGGGTTCATGGGGACGATACCGCTGCTCGGGGCCGTCCTCATCATCGGCGGGTCGGTGCTGTGGTACCTCGTCTACGCCCGGGGCAGGGTCGACCGCGAGGGCGCAGCGACCGACGTCGTCCGCCGGAGCGTCGGCCAGCAGGCGCTCGAACGGACGAAGACGATGTTCGAGGACGTCGACGGGTACGAGGTGCTGGTCGCCGTCACCGAGGACACCGGCGAAGACCGCGAGCGCGCGCTCGTGCGTATCGCGGCCGACATCGCCCGCGAGAACGACGGGAGCGTCACCGTCGTCCAGTTCGACGAGGTGCCCGACCAGGCGCCTCTCGAACAGGCCTCGGAGATACAGTCGCCCGCCGACGTGGCGTTCGAGCGGACGACCGCCGACCTGACCGCCGAGTTCGACGTGCCGGTCCACTACGGGGAGATCGTCAGCCACGACACCAAACACGCGATCGTCAACTTCGCCGAACACGAGGGCGCGGACTTCCTCGTGCTCGAACGACAGGACGAACCGCTGTACGCGTCGGTCTTTGGCACCGACTTCGAGTGGCTCACGCGCAACGCGCCCTGTGACGTGTTGCTCATCGAGGAGCGCGACCTGGCCGACATCCACTCGATCAGCGTCGTGACCGACCGCGGACCGTTCGACCCACAGAAGATCGCGGTCGCGAACGCGCTGGCGACCGAGACGGACTCGCGGATCGACCTCGTCTACCCGGTCGACGGGGCGGCGACCGACACCAGACGCCGAACGATAGACGAGTATCTCGGCGAACTCGAAGCCCTGTGTTCGGTCCCGGTGGACCGGTCGGTCGTCGAGACCGACGACCCGACACAGGAGTTCGTCGACGTGACTGACCCCACGGACGTGCTCGTCATCGGCACCGACGGCGGACGAGTCCAGGGCGTGCTCCGTGGCCGCCCGTCCGAACGGATCGTCGACACCGTCGAGTGTACCGCCATCCAGGTCCAGCCCGACGACTCCAGTCGCCCCGGCTTTTTCAGGCGACTCCTCGAACGCGTGGTCTTCTGACTCGCCGGGGGTCGCCCCCAGTCGACGGGCCGTCACTGCGTCGCGGCTCTGGCGTCGTTCGCGCCGGCGACGGTCTCGGCGACGGCGTCGACGCCCTCGTCGTGGACGAGATCGCCGACGACGATAGTGTTTGCGTACCCGGCCATCTGGTGGGCCGAGTCGTAGTCGTGGATGCCGCCGCCGTAGAACAGCGTCGCGTCGGCCAGCGCGTCCGCGGCGGCCGCGACGTTTTCGGGGTCGCCCAGCGTCCCCGAGTACTCGACGTAGACGACCTCCTGGCCGAGCATCCGCTCGGCGACGGTCGCGTAGGCGGCGACGTCGTCGGCGTCCAAGTCGCAGTTGGCCTCCGTGTAGACCGCCGCCGACGAGGCGGGGTTGAGGACGATGTACCCCTCGGTCGCGGTGTGTGCCCAGTCGATGTCCTCGTCGAGGCGGACCCACTCCTTTTGCATACCCGTGAGCCAGGCGATGTCGCCGGCGTTGAGCACCATCGGGACGAGGTAACCGTCGACGCCGTCGCGGTGGACGACGTTCGTCAGGTTCGAGGGTTCGATGTACAGCGGCACGTCGTACTGGGCACAGGCGTCGACGACGCGGCGCATCTTCTCGTCGGTGACGCCGGTGGTCCCGCCGACTTCGATGGCGTCGGTCCCGCAGGTTGCGACGTCCTCGAACGTCTCGCCGTCGACGAGGTCCTTGTCCGGGTCGAGTTTGAGTACGTGGTCCCAGTCGTCCCACGGCCTGGTCATATGCGCGTACACCCCACGACCGGATAAAACGGCTTCGGATGGGAGCCATCTACCGCGTCGCGACCACGGAGACGTAACCGATCCGCCCCTCCTCGACGGCCGCCTCGACGCCGTCTATCGCGTCCTGGACCCGCCGGCCGCGTTCACCCATGAGTCCGAGCAGGCGCTCGTAGTCGACCTTCGACGCCACCTCGTCGCGCATCGCCAGCAGGTCCTCGTGGTGGTCCGCGACGCTGCCGACCCGAAAGCCCGCGTCGGCGACGCTCGCTACCAGACGGTCCCGGCTCCGGGCACCGGTCAGGCACAGCACCTGGGCAGCACGCTCGGGGATCTGTGGCGCCTCGCCTGCGACGACGATGTCCGACAGCGCCAGCCGGCCGCTGGGAGTGAGCACGCGGTCTGCCTCCGCGAGCGCCCGCTCAACGTCGGTGAGACAGAGCACACACTCGGTGAGGACGACGTCAACGCTGTCGGTCCGGACGGGCAGTGCCGTCGCCGTCCCCCGGACCGCGCGGTCGGTACCGGGTTCGGGGTCGACACCCCGGGCCCGGGCGTCGCGGTCGCGGGCCAGTTCGAGCGCGTGACCGGCGCCACACCCCACGTCGAGCACGCGCGTGCCCGACTCGACGCCCGCCCGGTCGAGGAGGCGCTCGGTCGCCTCGCGCCCGCCGGGGTGGAGCGGCCCGTCGACCAGGCGGTCCATCGTCGCCCAGGGGTCAGCCAGCGCCGCGTCGAGCAACCCCTCCATCACTCGGCCCTACCGCCGTCCGGGCGGGCGTCACCCTCCTCGCCTGCCTGCTCGGTATCACCGTCGTCAGTCCCGTACCCCGCCGACGGCGGGTCCGCGACGGAGGGGCGCCCGCCCCACTCGTTGCGGTTGCGCAGCGCGTACTCGCCGTCGGTCGTCGTCATGTTGTACCCACAGAACGGGACGAGGTCGCCGTCTGTCGTCGGCACCGAGAGACAGCAGTTCGACAGCCGGTTCACGTCGGCCGCGTCGGCGTCCATAAACCCCGTCAGCGACACCGGCACCACCTCGTCGAACAGCCCCTCGACGCCGCCCGACACGTCGACGCCACAGCAACCGGCGGTCTTGCACGCCCACTCCTCGCCGGCCGCCGTCCCCGCGAGCAACTCCATGTAGTCGCCCTCGTCGACCATCCCCGAGAGGGCGTCCCACAGCTGGTCGTCGACGTACTGTGTCAGCGGCACGAACGTCTCGCCGTCGGCATCGCCGGCCTCGCTCTCGCTGGACTCGCCGGCCCCGCTCGTCGGGCCGGTGATGGCCGCGTCCGTGTCCGCGGGGACGAACGCGGTCCCGACCTGGCAGTAGGCCGAACAGCACGGCGCCGGCAGCAGGTCCCGCGGTTCGAGGTCAGCGACCTGGTCGGCCAGCAGTCGGGCCGCAGTGTCCAGTGCGAAGCGGCCGTCGTCGTCGGCGTACCGGCCGAAGTGTGCGACGGGCTGGAAGTTGACCGACCGGACCACGTCCCGGTTTTCCAGCGCGAACCGGACGATGTCGCCCATCTCGTGGTCGTTGACGTCCGGAACGACCGTCGGGACCAGCACGACCGGCAGGTCGGCCCCGCGGCAGGCCTCGATGGCGGCGTGTTTCTCGTCGACGAGGTCGACCTCCCGGATCCGCTCGTAGGTCTTGCTTGCCAGCCCGTCGAACTGGAGGTACACCGCGGTGACGCCCGCCGCGGCGAGGCGCTGGGCGTAGCCGTCCTCGGTCGCCAGGCGTATCCCGTTGGTGTTGACCTCCACGTGGTCGATCCCCCGGTCGCGGGCGCGCTTGACCAGTTCGGGCAGGTCGTCCCGCACGGTGGGTTCGCCGCCCGAGAACTGGATCGGTCGGCCGCCGGCCTCGACGACCGTGTCCAGCAGGGCGTCGATTTCGGCGCTCGACCGGTGGTCGCCGCCGGGGCCCGAACTCGCGAAACAGTACGAGCACGAGAGGTTGCAGTCGTCGGTGACCTCGACCACCGCGAGACAGGCGTGGTCGTCGTCGACGGTGAGGTCGCCGCCGTCGTGTTCGGGGCTCGGGCCGAGGTCGGCGGCCCAGTCCCAGTGGTCGAACGACCCCCAGACGCGTCGGTCGCTCGTCCCGTGGTCGGGACAGTCCCGCGAGAGGAAGACGCCGCCGTCGCGGCGAACATAGCGGCCGGGGACCTGTTCCAGACAGTCGGGACAGAGACTCGTCGTCTCGGCGAAGGGTTCGCCGTACATACGCGCGGTGAGGACACCTGGAAAATAAGCGTGGGGGGTGTGTGCGGTCGAGCGACCCAACGACGCGACTCCGGGGGCACCCGTCGGCTGTGGCCGACGGCAGCTCCGCGGCGAAAGCGGCAAAATTCGCTACCCAGGCGCGGCGGAGTCCAGGGGATCGGACGCGGGGCCCGCCAGCCCGCCCAACCCTTTTTTCCGCAGGACCGAAGGGTTCGGCATGTCGCCACAGACCGCGGGCGAGGCGTCGGGCGTTCGCGAAGCCGACGCCGGCGGGGACGAGCACGACGCGTCGGTGCCGTCGGACCCGACGACGCTGGCCCGGGAGCTGCTGGTCGCGACCAAGCGCGGGGCCGCGACCGAACCCTACGAGCGGGCGCTGGCCGACGCCGACGACGACGCGCTCGAAGCGGTCCGCGAGGACCGTCCGACGACGCTTTCGTTCTGGCTGAACTGTTACAACGCGGGGACCCAGCTGCTCCTGGAGCGCCGGCCTGGCCTCTACGAGAGCCCGCTTCGGTTCGTCCGGTTTTTCCACGCACCCGCGGTGACCGTCGCCGGAACCGACCTCCCGCTGGACCGCATCGAGAACGGCCTGTTGCGCGCCGGACGCTCGAAGTACGGCCTGGGCTACGTACCCAAACTCCTGGTGACGAGCTTCGAGCGCCGGTACGCTCTCGACTCGTGTGACCCCCGGGTCCACTTCGCGCTGAACTGCGGCGCGGCCAGCTGTCCCGCCGTCAGGGCGTACGAACCCGACCGGGTCGACGACCAGCTCGACCTGGCGACGCGGGTCTATCTCGACGAGACCGCCTCCTACGACCCCGACTCGGGCGTCGTGCGGGTCCCCCGCGTCATGCTGTGGTTCCGGGGCGACTTCGGCGGCGGCGCCGGGATCCGGGCGTTCCTCCGGGAGTACGACACACTCCCCGCGGGCGCGGAGCCGGCGGTCCGCTACGAGTCCTGGGACTGGTCGCGGGCGGCCGGGAAGTTCGTCGAGTGACGACTCGCTGTCGTCACCTCTATTTCGCTGCGTCCGTACGGGCCGACAATGACCGACGGTGCCGAACTGACGACTGTGGAAGCCGTCCACGAGGAGGGGTCGTTCCTGTTCACCGCGACCGACCAGTTCGACATGGAAGAGGAGGTCATCGTCGGGCTCGACACCGGCCGCGGGGTCCCGATGCGGGACGGGCAGGTCGTCTGTCCCCGCCACGGGTCGATGTTCGACTCCTGCTCCGGGGAGTGTGACAACGGCCACGCGGCCGGGTCGACCTTGCCCGCCGTCGATGTCGCCATCGAGGACGGACGCGTCTACCTCACCGACGACGACTACACGTTTGTCCGCGAGGGCAGTATCGACGACGGGGGCGGCCCGGGTTCGACCTCACACATCGGGTTCTGACGGCCACCGGGGACAGGCCGGGACTCGTACTGTCGGACACAAGTACGTGAGCACGCTCGTCGATGGTTCACCATCGAGACGTCTCGGAGACCGCCAAACGAGGTATCGAGTGTCGACTCGCTTGTGTCCGACAGTATCAGTCGGCGTCGTCGATGCGCGCGAGGAGGGCCTCGGGAGCGGGCAACTCGCCACACGCCCGGGCCGCCTGGAGTTGCTCGGTGGCCTCGTGCTGGAACGTCTCGGTCCGCTCGCTTACGAACGCTCCCTCGGCGCAGCACACCGACTCGGTGAACTGCTCGACGGCCGCCTCGAACTCGCCGGCGCCACCCGGTCACAGTCCAGACAGACGACCTGCACGGGACTCTCCCCTTCGAGGGCGAACTCGCTCCCGCACGCCTCACACTGATAGTACACAGGTCTGTTTCGCCACCCGCTCGGACTGCTGTATCCAGTCATATCCTATAAATGTCTACCGATGAGTCGGAACCCGGCCGCCGCGTCGGGAGGCCCGGGAACGGGCCCGGTCGAGACCGGGAGACTACCGATCCAGTCAGACAGTCTACATACCAGTTTTATTTCCGAGTAGTCACACAGGTGTGGACATGCGATTCGCGAACGCGGTGACGGCGGCCGTGGCCGGAGTCGCGGTCGTCGTCGTGGTCGGGCCGGTCGTCCCCGTCGCGGTCGGACTGGCGCTGGGGACAGTCGTGGCGACCGCGGTCACGCTGTACGCCGACACGGACCGGTACGGACTCGCTGGGGCGACCTTTCTGCTGGGCGTCGGGACCGCCGTCCTCGCGAGCGGGTGGTTCCCGGCGCCGTGGGCCCGGACCACGCTGCTGGCGTGCTGGCTGTTCGGCCTGCTGAGTCTCGGCGTCGTGGTCGCCCGCTTCCTGCTCGGGTTCGTCGGCCGCCGGGTCGTCGCACAGTTCGTCCCCGACGAGGAGGCCGGGAGTATCTGGGACGCCCTCTCGGCGTTCGCCGGGACGCTGTTCATCGCTTGGAGCGTCCTGACCGCCCAGGAGAAGGCGGCCCGGACGGGCGGGATCGCCATCGGCGGGTCGACGACGATGGTCGCCAACGCCGCGGGCTACGAACTGCCCGTGGTCGTCCCGTTCGTCCACGAGGCGCTGTCCGTGACCGTCCGGGGGTACGAACTCGCGATCCCGGTGTGGGCGCTGGAGAACGGCATCGACGACCCGACGGGCGCTGGCGGCGCCGCCAGTGGCCAGTCGCCCGGTACCGCTGCCAGTGGCCAGTCGCCCGGACGTGTGGACAGCGAACCCGCCCCGGGTGGTCGACGGACGGCCGACTCACCGACTGTGCGCGACGACGGGAGACAGTCCGGCGCTGGGGCTGGAGGTGTGGATGACAGCCGACAATCAGGTGATTCGACCGCTGGCACCGCCGGCGACCGGCGAGAATCACGTGACCAGGCCGGTGAGAACGGCGACGAGCGGGGAACGTCGGGCGGGGAGTGACTCACTCAGTCGGCGGCCGCTTCCTCGAGGTCGGGCAGCTGTGACTGCCAGTCGCGGATCTGGTCGGCGCTGACACCCTGTATCTCGCCGGCGAGTGCGTCTGGGTCGACCTCACGGAGGTCCTCGGGCGCGTCCACACCGGCGTCTTCGAGCCGTTCGGCGGTGGCGCTCCCGACGCCGTCCAGGTCTTCCAGGTCCTCGACCGCCTGGCGGGCCTGGTACTCCCGGTAGTTGCAGATCGGACAGCCAAGTTCCCAGGGGTCGTCGCCGCTGTGGACGACCAGCCCCGGCAGGTCGTGGTCCTCGCAGTGCTCGTCGGTCACCTCGATGTCGCCCCGCCGGGGCAGGGGCAACGAGTACTCACAGTCCGGATAGCGGGTACAGCCGACCAGCCGCGACCCCGACCGGAGGTGTTTGATCGCGAGTTCGCCGCCGTGGTCGGCGGCTTCGCCGTCTCCCGTTCGTTGCTCCTCCGGAGCAACGCCGCCCCCACAGTCCGGACACGCCCCGATCACCTCGTCCTCGCTCTCGTCGGCGGCGTCGGCCCGGCACTGCGGACAGCCGTGGACGAACGTGTCCCGGCCGGCGAGCATCTTCACGTGGGCCAGGCCGTGTTCCTCGCAGGTCTCGTCCAGGACGAGCGGTTCGCCGGAGTTCGGCAGGGGGAGGGTGTACCGGCAGTCGGGGAACCCGTCACAGCCGACGAAGTACGACCCCTGGTTGTTGCGCCGGACGAGCAGGTCGTGGTCGCTGTCGGGACAGGGACCCAGGCGCCGGTCGGCCTTCAGCGACTCACGGAGGTGCTCGCCTATCTCCTCGCGGGAGTCGCGCAACTCCTCGAACACCGCCCCCAGCATCTCGCGGGACTCGTCGGTCACCTCCGCCAGAGTGGCCGCACCCTCCGCGATGGCGGTCATGTCCCGTTCGAGCTGGGCGGTCATGTCGTCGCTGACCACGCGGTCGGCGAACGCCTCGGCGGCCTCGACGACGGCCTCCGCGACGGCCGTCGGCCGCGGCGGGTCGCCCTCTATGTACCCCCTGTCGTACAGTTTCTCGATCACGTTGTGCCGCGTCGCCTTCGTCCCGATACCCATCGACTCCATCTGCTGGATCAACCGCGACTGGCCGTACCGGCGCGGGGGCTGGGTCTGTTTGGCGTCCAGGCGGACCCCGGTCACGTCGAGGCGGTCGCCCTCGGCCAGGTCCGGGAGGAACGACTCGCTGGCCGAGGAGTAGGGGTAGACGGCGTGGTAGCCCGGTTCGAGCAGGCGCTTCCCGGTGGCCTTGAGCTGGCAGTCGTTGGCGTCGGCGACCACCCGGAGGTTCTCCCAGGTGGCGGCCTCGGCGACCGTCGCGAAGAAGCGCCGCACGACCAGTTCGTACACCTCCCACTCGTCCTCGGAGAGGTCACCCCGGTCGGGGACCTCGCCCGTCGGGTGGATCGGCGGGTGGTCGGTCGTCTCGTCCTCGCCCTCGGTCGGTTCGATCTCCTCGTGTGCGAGCAGCGACTCCGCATCGTCGCCGAAGGATGTCCCGACGAACTCCGCGAGCAAGTCGTCGGGCTCGACGTCCTCGGGGTAGACAGTGTTGTCCGTCCGCGGGTAGGTGACGTAGCCCGCGGTGTACAGTTCCTCGGCGAGCGACATCGCCCGCTGTGCGGAGTAGCCCAGCGAGCCGGCCGCCGAGATGAACGCCGTCGTGTTGAACGGGGTCGGCGGGCTGTCGGTCCGGGTGCGCCGGCGGACGGTCGTAATCTCGGCCCCCGTGGCGGCTTCGAGTCGGTCGCGGGCGGCCTCGGCGTCGCCCTCGTCCCAGATCCGTTCGGCCTCGCTGCCGTCGTCGTCGTAGAAGTACTGGGCCTCGAAGGAGGTGCCGTCGACGGCCAGGTCGGCGAACAGTTCCCAGTAGTCGTCGGGTTCGAACGCCTGAATCTCGCGTTCCTTGTCGACGACGAGTTTCAGCGTCGGGGACTGCACCCGACCGACGGAGATGAAGTCCTCGCCGAGTTGACTGGCCGACAGCGAGAGAAAGCGCGTCAGCGCCGCGCCCCACATCAGGTCGATCATCTGTCTGGCCTCGCCCGCGGCCGCCAGGTCGAAGTCGATCTCGTCGGGGTCCGCGAAGGCCTCGCGGACCTCCCGGTCGGTGATAGAGGAAAAGCGCACCCGGCTGACCGGCGCGTCGGTCTCCTCGCGGACGAGTTCGTAGGCCTCCTTGCCGATGAGTTCGCCCTCGCGGTCGTAGTCGGTGGCGATCACCACCTCGTCGGCTGACCCCGCCAGGTCCCGCAGCGTGGTGACGATGTTCTCCTCGGTCGGGGACTTGACGACGTCTGCGTCGACGAGTTCGACCGGTTCGACGTCGCGCCAGTCCGAGTACTCCGGCGGGAAGTCGACCCCCACGACGTGGCCTGACAGCCCGAGACAGCGTCTGTCTCCCCAGCGGTAGACGTTGACGCCGTTTCGACGGTCTGCGCTGGCGCTCCCGTCGCTCAGGATCTCCGCGATCCGGCGGGCCGCGTTCTCCTTCTCGGTGATTATCAGCTCCACCCGTGGACACCTCCGCGGGAGACGGACTCGGTCATCGACCCGAGGTAAGCAGTTACCCGTCCTAAATGTTTCGCCAACCGACAGACAGCGCGGGTGTGCGAGCGCGCATCGGAAGCGCGCACACGTGTGCGAGCGAGGCTCGCCCACGGGCAGCGGAGAAACCGTCTCCGGCGTGGCCGGGTCGCCACCACCCACAAACGACATACGACCGCAACCCGAGGCGAGGGTATGTACCGCGAGCGCGGCGTCGAGGGGCGGTTCCCGGAGGGAAGGCCGATGAGACTCCTGCTGGCGGCCGGTGGGACGGAGACCGCGGCGATCGAGGGGATCAGTGCCGCCGGCGTGGACCGCGAAGCCATGCGTCACACGCCGAGTGCGGACGCCGAGATCCTGGTGTACGGCGAGGTGGTCCGGGCGCCGGTCGTCCCGGTGAGTCCGTCGGGCTGTCCGACGCCGGCGGTGGTGACCCGTGCCGTCCGCGAACTGCTGGCGTTCGAGGTGAGCGTCGTCGATACCGGGCTGTTCGCGCCCACAGCGGCACCGACGGTCGACGTCGGCGCGAGTCCGGGCGCGGACGTCCGCGAACCCGAAGCCGTCCCGGAGGCGTCGGCACTCTTCGAGCGCGCCCGCGAACTGGGTCGGACACTCCCCGAGGACCGACTGGTCCTGGCCGAGACTATCCCCGGCGGGACGACCACCGCGCTGGGCGTCCTGGCCGCGCTCGGCGAGCGGGAGACAGTGTCGTCGTCGCTGCCCGACAACCCTATCGATCGAAAGCGGTCGGTGGTCGCGGACGGACTGGCGGCGAGCGGGCTCGAACGCGGCGGGGCGGCGGCCGACCCCGAGCGGGCCGTCCGGCTGATGGGCGACCCCGTCCAGGCGACGCTCGCTGGCCTGGCCGTCGGCGCGACCGAGGCCGGGACGACGGTGGTGCTCGCGGGCGGGACGCAGTTGCTCGCGGTCGCGGCGCTGGCCCGTCACGCCGGCGTCGAGGGGACGCTCCCGCTGGCGACGACGGCCTACGTCGCCGCGGACCCCTCGGTGGCGCTGGCCGACGCGGCCGCGGACCTGGACGTCGACCTCACGGTCACCGACCCCGGTTTCGACGACAGCGACCACCCCTCGATGGCGCGCTTCGCGGCCGGCGAGGCAAAGGAGGGCGTCGGCATGGGCGGGGTGCTCGCGCTGGCCGAGCGTGCGGGCGTCGAGGCGACGGCCGTTCGCGAGGGAGTCGGGCAGGTGTACGACCGCCTGTTCGACGGACCCAAGAGTGAGCGGTCCCCAGTCGACAGTGACTACTCGTGACAGAGAGCGCACTCGACGCCGCCCCCATCGAGCCGGCCGCGCCCGAGGAGTTCGGGCTCGTCCAGGTGTGGTGGGGCGACGGCAAAGGCAAGACGACCGCTGCACTGGGGATGGCGACCCGCGCCGTCGGCCACGGCTACCGCGTCCACCTCCTCCAGTTGATGAAAGGCGGGACCAGCACTGTCGAAGACGTCCGCGGCGAGTACAACGCCATCGCCGCGCTGCCGGGCTTTTCCTACGAGAACAGCGGTCACTATGGCTGGCACGGCTTCCACGACGGCACCGACGACGACGAACACGCCGCCCGCGCGAAGGGCGGACTCGAACGCGCCCGCGAACTGGTCGCGGCCGCGGGCGAGGCCGACCTCTCGACGCCCTTCGACCCCGACGCCCCCGCCGACGAGGGGGTCCACATGCTCGTGATCGACGAGATCATCTACGCGGCCAACCGCGGCCTCGTCGACCCCGAGGACGTGGTCGAACTGGTCGAATCCAAGCCCGAGGACCTGGAACTCGTGCTGACCGGCGGGCACGAGCGCCCCGAGTATCTCGCCGACCTGGCGGACCTGATGACGAACGTCGGCAAGGAGGCCCACCCCATCGAGGCCGGCCAGGGCGCGCGCAAAGGCACCGAATACTGAGTCCCACCGATCTGCTTTCCGTAGTCGGCCGGCAGGCCACGAACAGTTATCTACTCCGGTATCAGGCCGCCGTGGTACAGCAGGTGGAGGCCGGCGGCGACCATCGCGGCACCGACGACCCGGACGCGCCGGTGTGCGCCGTCCCTGGGCTCGAAGCGGACGCGCAACGCCAGGTCGTAGGCGACCCGCCCCGTCGCGAGGAGCGTCCCCGGCAACAACAGATGGATTCCCCCGGCGAAAACGAATACGACGCCGACAAGCCGAGCGGGGAGCCACTCCGGCCACTCCACCGGCCGCCGTCGGTTGCCTGCGTCTCGTCCGACCATGACGGACGTTCGACCGGGAGCGACTTGTACCCCCGGACGCCTCGCCCCCAATGGGAAGCGTCTTGCGTCTCGGGGGCCGACGCCGGGGTATGAAACAGGCGGTCGTCGCGCGGGCGGACCTCGGGATGGGCGAGGGCAAACTCGCCGCCCAGGTCGCCCACGCGTCGCTGATGGCCTTCGAGGACGCGGACCGCACAGTGCAAAACGAGTGGAAAGGCAGCGGCCAGAAGAAAGTCGTCCTCCAGGCCGACGGCGAATCCCAGCTGTTCGAACTCGCCGACCTGGCCGAACGCGACGGGATCCCACGTGCCGTCGTCAGAGACGCCGGGCACACCGAACTCGACCCCGGGACTGTCACCGCGGTGGCAGTCGGCCCCGAACGCGAGGACGTCGTCGACCGCGTCACCGGCGACCTCTCGCTCTACTAAACCACCTTTTTTTGCGGGAGTGGCCTGGCCACCCCCGCGACAAAAACGTGGTCTTGCTGAGCGACGCGAGGCGCGACTGACGGGAGGAGGTCACCGACGACGGCGTCGACATCCGTGCGGTCGATCCGGAACAGACCGACAATAATCACTATCAGTCGTCGTCGAATTGACTTACGCCGATCGCTACCTGTCGACTGGTCCTGACCGCGTCCGCGTCGCCGGACGCGCTCGGCACGCGCAGGACCACTGACAGTCCGTCGTGGTCGGCGTCGACCGTCACCGTGCCGCCGAGTCCGGTCACGATCCAGTTGACGAGCCACAGCCCGATCCCACTCCCGTGGTAGAGGGGTGACTCCTCGCCCGTCTCCAGGACGTGCCGTTCGTTGTCCGGGAGTCCGGGCCCGTCGTCGCTGACCACGACTTCGACCCAGTCGTCGCTCTCGCCCGACCGGACCTCGAAGGCGACGGTCGGCGACTCGCCGGCGTGTTCACACGCGTTCGTTCCCAGTTCCCTGAGCGCCGTCTCGAAGGGGTCCGTGACCAGCACGTTCCTGTCGGCCTGCTCGACCGTCTCGACCGTCGCGTCCGGGTAATCGCCGGTGAGGTCCGCGGTGACCGTCTCGAACAGCGACCCAACGTCGCGCTCCCTGGGCGTCCCGTTCTCCTGGACGGTCTTCTCGATGGTCTGTGCCTTCTCCCCGAGTCTCGTGAGTCGTCCCGCGACGTCGGCGATCCGCCGGGACATCTCCGCCGTCTCCCCCTCGTGTCTGTCGCCGATCAGTTCGGCGAACCCCTTGACCACGTTCATGTCGTTGCGGAGGTTGTGCCGGAGAATGCGGTTCAGCAGGGCGACGAGTCGCTGGCGGCGCTTCTCGACGGTCACGTCCTGCTGGATCCCGACGAAGTGAGTCACCTCGCCCGTCCGGTCCTCGACCGGGGTGAGCGTCAGGCGGTTCCAGAACGGCGTGGCGTCGGCCCGGTAGTTCACGAGTTCCGTCGTCGTCGTCTGTTCGTCCTCGATAGCCTCCCGGATCGTCCGGACTGTCTCGGGGTCCGTCCCGGGTCCCTGGAGGAACCGACAGTTGCGCCCGACGACCGACTCGGCGTCGTACCCCGACACCTCCTCGAACCCGTCGTTGGCGTAGACGAGTGGGAGGTCGTCCCGGGCGGTCGACGCGATGGTTATGCCGACGGCCGCGTCGCCGATCGCCCGGTTTTTCACCCGCAGTTCCGCCTCGCGCTCGCGCCGGTCGGAGATGTCCCGGACCAGCCCCTGGACGCACTGCTCGCCGTCGATTTCGACGGGGCTCGCGCTGATCTCGACCGGGATCCGCGTGCCGTCGCGGTGCTGGTAGTACAGCGGCGTCCCGTCGCTGAACCGGTCGACGGGTCCGTCCGCGTCGAAGATCCGTTCGTACTCGGCCGAGTACTGCTCGCGTTGCTCGGGAGGCTGGAGCCGTCGCTGGTCCATCCCGACGAGCGTCTCCCGGTCGTACCCCACGAGCGCGACCGCCTGTTCGTTCACCTCGACGGTCTCGCCCGTCTCGACGTTGGCGACGAACAGCGCCTCCGGCGCCGCCTGCACCAGCGCCTCGTACTTGGACTCGGTCTGTTCCTGTGCCCGCTGGTGTGTCTCGACAGCCTCGGCGTGGCGCTCCGATTCGAGCGCTCGCCCGACGAGTCTGGCGAGCAACTCGACGAACATGAGTTGTGCGTCGGTAAATTCGTCGGGGCGTGACTCCCGGGAGACGAAACAGACTGCCCCGTACACCTCCCCCTCGACGAACAATGTCGTCCCGAGATAACACTCCAGGTCGTGTTTCACGTAGGCCGGGTCGTTCGCCCACCCCTGTTCGGACGCGTTCGACAGTGCCAGCGGCGTGTCCCGGTCGACCGTCCGCCGGCAGTACGTCGTCGCCTCCTCGAGGACGGCGCCCTGCGCGAACGTACCGAGACTCTCCCCGACTGTCGCGACGACCTGGTGGCCGTCGCCGTCCTCGACTCGTTCGATGTGGCCGTTCTCGACGTCGAGGTACTTCCGACCGGTCTCGAGCGCGTGCTCCAGTTTCTCGTCGAGTGAGAGCGACGAATCGTTCATGGCGGCGTACAGTTCCTGGCGCAATGGACCGTCGACGCCTCCGGGATCGGGTGTAGACATGATAGAGCGGTGGGTCGTTAGAACCAGTTATATATCTGTGCTAATAACTGCGGTACCCAACCAGTACGGTCTCCCGCCGTTCGTCGATGCTGTTGTCACCCGTTTCGTGACAGTACGGCCCGGCGTCGGCCCCGTTCAGTGTGACGGTCTACACGACAGTCCTTTACCCGTGCCGGTGGAGTCGCGTACACGATGCTCGAGGCCCACCCCATCGAGCGGGCGGTCGGCATAGACCACTACGTCAGTGACGCCGGCGGCGTCGGTGGGCGGTTGCGCGACCGGCCCGCGGACTTCCGGGTTCGCGAACTCGAGGCGTTCGACCCGGAACCGCTCGACGCCGACCCCGGCGGGTACCCCCACCTCCTCTGTCGCGTGACCTTGCGGTCGTGGGACACCAACGACTTCGCGGGCGCGCTGTCGGACGCGCTGGGGATCTCGCGCGAGCGGGTCTCGTGGGCCGGCACGAAGGACAAACACGCCGTGACGACCCAGCTGTTCTCGGTCGCGAAGGCCGACCCCGCGGACGTCCGGGCGGTCGCGTTCGACGGCGTCGACGTCGACCTCCTGGGCCGGACCGGCCGCCCGATCCTCTTTGGCGACCTGGCCGGCAACGCCTTCGAGATCACCGTCCGCGACGCCGACCGGCCCGAAAATGCCGGGGCGGTGACGGCGGACCTGCGAGTGTTCGCCCGTGGTGACGACGCCCCCACCGCGGACGGCTCCGTGGGCGTTCCCAACTACTTCGGCCAGCAACGCTTCGGGAGCAAACGCCCCGTCACCCACGAGGTGGGCCTCGAAATCGTCCGCGGGAACTGGCAGGGTGCCGTCCGTGCCTACGTCGGCAGCCCACACGAGCGCGAACCCGAGGCGACGAGACAGGCCCGCGCCTACGTCGACGAGACCGAAGACTGGGCGGGCGCGCTGGACCGACTCCCGCGTCACCTGGGGTACGAACGGTCGATCTGTCACCACCTGGTCGAGAACGGCGCGGACGACCCCGCGGACTTCCGGGACGCACTCGAAGCGGTGCCCGCGAACCTCCAGCGCCTGTTCGTCAACGCCGCCCAGTCCTACGCGTTCAACCGGATCCTCTCGGACCGGCTGGCGCGCGGACTCCCTTTCCACGAACCGGTCGCCGGCGACGTCGTCTGTTTCCGTGACGCCGACGCCCCGGCCGAGTTCGGGGTGCCCGACACCGACCGCCTCCAGCGGGTCGACGAGGACCGGCTGGGGACGGCCCGGCGCCACTGCGAGCGCGGCCGTGCGTTCGTCACCGCGCCGCTGGTCGGCACCGAGACGCGCCTGGCCGACGGCGAACCCGGCGAGGTCGAACGCGCCGTCCTCGACGACCTCGACCTCGCTCCCGCGGACTTCGACCTTCCCGGAGAGTTCGACTCCGCGGGGACGAGACGCGCAGTGCTCGTCCGGACTGACCTGGCGACCGAACGCGAGGGCGACATCCTGACGTTCTCGTTCGCGCTCCCCAAGGGGAGTTACGCGACGGTCGTTCTCCGGGAGTATCTGAAGACCGATCCCGACGGGATATGACATCCTCCCCGGCGTGACGTTCGACCCCGCCCGGCATAAATCCGTGGCAAGTGGAGTGAAAGTGAACGCGATTCACATCCGGCGTGAACGCCGGGACTCTCTCGCTGACAAAGGTCGACCCGGCGAGTGAGGCGCCGGGACGACGACCCGGACCGTCCCGCTTATCCTGGCGAGGCGATAATCACTGTCTGCATGGAGTGTCGACGCTGTGGCTCCCCCCTGGACAGACCGGGCGACTACTGTCTGGTCTGTCGGTCGGGCAACGCCGACGCGGTCGTCCTCGAACTCGAACGCGACCGGGCCCGCGTCACCACCATCGTCGACGACCACGTCGTCGGCGCCCGCGAAGTCACGACCACGCCCGAGGGCGGCGGCGAGGCTGGCGTCGTCGAACTGCGCAACTTCGCCGGCCTCGTCGCCGACGAGGTGCGGCGCAAACGACCCGACGCGGTGTACGCGACCGGCGACCGCGAGGTGTTGCGCGCGGTCAGGCGCCAGCTCCACTACGAGTTCTACCGCGTCGAGGACGACGACCCCGTCGCGGCGGTCATCGAACGCCAGGGCGAGGCCCCGCTGGACGTCGTCGACGACCCGCCCTCCGAGAAGATCGGCGGCTCCCACTCGACGCTCGTCGGCGGCCGCGAGGGCCAGCGAGCGATCTATACTGCCGCCGGCCACCCACACGTAAAGAAAGTCATTCCGGGGCCGATCGACGCCGGCGGGTCGGGGTCGCAGTCGGGCGTCCGGGCCAAGGCGACGCGTGCCGGTACCGACGGGAACGTCCGTCTGCTCCTGCGGGACGGCTCCAGCGTCCAGGAGAACCGCGTCGTGACGACCGCGCGCGGGAAGGAACTCGGCGAAGTCGTCCGCGCGGACCTGAACGAGGCACTCCGCGAGGCCGACCTTCAGGATTGACATCCTCCCCGCGCTAAAGCGCGAGGATTCCTCCGTTGGGGGTTCGGCTATGCCGATTCCACGGAGGCAACTTGCGGGTCTGTGCGCACTTCTTTGGGACTTTCGTGAGGGTGTGATTTCCCCGACCATTCGTGGTCGTCCCACTCGAATCGCACGGGCCGTGCCATCGGCCTGACTTCCGTATCGCTGTGTTCCCGAAGGAACGTCTCTGACGCCGTGAGGTCGGCGTGCCCCTCGAACCCACACGGACACGTCAGCGTCTCCCCGTGGCGAACCGTTTCCTCGTGGTCGCCACACTCGGGACACGTCTGACTCGTCCACGCTTCCGACTCGGCTTCGAGGGAGATACCGTACTCCTCACAGACGCACGCGAGACGGTTGATGAACTGCTTGAACGCCCAGAAGTTGTGCGTCTTCTCGTTCACCCTGACCGACCAATGCGTTTCCAACACGTCGGTCAAATCGCCCACGTACACCGTCGCCACGCCCTCGTCGTACAGCCGTTCAACGAGGTCGCGCACCAGCGCGTTCTGTGCGTGGTCACGGCGTTTCGTCCGCTGTCGGTACAGCCGTCGAATCCGTTTGGAACTGTAACGTCCCTCTCGAAGTTTTGACTGGAGACGGGCGATTTCGTCGGTCGTCTCTCGGAACCGTCCGAACAACTCGCGTCCGTCGTAGAGGTACTGGTTCCCAGTGGTCGTGGAACAGGCGACGAGATTGTTTGCGCCAACGTCGAGGGCGGCTTCTTCGGAAGCCAGTGGTGAATCCAGTCGAGAATCAGGCACGGTGACTGGTTGGAAAGCCCTGAATGTGTCGCTCACCTCGTCGTATTCAAGTTCCAGACGACCCTGTTCCCCGTCCCACTTCGGGGTGCCTCGGACTTCGAGGCGGAGTCGTTCGTGGTAGCCGAGTCCGTAGTCGTCTTTCAGTTCTTGTCCAACAGGAATTTCGAGTCGCGACCACTTACCCCACTGAATCGTGTACTGGTCTTTTCGGATGTAGGTACGGAGTTCACGTCCGTCTTCTTCGTTCCCCCAGTACGACGGTGGAGATGGTCGTTCATCGAGTTTTCCAGCGTGGTATTTCTCTTTCAGGGTGAAGAACGACCGCCACGCTTCGCTGTTCTTGCGCGTGACCTGTTGGACGGTCGCGCTTCCGACGACACCGTTGTACTGTCCTCGGTATTCGGAAGTGTCCCACACGTCGCCGTCACCGAAGTAGTTCTGACGACGTTCGTAGGTCAGTTCGTTCCACAGAGAGGCGGAGGCGTCGAGTAGCCGTAGGAGGCACTCTTTGTCGTTCTCGGTCTGTGGCACGACCTCGAAGGTGTTGACGCGCTTCATTCATCATCACTCTCCTGTTCAGCGATGTAGCGTTCGACAGCGCCTTTCGAGGTGCTTCCCGCTGTTCCGACGTAGTACGAACGAGTCCACTTCACGCGGTCGTCGTACCGCTGGTTGTACTTCCGCGCCGATATGCCCTTGACCCAGTTGACGATGAGGGACGGGGCGTTCTTCGGCGGACTCCCGATGAACAGGTGAACATGGTCGGGCATGACCTCGGACTCGGCCAGTTCGAGGCCCTTGTCCTCACAGATTTCCGCGAAGATGGTTTCGAGACGTTCCTTCGTCTTCCCCGTCAGGTGCGAACGCCGATATTCCGGCACGAACACTATGTGGTAGTAGAGTTCGTATTTCGCGTGACGGGTACTCTTTACCATCTATGCATACTATCACGGTCAAACGACTTAAACATGGCGTTGGAACCCCCGTCT
>PXQN01000068.1 GCA_003021305.1 Halobacteriales archaeon QH_10_67_22 | reverse complement strand
CCGACGCCCGCGGATCGGTTTCCAATGAGCGACGCCGACTTCGACTACGACGACCTCGGACTCGTCGCGGGGCTGGAGATCCACCAGCAACTGGACACCGCGACGAAGCTGTTCTGTGGCTGTCCGACGGAACTGCGCGAACCGGAGGCGTCGGTCCGTTCGTTCACCCGGTATCTCCACCCGACCAAGAGCGAGCTCGGCGAGATCGACGAGGCCGCCCTCGAGGAGAGTGTCGTCGACCGCGAGTTCGAGTACCTCGCCTACGACTCGACCTGTCTGGTCGAGGAAGACGACGAACCCCCTGATCGCGTCGACGCGGAGGCACTTGACGTGACCATGGAGATCGCCCAACTGCTCGACTGTGCGGTCGTCGACCAGGTCCACGTCATGCGCAAGATCGTCGTCGACGGGTCGAACACGACCGGCTTCCAGCGGACGATGCGGGTCGCGGGCGAGGGGGCTATTCGGACGCCCGACGGCGAGGTCCGCATCGAGGACCTGATGCTCGAAGAAGAATCCGCCCAGCGGGTCGCCGAGACCGACCGCGGCGTGCGCTACTCGCTGGACAGGCTCGGTATTCCTCTCGTCGAGATCGGCACCAAGCCGGACATCCGCTCGCCCGAACAGGCCCGCGCGGCCGCCGAGCGCATCGGAATGTTCCTGCGCTCGACCGGCAAGGTGAAACGCGGCCTCGGGACGATCCGCCAGGACGTCAACGTCTCCATCGCCGACGGCGCCCGCGTCGAGATCAAGGGCGTCCAGTCGCTGGAGGACATCGACGACATCGTCGAAAACGAGGTCCGCCGCCAGGTCGAACTGCTGGCCATCGCCGAGGTACTCACGGAGCGCGACGCCGCGGTCGGCGAGCCACGGGACGTGACAGACGTGTTCGAGGACACCGACTCGGGGGTCATCCGGGGGGCGCTCTCGGACGGCGGTCGGGCGATGGCCGTCCGCCTGGCCGGGTTCGACGGCCTCGTCGGCCGGGAGATCCAGCCCGACCGCCGCCTGGGGACGGAACTGGCCGACCACGCCGCCCGTCACGGCGCCGGCGGGGTCTTCCACACCGACGAACTCCCGGCCTACGGCGTCACCGAGGCCGAGGTCGAGCGTCTGCGCGAGGCAGTGGACGCCGGTCCCGAGGACGCGGTGGCGCTGGTCGCCGACGACCCCGAGACGGCCGACCTCGCGATCACGGCCGCCGCCGAACGGGCCGCGACGGCGGCCGAGGGCGTCCCCGAGGAGACCCGCGACGCCACCGAGGAGGGGACGACCCGCTACCTGCGCCCGCTGCCGGGCGCGGCGCGGATGTACCCCGAGACGGACGTCCCGCCGGTCGAACCCGACCCCGAGACGGTGGCCGAACCGGAACTGCTCACGGAGAAGGTCGACCGCTACGCCGAGGCGTACGGTCTCGACGCCGGCCTCGCCGAGCAGGTGGCCTACGGCGAGCACATGCCGCTGTTCGAGCGGGTCGTCGGGGCGGGCGTCGACCCGACGCTTGCGGCCACGACGCTGGAATCGACGCTGACGGAACTGCGCCGGGACGACGTGGCCGTCGAGGCGCTGACCGACGACCACCTCGCGGACGCGCTCGCTCTGGTCGCGGACGGCGACCTGCCCCAGGAGGGGCTGGACGACCTGTTGCGGGCGCTTTCGGCCGACCCCGGAGCGACTGCCGCCGACATCCTCGACCGCGAGGACCTGGGCGGGGTCGGCGAGGACGAGGTCCGGGAGGCGGTCGCCGAGGTCGTCGAGCGCAACGCCGACCAGGTCGCCGAGGAGGGGATGGGCGCGTTCTCGGCGCTGATGGGCGAGTGTATGGGTGCCCTGCGGGGCAAAGCCGACGGTGACACGGTGAGCGACGTGCTCCGCGAGGAGATCCAGCAGCGAGCGGGGTGAGACCAATGGACAGGAACCGGCGGCTCGCGGTGAGTCTGTTCGCGGCGACGCTCTTTCTGGGCGCCGTGACTGTCGGGCTGGCGTCGCTGCCCCCGCGGCCGCTCCGGAGCGCGCTGACGGTCGTGTACACGCTGTCGGTCCGGGTGGCCACCGACTGGCTCGCCGTCCTCGCCTTGCTGGCGGTCGCCGACGCCTACGTCCACGGGACGGGGCCGGTCGACCGACCGACCGTCCGGCGACCGGTCGCGGTGGTCTTTTTCGGCGGCCTCGCAGTCGAGGCCTCGCCGTTCGTCCGCCTGGTCGTCGAACCCGACCCCGTGTCGACCGAGCGGCTGGTGACCGGCCTCGTCGCCGCCGTCCAGGGGGCGCTGTTCCCGGCCGGGCTGGTCGTCGCCACCGTCGTCGGAGCCGCGACACTCCGTGACGGACTCGCTGGCCCTCGGGACGGCCTGCCGCTGGCAGCGTCGAGCGGGCTGTCGGTACTGTCGCCGGCCGCAGTGTGGCGCGCCGTCCGGGTGCTGGCCGCCGTCGCCGGCGGCGCGTTCGCGGTAGAGACGGCCGCACGCCTCGCGCTCGGGGAGTCGTACGTCCAGCTCGTCCTCCTCGACGCGGCCGTCGGGGCGCTGGGCGGCCTGGTCGAGTACGGCGTCCTCGCGGTCGCGTTTCTCGTCCTCGTGGTCGACGGGGCGACCGTGCGGTCGCTGGTCCGGGGCGTCGTCGGCGTCTGGGCGGCGCTGTTCGGCCTGGCCTTCGCCGTCGCCGCCGTCGGCGCGGCCCTGGGCGTCGCGCTCGTCGGCGCCACGACGACGCCGATGGCCGCCGTCGAAGCCTCGACGCTGAGCGCGTGGCCCACGCCCGACTCCTGGGCGATACTGCTCGGCGTCGCGACGTTCGTCGCCGGCGGCGTCGGACTGGCGGCCATCCAGCGGACGACGCCCGGCCGACGGCGCGGCGAGGCCGCCGCAAACGACCCACAGGACGCGTGAGATCCCACGCTCACGCGGTCATCTCGCTCGCCGTCGCCGGCCTGGAACTCGCCGCCACGACGCCGCCGGTGTCGCCGGTGGTCGTCGTCGCCGTCGCACTCGCCGCCGGCGTCGGCGTCGACCTCGACCACTTCCTCCTGGCGAGATACGGCGGCGACTGGCGCGCCGTCCGCCGGTGTCTGCGCAACCCGCGGATCGTCCTCGTCGACCAGGACGCCATCTTCGAGGAGGGCACGGTCGGTGCGGCCAGGCGTCTCCTCAGTCACGTCTTCATCGGCGGCGTCGCCGTCCCCGTGGTCTGGCTGGCCTCGCCGTACCTCGCCGGTCTCGTCGCCGTCTCGCTGTACGCCCACGTCCTCGCCGACCTCGTCGCGATGGAACACAATAAGGTCGTCCTCGACGCCGACGACCCCCGACTCGACTGACCTCTCCCGTCGACCGGTCGACCCCTGTTTGCCGTCAGACATCGGGTGACGCAGGTCCGGGTGGGAGGGTTATCAGAATTGAGATTCCGGCGAAAGGCTTGTATCTGCCGACGGCCAAATAATGCCATGTATTCGACAGGTATCCGGGGCCCGACAGCGTCGGTGCCGGGGGGGACGACGCTGCTGGTCCGGGGGCCAGCGATGACCCGCAAGACCGACCTGGCAATACGGACGCTGGCCGACGACGACGACGTCGACACGGGGACCGTTCTCGTGACGACCGACGAGACTCCGTCCTCACTCTGGCGACAGTACCGCGCACACGCACCGGCGGCCGACCCGAGGTCCGTCGGTATCGTCGACGCAACCGGCGGCGCTGGCGGCGACCCGATCGGGGCGATATCGGACGAGTACGCGACCGACGGGAGCGGGCCGCGCGTCGCCACCGTCGGGTCGCCGGCCGACCTCACCGGCGTCGGGATGGCGGTGAGCGAATTCCTCGAAGGATTGGTGGCCGAGCAGGGACTCGACCGCGTCCGCCTCGGCCTGCTCTCGCTGAACACGATGGTGATGTACGCGGACGACGAGCGAGTCGTCAAGTTCCTCCACACGGTGACCCGGCGGGTCAACGCGGTCGAGGGCTTCGGCCTCGTCGTCGTCCACACCGACGGGTTCGACGAGCGCTTCGACAGCCAGTTCGAGGCGTTCGTCGACGGCGCAATCGAGGTCCGCGAGCGCGACCCGGACGGGATCGAAACCCGATTCCACGGCCTGGGGGAGGCCAACGGGTGGACGCCCGTCGCGTTCGACGACCCGGCGCACCCGGACACCCCGGCGCCAGCAGGCGCGAGCGGCGGGCCCGACACGTATCCTGTCCCCGAGTCGTTGCACGCGGCGATCGCCGCCGCCGAGGCCGAGCGGCCCACCCTGACCCTGTGTAACCACGATGCGGCCGACGGCGACGCCGACAGTCTCGGGTCGTACTTCGAGGCCCGGGACGTCCCGGTTCGGACGGCGACGCTCGATACGTCCGCGCCGCGGGACGTCGCCCTGTTGCACCGCGGTGACGAACTGGTCGCGGCGACGTCGGTCGACGCGCTCACCGACGCGATCGCGGTCGAGTCGACCGACGCGTTCGACCCCGACCAGCGACCCGACGTGCTCAAGGCGCTGAGCGGCGACGCCCACGGCGCCCGCGGCGTCGACAGGGCGTTTCTCGTCGAGGTGAGCCGGATCGTCGAGATGCGCGGCTACCGGACCGGCGGCGGCCGGATCGACGCCGGGTTCCAGCACCTCTCCAATCTGTGGGGCGACGCCCGGGCGAGCCGGATATACGACCGCCTCGTCGACAGCGGCGTCGACGTCCACGTCTACGGCATTTCCGACGTCCCGACGCCCGGGGACGCCGGCGTCACGGTTCATGACTCTGTGGACGAGGAGATACGCGACAGCTGGTTCGTCGTCCACGACGGCGCGGGCGACGACGACGGCAAGGCCGCGCTCGTCGCCGAGGAGCGCGACCCCGGCGTCTTCCACGGTTTCTGGACCCGAACTCCCGGCCGGGTGGACGCGCTCGGGACCTACATCCGGAACGCCCACCCCGCCTGATGCGACGCTCCCCGGCCCCGCCGCGCTGTCCCTGGCCGGTCGAGTCCACCGTTTCTGCTGGAACCTGCCGCTTTTCGCACACGTCCCCGCCGACCCGCATTAGTCGTCGAGACGCTGGGTCGCCCGGCGAAACAGGCCACGGAGCGTCGTCGCCTCGCGACCGGTCGGGTGGGCGCGACCGACGAACCGCCGCCAGAGTCGCCGCGCTTTCGGGCGTTTCTCCGGCGGGTGCTCGACCGCGGCCAGGAACGCGTCGAACTGTTCCTGGAGCCCCTCGACCGCCCGTTCGTCGGCGCGCTGGTGGCGCTCGTCGGGGTGTTGGGTCTCCCCGAGCGTGAGTTCGCGCAGTTCGTACAGGACGATGGTGGCGGCCTGGCCGAGGTTGAGGGCGGGGTAGTCGGCCGCCGCGGGGATCGAACACACCTGGTCCAGGCGGGCGAGTTCGTCGTTAGTGAGGCCGACGCGCTCGCGCCCGAAGACGACGCAGGTGTCGGCCTCGACGTCGGCCAGCGAGTCGGCCAGCGCGGCCGGCGTCGTGAACGGATAGCGGACGTGGCTGGTCTCGTCCTCGTTGGTGACCGCCGTGGTCCCGACGGTGTGGTAGTTCCCGACGAGGTCGTCGAAGGTGGTCTCGCGGGCGTTCGGGAGGACGTCCTCGCGGGCCTGGCCGGCGAACCCGTAGGCCTCGCCCTCGGGGTCGAGTTCCGGTGGGTCCACGAGCAACAGTTCCGAGAAGCCGAAGTTCTTCATCGACCGGGCGATCGTGCCGACGTTGCCCGGTGTCTCGGCGTCGACGACTGCGACTGCGACGTTCCCGGCGGCCGTGTCGTTCCCTCTCGGTCTGTGACCGCTGTCCGGCCCGCTCCGGTCGTCCGGTCTGTCACCGTCGGCCGGTCGGTCGACGTCCTCGGTGGGGGAAGCGTCGTCGGCCATCAGCCCAGGTCTAGGTCGTCCAGGTCGACGTCGAGGGCGTCGAGTTCGGCGTCGTCCATCGCGTCGATCTCTTCCTGGAGCCCGGGGAGTTCCCGCTCGGGGTCGGGCGCCTCGGGCACGGCGTCGGGGTCGCGTTCGACGTGTTTGACGCCTCCGTAGTCGTCCGGTGGGCGGCCGCCGTCGGCGAACCACTCGTGGAAGCGGTCGCGCAGTTCCGTCTCGCCGGCGTAAGCGTCGCCGCCGCTCTCCCGGAACCAGTAGACGAAGTCCGTCTCGTGGACGCTACAGAGCAACACCTCGCCCATCGGTTCGCCGTAGATGACCTGGGCCGGGCGACACTCCCGGACCGACTCCTGCCCGTGGATGAGATAACAGGCGTCACACGGTTCCTCCATCAGTCCCGAGAGGCGCAACACCCGCTGGCGGGTGTCCTCTGGCATGTTGTCCAGTGGCCGGACGGTGCCGTCGTCGGTGAACACCTCGTCCTCGTCGAACCGCCAGCCGCGCAACCCGATCGATACCTTGGCCATACCCCCGGTAACGGGTGGGCCGGCAAAAAGTCCGCGTCAGCGCCCCGGAGCGGTGCCGGAGACGAGCGGCGAGCGACCGCGTGCGAGTCGCTTTTGTCCGCCGACCCGGTAGGGCCGCCGTGGAACTGCACGTCCGGTACGAGGGCGACGACGACCCCGAGAAGTGTTCGGCCCGGAAGCTCGCCCGGTTCGACCTGGTCGAGTTACACCGCTCGACGCGGGCGACGCCGCCGGGGATCGTCCTCGACCCGTTCGCCGACCGCGCGCTCTCGCCCGCCGACCGCGAGGGCACCGGCGCCCGGCGCGACCGCCTCGTGGCGCTGGACTGTTCCTGGGAGACCGCCGAGCGCGAGGCGTTCGCCCTAGAGGGGGTCCACCGCTCGCTCCCCTTTCTCGTGGCCGGCAACCCCGTCAACTACGGGACGCCGTTCCGGTTGAACACCGTCGAGGCGTTCGCCGGAGCGCTGGTCATCCTCGGCGAACGCGACCAGGCCGAGCGGATCCTCTCGAAGTTCTCGTGGGGCCACACCTTCCTCGAACTCAACGCCGAACCGCTCGAACGGTACGCCGACTGTGCGGATTCGGCGGCGGTCGTGGCCGTCCAGGACGACTACCTCGCCGAGGAGTGAGCCGTAGTGATTATTGTGGCGATGTACCGGTCCGACCGCACGCGGTCGTGCGGTCGATTCGGAAGGGACCGACAATATACTGTCGGACACAAGCAAGCCGACACTCGATACTTCGTTTGGCGGTCTCCGAGACGTCTCGATGGTGAAACACCGACGAGCGTGTTCACGTACTTGTGTCCGACAGTATAATCACTATCAGATCTCCCCGTTGAGAACTGCTCCGATGGCGCCGCCGATGCCGAACCCGACCGGGCTGAAGATGACGAGTCCGATCAGGTTACTGAGCGCGCCCAGGCCGCCCAGGAGTCCGCCCTGTGCGGCGCTGTTCTGTGCGGGACCGAACACGCCGCTCAACACGCTCCCGAGTGCGATCTGCAGGGGAATGTTGACGACGTTGAACAGGACCGCCGCCGCCATTCCGGCTATCAGCGCGTACTTTGCGCCCTCTTTCCAGTCGACGATCGACGTGAACGCGACGACGACCAGGACACCGAGCAGCAGTTCCTTGAACGCCGGAATAAACCTGATCCACCTGATGACCGGGAGGATCGTCACGAAGAGGGCGACGAATATCACGCCGGACGCCATCCCGTAGCGCGAGACGACCCCCTGGTCGGTGGTCCCGCCCTGGGTCGTCGACGCCGGCGTCCCGGTGGCCGAAGCAGGACCGCCCGGCCCCGACCCGCCGGGCTGCGGGCTCGTCCCCGCCGGATCCGTGGACTGCTGGCTCTGTCCGCCCGGTTGGCCCTGGCCACCCGGCGAACTCTGCCCGCCGCTCTGTCCGCCCGGTGGACTCTGCCCGCCTGGCTGACTCTGGCCACCAGGCTGGCTCTGACCGCCCGGTTGACTCTGCCCGCCGGGTTGCTGGCCACCAGGTGAACCCTGTCCGCCTGGCTGACCTTGGCCGCCAGGCTGACTTTGACCGCCCGGTTGCTGTCCACCGGGTTGCTGGCCACCAGGCTCTCCCTGGCCACCTGGTTGGTTCTCGCTACCGAACTCGTCGTCCGAGTCGGGTTGTCTGATAGTCGTCTCTTGCTCTTCGGGGTCGTTCTCTGAGTTATCGGTCATGGTCTCGTTCCCGAGTGTGCGTGCGACAGTTCGCACTCGGGGCTCTGTGAACGTGTGGAATCAGGTCACGTAATTGTTTTGACTGTTGAATGTGTGCAACGGCAGCAGTCCACAGCCGCGTTCGGCCGACCGCCCGTCACGGCAGTCGCGTCGACCGGAGCGGATCCGCTGCCGGTATCCGGACCGCGAGAACGTCCGGAACGTGGTGGCTGTTCGGGCCGAAACCGTCACATCGACGCCACGTAGTCGCCGATGACCGGGAGTTTGTACCGCTCGCCCTCGTAGGCCTTGTAGGCGAGAAACGCCGTCAGCGCCAGCCCGGCCAGACCCAGCAACGGCGACAACAGCCCGAGCAGCAGGCGGAAGATACCCCCGACGAACGGAACGCGCCCCAGCATCAAGAACACGACGAACAGACCGATAAAGGCGGCGAAGCCGACGACGCTGAGTGCGATACTCTGTTTGGCGTGGAACTGGACGAACTCGTCGTCCTCGAGGACGTACATCGCGACCCCGGTGATCCAGCCCAGCACGTACGCGATCGCCCCCGCCACGTTTGGTTCCAGTCCCGTGCCACCGGTCCCCCCTCCGGCTACCTGGGCTCCTTGCTGTCCCGCCGGCTGTGTCTGGGCCTGTCCGCCGGGCTGACCACTCTGACCGCCGGGCTGACCGGACTGGCCACCTGGCTGACCGGGCTGACCGCCGGGCTGGCCGCTCTGACCGCCGGACTGACCGGGCTGGCCGCCGGGTTGACGGGACTGGCCACTCTGTCCACCTGGTTGGCCAGACTGCCCGCCCGGTTGACCGCTCTGGCTGCCAGGCTGGCCACCCTGTCCGCCGGGTTCACCCTGGCCACCCGGTTGCTCTTCGTCGTCGAACCTGTCGTCGGAGTCGGGTTGTCTGATAGTCGTCTCTTGTTCTTCAGGATCGCTCTCTGAATCGTCAGTCATGGTAACTCCCGAGTGAGGGTGCAGTGGTCCGCACCCGGACTCTGGGTGAATGTGTGAAACCAGATACCTAACTGTTTCCACTGTTTGGCCGGCAGTGTTTACTTAAGAGAGCCGCTGTCCAAATTCAGGTTCTGACAGCGGCTCTCTTAACTACACACTGCCGTCTGACCACCCCGGTCGCTTATTCGCCCGGCAGTCTTACTCCGGCCTATGAGCGACCCCACCGCGGAAGTCCCGAGCACGACGCCGGGCGAGCTACAGGACCGCATCGACCGGGGCGAACCGGTGCGAGTCCTCGACCTGCGCAACCGCGACGAGGTCGAACGCTGGTCGCTCACGGGGCCGTCTGTCACGCTCACACAGCGACCGTACAACCGGTTCATCCAGGCGCGGGTGACCGACAGCGTCGACGCGTTCGTCGACGATATCGCCGGCGAGGGGCCGATCACTGTCGTCTGTGCCCGGGGCGAAGCTAGCGCCGACGTCGCCCGCCACCTCGTCGATGCGGGCTACGACGCCCACAACCTCGCAGGGGGCATGGCGGCGTGGGCCCGACTCCTCCGGCGTGTGGAACTCGACGCCGCATCCGACGGGGCGACGGTCGTCCAGTACCGCCGGCCGGCCAGCGGCTGTCTGGGCTACGCCGTCGTCGCCGGCGGCGAGATGGCCGTCGTCGACCCGCTCCGGGCGTTCGTCGACCGCTACGCCGCCGACGCCCGCGGCCGCGGCGCCGAGATCCGGTGGGTTATCGACACGCACGTCCACGCCGACCACGTCAGCGGGCTCCGGGGGCTGGCCGACGCGGCCGGCGCCACGCCCGTGATGTCCGCCCCCGCCGTCGACCGCGGCGTCACCTTCGACGTCGAGACGGTCACCGACGGCGACGAACTCCAGGTGGGCGAGGCCACGCTCGAAGCCGTCCACGCGCCGGGCCACACGACCGGCATGACCGCCGTCGCCGTCGGCGACGCCCTTCTGAGCGGTGACAGCCTGTTCGTCGGCAGCGTCGCCCGCCCGGATCTGGAACGGGGCGCCGACGGCGCCCGCGACCTGGCCGAGGAGTTGTACCGGACGCTGACAGAGCGGTTCGCCCGCTTTGCCGACGACACGGTCGTCGCCCCCGGCCACCACGCCGCGGATCCTGCGCTCGCCGACGACGGGGGCCACACCGCGACGCTGGGCGCACTCCGTGACCTGCCCGCCTTCGACATGACTCGCGCGGCGTTCGTCGACTACGTCACCGGTGACATGGGCCCTCGCCCCGCGAACTTCGAGACGGTCATCGACGTGAATCTCGGCCGCGAGACCGTCGACGAGACGACCGCCTTCGAACTCGAACTCGGCCCGAACAACTGCGCCGCGACGCCGGTCGAACAGTGACCGCGTCGGCCGCTTGTCCCCCCTGACCGAACTAGCGCTGGCTTCGACGACGGTGACGCCGTTCCCGACGGAGACGCCGACCGAGACGCCCGACCCGACGCCGACTGCGAGCGCCGACGGGCCGGGCCCCGGAGCGGTGGTGGCGCTGCTGGCGGTCGTGCTGGCGGTGCTCGGACTCGCCCGGGCCCGTCGGTAGTCAGAACGGCAGTCGGTCGCGGACCCAGTCGATGACGGACTCGTCGTCGGGGTCCGCGGGGCCGACGACGCCGTCCTCGGGGAGAATGACGGTTCGCTCGCCTTCGTTCGTGGCCTCGATGAGGCCGTCGTCTTTGAGGTCGGCCAGTGCTGCCTCCAGGGTGTCGATGTCGACGTCGACCCGTGACCGGAGTTCGAACACCGTCATCCCCTCCTCGCGCCGGTCGGCCAGCGCGTCGAGGACCGCGACTTCGGTCTCGTCGCGGTCCCGAAACTCCGGTTTCGCCCTCATACGGCCGCGTTCGAACCGATGGGTCTTGGCTCTATCCCTGTCACGATACCGCGGCCAGCGGTCTCGACAGTTTTCTCACAAGCAATACGCTTATGAGGCACAGGGGACATCTTGTGACGATGAGCATCAAGTGTTCGCTCCTGGGACACCGCTTCGACGAGAGCGACGTCGAACGCGACCGCGAGGAGAACGGCTCCGAGGTGGTCGTCACGATCACCGAACTGGAGTCGTGTTCGCGGTGTGGGGAACAGCGGGTCGTCTCGGAGAACACGGAAGTGACGACGGCGGCGACGCCCGACGCCGACGAGTCCGGAGAGACGGGCGGTCCGGACGGGTCGGTCTTCCGGTCCGGAGCCGACAGCGAGACCGGTCGCGACGTGGGCGACGTCGCAGACGCGGGGGACGACGCCGCCGAGTACGACTTCGACGTCGACGACGCCGAGATCCTGGGGGCCGACGCCGACGAGCAGGGGGCGGGAGCATCGACCGACGAGGCGGTGACCGACGCGGGAGGAGTCACGGACAGCACCGCCGACGAGGACGCCGAGGACGACACGGTGATTATCGACGGCGACACCGGCGACGACACACACACCGGCACGAGCGACGACACGAGAGACGTGTCGGCCAGCGACGCCGGGGGCGAGGAGCGGCGCCCGGAGACCGTCGACGAACCGATGGACGACTGGCCCGAGGAGACGAAACGCGACTGGGACGACGACGATGCCGACGCCGGGCCGACCTTCTCCGAGAGCGCGTCGCCGACGATAACCGTTCCCGAGGGGTTGTTCAAGTGTAGCGAGTGTGGGTTCTCGACGGAAGTGGCGTCCTCGTCGCTCAGGGCCGGCGATTTCTGCCCCGAATGTCACCACGGGACCCTGCTCCAGCACGACGAGGAGTAACCAACTGGTCGACCGCGCTCGAAAAAGGTAAGACCGGGGCCAGCAAATCCCTGCCCATGCGGGAGTACAAGATGCGCCGGGGCGAACACCTCGCGGACCGCATCGAAGACATGGAGGCGACCGTCGAGGACTACTTCGGACAGATCACCGGCACCGAAGAGTACAAGCGGAGCGACCTGCTGGTCGTCGGGGACCCGGACAACCCGGTGTTCGACCGGATCGTCGCCGGGACCGTCGAGTACAGTGGCAAGAAAGACAAGCTCGCGGTGGAGTTCGAGGAACGGCCGGCCGAGGAGGTCATCGCGGAGGGCAACGCCGACGCCGCCGCCGACGCCGTGGACGCGAAAAACGATTTCCTGCTTGAGGCGACCGGCCGCGACGCCAAGTCACGCCGCGAGTCGATGAAACGCTCCGTCGAGGACAGTCCCGAGGGCGCCGACGAAGTCTGAGTTTTCGACGCGGTCCGACACCGCGGCAGACGTGAATACGCTCGTCCGAGGTGGCCACTAACGGCGTTCGCGACCGACGACAAGTGTCTTCTGTTAGCCGTCGGGTCGCCGTCGAGTCACTGTCCCTGGCGACCGGCTTCCACCACCCGGAGTTAGCCCAGCGGGTCGCGGTTGATCGCGACGGCGTGGGGCGTGATGATCAGCTGGTCGTCGCCTTTCTGTGCGATGTCGCCGCCGACCTCGTCCGCGACCTGCTTGAGTTCATCCGTGATGTGTTCCATCGTCCGGTCTTTGGTCGTGTGGCGGGTGATGTCCGCGATGACGACGTCGCCGTCGTAGACGGCGTCTTTGATGTCGATGACGTCCTGTTTGTCGCCGATCTTGGCGATGCGGACCTGTGTCGATGCCGTCGTCTGGCTCTCGACGGCGTCGGCGTTGATCTCCACGTAGTCTTCTTTCTGTCGGGTGCCCCCGGAGTCCCCGAGGATCTTGCTCATCAGTCCCATACACCATATGTCACCGCTGTGGGTTTGTATTTTACGTCAGACGTTACGCCTGTTCGCCGCCCGCGAGAGTCACACTGACTGTCGTGGGGGTCTCATACGGTCGTGCGTAATTCTTCGAGACCGCCCGCGACCGGTACGGCGACGCCGACGCTGCCGACGACATCGACGCCGGCGAGTGACTCGCTCGCCGGTCGCCGCGGGACGTTCCGTCGTGCCGGTGTGCCCGGTTTCGAGCGCCGGCGGTCACTCCGACTCGTCGACGGCGTCCCCGGACCCGTCCGGGCCACCCTCCGCGTGGTCGGGCGCCGTCGACGGCCTCGACTTCGAGACGGTAGCCGTCGACGGTGACCGCGTCACCGATTTCGGGCGGGCGGCCGAGGCGGTCGAAGACGAGTCCGCCCAGCGTTCCGTAGGTCGCGTTCTCGAAGTCGGCTCCGAGGGTGTCGTTGACCGTCGCGAGCGCGACGGCGCCGTCGGCGACGTACTCGCCGTTCCGGCGCTGGATCGACGGTTCCTGGGCGTGGTCGTCGAAGTCGTCCTGGAGGTCGCCCACGACGGCCTCGACGACGTCTTCGACCGTGACGACTCCTTCAAGGGTCCCCCACTCGTCGATGACCGCGGCCATCTGTCGCTGCTGGGTCTGGAACTCGGCCAGCAGGTCGTCGACGGGGGTCGTCTCGGGAACCATCGGCATCTCCCGGGCGAGGTCGCCGGCGGTGACCGCGGTGGTGTCGCCGGACTCGTCGGCCCGGAGCAGGTCTTTCACGTCGAGGTACCCGACGACCTCCTCGCCCGCGTCGCCGTCGACGACCGGATACCGCGTGTGACCGTGCTCGACGGTGCGCGTCCGCAACTCGGGCAGTGGCGTGTCGGCCGGGACCGTCGCGACGTTGGGCTGGGGAACCATCACGTCCCGGGCCGTGACGTCGTCGAGTTCGAACACGCCCTCGATCATGCTCACTTCGTCGGCGTCGACATCGCCTTCCTCGCCGGCCCGACTCAGTATCAGCAGGATCTCTTCCTCGGAGAGGGTCTCCTCGGTCTCGGAGGCCGGCGGGATACCGATCGCCCGCGTGAACCAGTTGGCCGTCCCGTTGAACACGACCAGGCCGGGCAAAAAGAGGTAGTAGAAGAACTTCATCGGCGGCGCGACCAGCAGTGCGAGGCGTTCGGCCTCGGCGATGGCGATGGTCTTCGGCGCGAGTTCGCCGAAGACGACGTGCAGGAAGGTAATGACGCTGAACCCGATCCCGAAAGCGACGAGGTGGACCGTCCCCGGCGGGACGACCGGCGCCAGTACCGGTTCGATCAGGGCGGCGACGGCCGGTTCGCCGATCCAGCCCAGCCCCAGCGAGGCGACGGTGATCCCCAGTTGCGTCGCGGCGAGGTAGTCGTCGAGACTGTCTAGCGCGTCCCGTAGCGTCGCGGCGCCCGCCCGCCCGTTCTCGACCATGCGGTCGACTGCCGTCGACCGGATCCGCACGAACGCGAACTCCGAGGCGACGAAAAACCCGTTGAGCACGACCAGGAACAGCGCCGCGAGGACGCGGCCCAGCGACACGACGATATCGACCACGCTACCACCACCAGGCGCTCGCGAGTGTCGGCCTGTCGTGGTTCACGACTGTCGAACTCCAGTCTGGTTCCGTGACCTGCGCTCGACTCGCCTGTGACGGACGACCGGTCATGTCCCGGGGTAGACCCCGCCCACACTAAGATGCTGGCCCCGACGGGGGGCACTAGACGGCGAACTCGAAGAGCTCGTCGCCGACGTGGTGCAGGGAGTCGACGACCTTGCCCGAATCGCCGACCATGTCGTCGCCGTTCGTGCGGGCGCGGCCGATGGCGAGGAACTTGCCGTGGCTCTCCTCGTTGATCGCGACGAGGTCGCCGGCGTCGATGTCGTTGTCGGCCTCGACGATACCCGGGCGCATCACGTCGGCGCCGTCGGAGACGAACGACACCGCGCCGGCGTCGACGGTGACGACCTGCCGTTCGGGCGGATAGGCGTTGCACCCCTGGACCGTCAAGAAGGGCTCGCCGTCGACGTACAGCACCAGCGGGTCGCCGTCCACGAGGACGACCTCGCGGTCGCTGTCGTCGAACTCGACGCGCTCGTAGCTGTCGGCGTCGATGGTGACGCCCAGCTGCTCGGCGAGGCCGTCCTCGATCGCCGCGATGTCGTCGGCCCGGAGGTAGTGGCGCGACTTGACGTTCATGTCCGGAGCGTGGCCGCCGTCGCGCATAAATCGTCCGTTCCCGGTCGCGGGGGCGGTGGCTCGCGACGCCCCGCCGTCGGTCCCGCCGGACGAACTGGCGACAAACGATAAGTGGGACAGGCTCCAACCGGATGATATGTGGCGTTCGGGCGACCAGGGTCGAGGTGGCGGGGTCACCTGTATCGCGTGTGGCGAGACCGTTTCCCGGCCGAAGGCTCGCGAGTACGACAAACACGGCGACCGCTGGGACCGGGACGACAAGGAGTTCGAGTACCTCTGTAAGCCGTGTGACCGGGAGCGCTGTCACCAGCCCCGCGGCGACCTCGAGTCCGTCCTCGAAGACGCCGAAGCCGTGACCGACGGCGACCGCGCCACGTTTCTCAGTCGATACTTCGAACTGGCCGAGGAGCGCGACGGGTCGATAGAGGAGCGGTAACAGTCCGGGCGGTCGTGTGACCCGGACGCTCCGTCGCAGGTCTCGGCCTAGCCGGTCGACCACCGAAAGCCTATCAGTGCAGTCGCCATAGCCGGTGACATGAGCGACCAGGACGCACAGGCCCAGGCCGGCACCGTCGAGGGCCAGGGCCCCGTCGAGATCGACGAGGAGATGGCCCGCCACCTGGCGAACAAGCGCGAGGAGCTGTTCGAGAAGTTCGAGATCCCCGACGCGTTCCCGCCCGAGGTTCTGGAGGAAGCCGAGGCCCGCACCGAGGGCGTCGAGGCGGAGATCGCCGCCGAGGTCGACGACCGTCGGGACCTCCGGGAGATGACCACCTGGACGACCGATCCCATCGACGCCCAGGACTTCGACGACGCCATCTCGGTCGAGAAACGCGACGACGAGTACGTCCTCTGGGTCCACATCGCCGACGTCAGCCACTATGTCACGCCCGACACGGCGATGTGGGAGGAGGCGCGCACGCGCGGGAACACGGTGTATCTCCCCGCCTACACCGTCCACATGCTCCCGCCGACGCTCGCGGAGACGGTCTGCTCGCTGGTCCCCAACGAGGACCGCCTGGCTCACACCGTCGAGATGCACCTCGACCCGGAGACGCTCTCCTACGAGGAGATAGACATCTACAAGTCGGTCATCCGGTCGGACGCCCGGTTGACCTACACGGAGTGTGAGGAGATCCTGGACGACCCCGACGCGGCCGAGGACCTGCTCGAAGACACCGACGTCGACCTGGCCGCAAAGAGCCAGCTGGTCTGGGAGCTGGCCGACCGGATGCACGAACTGCGCAAGGCGGACGGCTCGCTCGTGCTCAACCCGCGCCGGGACCGTGCCCACACCATCATCGAGGAGTGTATGCTCAAGGCAAACAAGGCCGTCACGCACGAACTCATGTGGGACCGGGGCGTCGAGGCGATGTACCGGGTCCACCCCCAGCCCTCGCCCGACCAGTGGAACGACGCCCTCCAGGAGATACAGGACCTGAACGGCGTCTCTATCCCGGGCGACAAGTGGGACGAACCGCGCAAGGCCGTCAACGCCACCCTCGAAGAGGCCCCCGAGCGTCAACTCGGCAAGATCCAGCGCGCCGTGATGTTCGTGATGCCCCGCGCCAAGTACATGAGCGACCCCTTCGGCGGCCACCACGCCCTGAACTTCGAGATCTACGGCCACTTCACCTCGCCCATCCGCCGGCTGTCGGACCTGATCAACCACTGGATCGTCCACACCAACGACGTCCCCGAGGACCTGGCCGCACTGTGTGAGCACGCCTCCCAGCGCCAGCAGGACGCCGAGCAGTGCGAGCGCGAGTACAAGCAGTTCCTCGAAGAAGTCGGTCTCGACCCCCACGCCGTCAACAACCGCGGCCTCGACGTCGTCGACGAGTAACGACCGGTCACCCGCCTCTCACCGTCGCTGCCCGGGCTCGTTCGATTTCTGTGGCTAGTTTCCACGAAAAACCGGGTTACGTCTGCTCCACCGACGAACGACCCGTTCGAATCGACTCCACCTGTCTGTGAAAACAGTGTAGCAACAGAAATAATACGAGAATATTTCGAGGGGGTTCGTTCGTTGTTCGACGTGCGTTCGGAAAAATAGACCGGAGTAACATTAAAGTGGGATAGTAACGTTACGTCCATGTAGGTAGTGACAGATGGCTGCCAGCAACACGGACCGGACGAGAGGGGCCGACCGCGTCGACGGTCGAACGCTGACACGGTACGACGCGCTGTTACCCACGTCCTGTACGCGTTCTTCCGCGTGGCCGACGGGCTGTTCGTCAACCCGCCGAACGATCCCGGTGACCGCTGATAGGCTGGCCCTCCGACTGATCGGTGAAATCATCACTGGACTGGTCTCTATTCGGGACGGGACTGGCGGTGTGACGCGCCCGGACCGGTCCAAACAGGTTGGGTAAGTACCTTATTAAAACTGTAGCCGAAGTTCACGGTACGATGGTAGGTCAGACTGAACGACAGGGACCCGCTCCGTATTCGTTCCGGGACGGGTCGCGGTCGGGTTAGAACGATGCCGGCAAACGACCAGATCGACGTCAGCAGGCGAATACACAAGCGGACGGGCCGGACGTTCTATCTCGCGACGCGGCTCTTGCCCGAGCGCGTCCGACGGGCGACGTACGTTCTCTACGCGTTTTTCCGCGTCGCCGACGAGGTCGTCGACCGGACCGACGACCCCGACCCCGCGGCCCAGCGACGCGAACTCGAACGGATCCGCGGGGCGGCCCTGGGCGAGCGCGACGTCGACGACGCGGTGCTCTCGGCGTTTCACGACCTCGCGGTGCGGTACGACATCGACGAGGTCGACATCGACGCGTTCGTCGACGCCATGCTCCAGGACATCGAGACGACCCGCTACGGGACCTACGCCGACCTCGAGGACTACATGCGCGGGTCGTCGGTCGCCGTCGCAAACATGATGATGGCGGCGATGGGCATGAGCGAGGACGAACAGGCTAGTGCCCGACCACACGCGAAAGCCCTGGCCGAGGCGTTCCAGCTGACGAACTTCCTGCGTGACGTCCGCGAGGACATCCACGACTACGGCCGGGTGTACGTGCCCGGGGAGACCCTGGAGCGGTACGGCGTCACCGAGGACGACCTGCGGGAGGCCAGAGTCACGGAGGGGTTCGTCGCCGCGATGACCCACGAACTCAGGCGGACCGAGGGGCTCTATCGGGAGGGCGTCGCCGGTATCCGCCAGCTGCCCGAGGACTGCCAGTTCGGCGTCCTCCTGGCGGCGGTGTTCTACGCCGAACACCACCGGCTCATCCGCGACCGCGACTACGACGTACTCACGGAGACGCCCCAGCTCAGCCGTCTCCGGCGTGGCTACCTGCTGGCCCGGACCTGGCTCCACTGGCGGCGCCACCGCGACCCCGAAGCCGCCTTCTACGCGGTCAGTGCCGTCTCCCGCGCCGGCGAGGACGAGGCCACGCCCGACGCCGACGGCGTCAGCCAGCCGGCCTGAACCGCGACCGGCCGTGATCGCCTGGCAGTCCGTTCAGCTGACCAGCCACGAGAGGACGCCGGGGACGATCGAGAACACCAGAAACCCGCCGGCGACGAGCGGATACCCCGCCAGCACCGAGAGGACGGCGCCGACCAGTCCGATGCCGACGAACGCGCCGGCCTGCAGCGTGACGACGAGACTCTCGGGGCCCGTCTCCTCGACCGGTTCGACGTCGCCACCCTCGTCGGCCAGCGAGCGGATCTCGCCGAGTTCGGCCCGGAGGTCCCGCTCCAGTTCGTCGACGCGGTCGTCGACGCGGTCGACCCTGGCGTCCATCTCCGACCGGGTGACCGAACTGCCGGCGAGGTTGTCGACGTTGGTCGAGAGCATCCCGAGCTGTTCCTCGTGGTCGTCGACGCTCTCCCCGAGTTCGCTGACGGTCTCGGTCATCTCGTTCGTTCGCTCCATCGCCTGGGCCGCCGTCTTGCGGACCCGGGCAGCCTCTGCTTCCAGACTCGACAGCGCCTCGGATTTGGCGCTGTTCTGGTAGACCGTCTCGATCCGCTCGCGCAGCGTCTCGGTGCTCTCTTCGACGGCCTCCATGCGGTCGGCCCGCGTGATCAGCGTCTGCCGGAGGCCGTCGAGGTCGGTCTCAATCGCGGCGACGGTGTCGGGGTCGACCCGCTCGGTCTCCTCGAACTCGGCTCTGAGCGACGCGACGTCCTCGTTCAGGCGTTCGATGTCGGTCTCTATCGCCGCCAGGTCGTCGGCCGCCGGTGCTGACTCCCGGTGGCGCTCGAACGCCTCGCCGAGGTCGTCGACCGTCTCCCCGAGGTCCGCCGTCTCGTCCTCGACGTCGGCGACTGCGTTCCGGACGGACTCGACGGTCGACTCCAGGTCCGGGACGTCACCGGCGGTCGCCTCCACGTCGACGAGGCGGCCTTCGAGGTCGTCGACCGTCTCCCAGACCCCCTCGATCCGGTCCGAGACGTCGCTCGCCAGGTCGTCGATGTCGTCCTGGAGCGCGTCGGCCGCCAGCGTTTCGGCGCCCTCGTCGGAGAGGCTCGCTCCCCCGAGGTCGGCGTCCTCGTCGAGTCCTGCGAGCACCGCGCGTATCTTCTCGGTGTCGGACTCGAGCTCCGTGACCGCCTCGTCGAGCGATTCCAGCGACGCCTCCAGGTCCACGACGGCCGACGTCGACGCCGTCTCCTCGTCGAGGCGGTCGAGTTCCGACTCGACTGTCTTCACCGTCTCCCGGAGCGCGTCCAGTTCGTCTGCGAAATCCCGTTCGAGCGACGCCAGTGCGTCGTCCTCGGGGACGCGCTCGGCCAGCGAGTCGAGGTCGGCTCTGACCTCCTCGACCCCGGCTCCGCCGGCCCCGCCGTTGCCGTCGACGCGGTCGACCAGTTCTGAGACCCCTCGGGCGGTCATCGCCCCGCGCCGGTCGAGTGTCGCGAGGTCCTCGCGAGTCCGGGCCACGACTCCGTCGACGTCGCCATCGCCGGTCGTCGCCATCCCTTTGTCCCCCGCCGGACCGGCGGGTCCGTCGGTCGCCGCGGGCGGCGTGGCGGCGGTGTCGAGCGCCCCGGTGGCCGCCGGGAAGTCGGCGAGACCGCCGGCGAAGGGGACGGCCACTCCGAACGGCGGCAGCGGTGGTCGCGTGCCGTCGTCGGCGCCGGCGGCGACCAGCGCCCCGCGGGCGAGCGCCGCATCGGGGTCGTCGGCGACCGTCACCGACGCGACTTCGAACGGGAGGGCACCGTCGAGCGCGCCGGTCAGGCCGTCGGCGCCCCCGTCGGGGGCCGCCTCGCCGCCGACGGCCACGGGAACCGGTTCCTTGAGTGCGGGCGCCGTCGTCGCGAGGCCGTCGGCCAGGTCGCCACACAGGGTTTGGTACTGGCGTGCGTACCATCGCCCGGCCAACCCGTCGGTCGCCGCCCCGCCGAGGTCGTACCAGTCGCCGGTCAGGTCGACGCTCGCCGTCGCGACCGGCACCCCCGCCGTCGCCAGCGTCGCGACGGCCCGCTCCTCGCCGACCGCGATACCCAGTCCCGTCGCGGGCATCTCCAGCACGTCGTAACAGACGGCCATGCCCGGGTCGACGGCGGCCACGTCGTAGCCCATCGCGGTCGCGACCGCCGCCAGTGGCTCGGTCTCGCCCGCCAGCGAGACGTGTCCCAGCGCTCCGGCGTCGGCCGCGTCCGCGAACGTCTCGAGGAACGCCTCGACAGCCGCCCGACAGACCGGGTCGGGCGTCGCGTCGTCGCCGAACAGCCGCCCGACTGTGGTCCCGTCACCGTCCTCGTCGGCAGCGTCGCCGACGACGTACACCTCGTCGTCGACCCCGACGGTGAGCGCGCCCTCGGGCGCCCCGTCGCTCGTTCGGCCGAGTGCGTTCCCGCGCCGCGCCGTCCCGTCCGGTGTCGCCACGCGTATCGTCCGTGCACCCACGTCGATCCCGGTTGGCATGTCAGTACCTTTCAGAACCGACACTCTTGATTCTTGCCGCGGGCCCGTCCCACGTCGTGCCCGCCGCCGGCGGGGTACCGAACTGTTAACACCGTGGGTGATAGTGTGTACCGTAGTCGAGCGTCGCGGGAACTCTCGGGGAACGACACCGATGAAACGCACCACTGCAGACAGGGACGGTGACGTGCACCGCCAGGACCGGGGGAGTGCAGGCACGGACCGGTCGTCCGGCGGGGAGCGGTCGAGTCCGGTCGCGTCGGTACACGCCGCGGCCGGCAACCAGGCCGTCCAGCGTCAGGCGTCCGAGACGGACCAGCAGTCCGGGGACAGAGAGGACAAACAACTCGAAGCCGACGTCTCGGAGCAGGCGTCGATCCACGCGGTTACGCGAGCCTTGCGCAACCGCGGTTTCACGCCGGCGCCGGGGTTCACCCTCGAAGACTACGTCCGGACCGACGTTTCGCAGGCGACCCGCGGGGAAACAGTCAGCGGTACCCGCGAGGTGTTCGTTCAGGTCGGGCCGGACGGCCACCTGCTACCCAGACACGACGTGATCGAACAGCGCGGTGACGTCGAACCGGGCTCTCTGCAGGGTGCGACTCGCCTGTTGAATCTCGAACTGTTCCAGTACCCCGATGGACAGCACGACGTAGCGATGAAACTGCTCGACGTCGAGAGCGGGGCGATCAAAAACCAGCGCATGGGCGAGGGTGGGGCGCTGAACACCGGCCTCAGCGACGCCATCGGCGCCGCCTGGGAGAAGTTCGAGGTCGACCTCGGCGACCCCACCGACGGTCGCGTTCCCGAGGAGTCAGGACCCGCAGGCGGTGACGGCGGTCCCTCCCCCGAGGGTGGTTTGGGCGGGCCCGGCGGCGGCTCGGACGGACCCAAAGGTGACTCCGGGGGTCCCGAGAGTGCGTCCGGCGACGGGCAGTCGGGGTCGGCCGCGGGACAGCAGTCGGCCGCTGGAGGGGCCGGGGCCGGCGCCGCGAGCGCGACCACGGCGACGGACGGCGGGGACTACGAGGTCGAGGAGGGCGACACGCTCTGGGACATCGCCGAACAGGAGTACGGCGATGGCCGGAAGTGGGGCGTCATCTTCGAGGCCAACAAGCAGACGCCGGAGAACCCGGACGGCATCGAGGACCCGGACCTGATCCACCCCAAACAGATGCTGGCACTGCCCTCACAGCGCGAGGCCGAGCAGTTCGACAGGAGCGAGTACGACGCGCCGGAATCGTACGGACGCGGCGAAGGCACGTTCTGAGTCCGCTGTTGTCGCCTGCGCCTGCCCCTCGCCCGTGGCCGACTCGTTTCTCGGGCGGACCGCGACGGCGGGTGTCGTTCCCTTCGAGTTCGACCGTCTCGCCGAGCGCGTAGGACTCCGACGGTTCGTCGGAGCGCCCGGCCAGCGCGACGAGGTCGACCAGGACGAGCGCAACCGCGAGTTGACGCGTCGATGGCATACGCCGGGGACGGCAGAGACGGCTGTAGTGTTTTGGCCCCGCTCGCGAGTGGATTCGGGGCTTTCACCGAGGGAAAACATTTTGAGGGTGGCTGCTGACTGCTTGGATAGCTACTACCGTGTGTGCCACTCACACAGGGAGAATCCCAGATGGAACGGACGACGGATTCCGACAGCGAGGATCGCTCGCGACAGGGACAACAGGACTCGGAGCGAGACAGGGATAGTTCACGAGCGAAGCGAGGGTCGGTCGCGGCGCTTCAGCAGTCGGTGGGTAACCAGGCTATCAAGGAACTCCACGAACGCGGCGAAGTGCAAGCGAAACTGGAAGTCAGCCAACCGGACGATCCAGCCGAGCGGGAGGCCGAGCGGGTCGCGGCGGACGTTCTCGACCAGCAGGAGCCGGAGGGGACGAACGCGACCGTCAC
>PXQN01000067.1 GCA_003021305.1 Halobacteriales archaeon QH_10_67_22 | reverse complement strand
GTCGAGGGCGGTGGCGACGTCCCGGCCGACACCGAGGGCGACGGGTCGGCGACCGACACTGCACGTATCGACATCGAGGACTCGACCGAGGGGGACAGATAATGACTGACGAGGCGTCCGACGCAGGGACCGGGGGTACTGACGATGCCGAGCGGACAACCGACCCCGTTCGAGCGCCGGACTGGACTACCCGTCGTGGGGACAACAGATGACACAGACAGCAACACAGGTCAGCCAGTACGGCATCACCTGGGAGTTCGACGGCGAGTACACCGTCGGCCAGTACGCAGACGGCGACTGGTGGGTCGAGGGCCCGGTGACGATCACGACGATCACCCCGGAGTCGACGGAGGTGGACGGTCGCGTCACCAACGGCACGATGCTCGACCCGGTCGGCTACTGGCAGGGCTTCGACAGCTACGACAGCGACATGGGCTACGAGCCAGATCTGAACGTCGACCCCGGCGCGACCGGCGAGGACCTCGTCGTCGACGAGGGGTCAGTCGTCTCGTCGGTCTCGCTGGATTCGCCCGACTCGAACGGTCGGCCGGTGCTTTCCGACCTGGCGATCCTCACTGTCGTGACAGCACAACCGTCGGCGGATGCGTTCCGTCCCGGCCCCTACAGCGAGGACAAAGCGGCGGAGTGGACCGAAAGCGACCTCGATTACGGCGTGCTCCGGTCGCTGCCGGTGCTCGATTCCGCGCCGGACCTCGATACCGTCACCGAGTCGGTCGAACGGTTCTGGAACGAACAGGAGACCAGCTGGCAGCAGCGAGCGGTCCACGCGAAGAACAACCAGGAGACCTACGGGCGCGAAATCGCCTACACGCTCGGTGATGCGCTGCTGTCGTTGCACCTCGACTACCCCGAAGAGGACAAACGTGACCTGTTCGTGAACGTGGTCCAGCGCGGGATCGACATCTACGACCGCGCGTCGGTCGGCGGCGTCTGGGAGGACAACTGCGGACACAACCCCGGCCGGAAGATGCCGATGCTGTTTGCGGGACTCGCGCTGGGTGCCGACCCCATCGTCGAGCTGGCGCGTGCCGAGCGGCCGCGCGAAGAGTTCCGCTTCCAGGAGGACCGACAGACGTTCATCGTCTCGGAGGAGGACATCGAGAATCCAGCACACACAGACGAACAGAGTGGGGAAGCCGCTGGCGAGACTGACGGGAGCGGCGCGGCGAGCGGGACGCTCGAAACGATGCCGGTCGACCCCGAGACGCTCCCCCCGATCGTTCCGGACACGGTCGAATTTGCCGTCGGTGACGGCCTGGAAACGATACCGGACGACGGGAACGGGAATCTCACCGGGAGTGGGTCCGCGACTGGAACGATAGACTACGAAGACGGCTCGTGGACGATCGAAGACACCGCCGCCGACGAACCGCTCGAAGTCGGGTACGAGTACAGCGTGGCGTACACGGAGGCGGACCTGGGAACCCCCGAATGGGGCTGTCAGTACACGCGGGACGGCGGCGACAGCGCCAACAGCCTCTGGAAAGCGTCCTATCGCTGGATCGGAAGCAGTTTCATGCACCACGGACTCACCGCCCACGTCATGGACGGCGCGGTCGAGACCTGGAACCACCCGCCCTTCTTCGAGTATCTCGACCGGTACGTCGAAAACGGCAGCCCATCGTCCGCGAGCAAGAACGACATCCAGCCGTTCGCCGAGGAGTTCTGGAACGAGTACAGAACGGCGACCGGGCCGGTTACGGTGACCGCGAACGGTGATACGATCCCGCGTGGCGGAACGGCGACGCTCTCGCTGGACGCCGAATCCGTCCAGGCCGTGCTCTTCCAGGGTCTCTGGACCGACTGGACTGTCACAGTCGACGACCCCGCCGGGGCGACGGTCGACGACCGGGTGGGCGACGCGGGGGAACTCGAACTCGGCTGGGACACCGTCCAGGCGGCCGCCACACCGTCGATAACGGTCGACCCACCGGGCGAGACATACAGTGGCGGCACCTACGGCCTCGACATCGTCGCCGAAGGTGACGGCGACTCGGCCACCGACACCGCGCTCGTCGAAATCCAGTCGGAGGAAGTGTAGACGGGACGGTACAGCAACACGGGTCAGCCAGTTCGGGATCACCCGGGAGTCCGTCGACACGACGGCCCCCGTCGACGAGAGCAGACGAGAGCCGGCGAACAGCAGGCGGTCTCGATGACGCTGAACTGACCGCGCGTCGAGTAGCGTGGTCGACGGGAACCCGCTCCGGTGACGCCGTCGACAGCGTCCTCGCGAACGCGGAGATACTGCGTGTGAACGCACATAGACCGTTACATTCATAGGCACATACTCACAAGTGTGAGTGTGGTACACAATGTCGATGGGTGCATACGACGACGAGGAGCACGAACGTCGCGAGCGCAAGAACACTGAGGTCGACATCAGCGAGGACGACGACCGGACCGAGTATCGCGGCGAGGTGGAGTACGACGGTGGGGAGTCCACCGAGGAGCTCCTCGACCAGTTCAAGGAGATAAATTCGTAGCGTGGTCTTCTGTCTGTGCACGCACAGAGAGCGCCAGCAGCGACAGCCCCGTCACGACAGTCACGGCGACGACGTGGCCGACGACGGCAAACAGCAGGACCGCGTGGTCGAGCAGGAACGGGACCAGCAGTAGCTGCAACAGGCCAAAGCCCATCGTCTCCAGGTCGGCGCGGCGCATCACCCGGCGCCGGTCGGGACCCAGCGGGTAGTTGACCGACCGCCAGAGCGCGACGACGCTGGCCCACCAGCCGGTCCCGATCCGGTAACAGACGTCCCAGGCGACCAGCAGGGCGAGATACGCCGCCGGTATCGGGGGATTCTCCCCGAGTAACCCGGTGAGCAGCGTCGACCCGTCACGGGGGTCCAGGACGAACAGGTACGTGAGCAACGCACAGAACGCCAGCACGCCGAGCACGACTTCGATGCTCGACCCGAAGACGAGTCGCTCGTAGGAGTCGGGCATGTCCGCCCGGCGGACGAGTTTGCTGATCCGCAGCATCTCGAAACTCCCGGCCGTCGCCAGGAAGACGGCGACCGTCCCCGCGAGTGCGCCGTCCCAGAGCCCGTAGACGGCGGCGAACACGAGGAGGCCAACCTCGAACAGTCCGAACTGGATGGCGAAGGCGACACGCTCGGGGATGTCGACGCCGGGAAGTGCGTTGATGATACTCTCGTAGGTCCAGGTCTGGCCGAACTCGGGGCTGCTCATCCCTCCACCTCGCCGCCGGCCGGGTCGTCGGGCGTCCCGCGTCGCCTGTCGCCCGACCCCGCCGGAGCCGAACCGCCCGACGCGTCGGGCAGCGCCCGGCGGACGGCCTCGTCGAACGGCGTCAGGTCGACGTCGACGTGGTCGCGGATGCTGTCGTCCGTGACGACCACCGGGTTCTTCAGCCCGAGGATGAGCGGCCGGGCGACCGCGGTGGAGACGTCGGTGACCAGTCCCACCCACAGCGACGACAGTTCCGGCGTCAATACCGGCACCGAGACGATGCGTGGCTGGCGACGCCCCATCGCGCGGGCGGTCCGGAGCATCATCTCGCGGTAGGTGAGGACGTCCGGGCCGCCGATACCGTAGGTCTCGCCGGCCGTCGCGGGCGCGTCGAGAACGCCCACCAGGTAGGCCACGACGTCGTCGATGGCGACCGGCTGGCACTCGTTGCTGACCCACTTCGGGGTGACCATCACCGACAGGCGCTTGACGAGCTGCTGGACCATCCGGAAACTCGCGCTCCCGTCGCCGACGATGACTGCCGCCCGCAGGGTCGTCAGGTCGTAGTCACCGCCCGCGAGTATCTGCTCGACCTCGCGGCGCGACCGGAGGTGGGGCGAGAGGTCGTCGCCGTCTTCGCCGAGTCCGCCGAGGTAGACGACCCGCTCGACACCGGCCTCGCTGGCAGCCGCCGCGAAGTTCTGTGCTGCCCGGCGGTCACGCTCCTCGAAGTCGTCGCCCGACCCCATCGAGTGGACGAGATAGTAGGCGGCGTCGACGCCCTCGAAGTCGCCTTCGAGGGTCGGCGGGTCCAGCAGGTCGCCCTTGACGACATCGACGCCCGGGGGCGGGTCGTAGGTCTCCGGGCAGCGGGTCAGCGCCCGCACCTCGTGGCCGGCCTCGGTCAGTGCCGGCACGAGCCGGCCCCCGACGAACCCGCTCGCTCCGGTGACGAGTACGCGCATACCCGTCCCAGGGACTGACGACTCTTAACTGTCTCCACGGGCGCACGCCGGCCTGCCCCTGATACGGTCGTGCGTACCCAATTTCGGCAGTGTCGATGAGGATCGGCGTTTCGGACTACGGAGACAGTCTTCTGTTTCGTGGGAATAACAAAGAATTACGCACGACCGTATGAACGCTCGCAGTTCACGCCCGTCCCGGTCGACAGTGCCCCCAACACAACGAACGGTTGACCGACAGGAGACGAACTCGGGTGGGTGCGGTTCAACTGACGGATCCGATTTTTTGTCTGTCCGGTTCTCCCGTGATACGTGACCCCGGGAGCGACGAATAGGACCGCTCTACCGAGGACGTTTGCTTGTCGGCGTTGGAAGGATCGAACACGAGTTCGAGAACACTGTCCAACGCCGACAAGCGGGTCCCGGTCACCGAGGAACGGTGGAAAGCACTGGACGAGGGCATCCGCGAGCGAAGCGAGCGGTTCACCGGAGCCGAGCGGAGCGAGGCTCCGGCTTTTTTCCCCACGTTTTTGCAGACGGGGGTTCCCGCAGCGAACGCAGTGAGCGAGGAAACCCCCGTCTGTAAAAAGTGGACGGGCACGGTGGGATTCGAACCCACGACCGTCGGATTAGAAGTCCGACGCTCTATCCGGGCTGAGCTACGTGCCCTCGTACGAGGCGAGACGCTACGATACCAAAAATATCGGGATTCGAACTCGGACCGCGGGCGGTGGCCGTCGGGGGTCATAGTGATTATTGTCGGTCTGTTCCGGATCGACCCCACGCAATCGTGCGGTCGTACCGGTAAATCGCTACAATAATCACTATCAGGTCGGGCCAGCGCGGCGGCCGGTGCGGGAGTCGGCGAGCGCGAACGCGAACGTCGAGAACAGGCCGAGGAGGGTGGCGCCGGTCAGGGTAAAGGCGAGGTACGGGAGGTCCCCGATGCCGAGGACGTAGCTGCTGACGCCGTGGAGGATGAAGGCGATAGCGAGGACGTAGACGGGGGCGTTGAGGTGTTCCCACTCGAAGTCGCCACTGAGGTAGTCGTCGACGACGCGACCGAGGCTGCTCGTGACGCCGGCGGCGGCGAACCACTGGAGCGACCCGTAGACGAGTGCGGCGAGCACGTCGATGACTTCGAGCGCGTCGCCGGCCTCGGCCTGCATGCTCGCGACGTTCTCGGCGCCGATGACGCCGCCGATGGCCAGCAGGATGACCGCCACCAGCGTCGTGACGAGGGTGACCCGCCCGGCAAACAGCGCCTGGCGGCCGCTCTCGACGACCTGGTCCAGGCGCTCGCCCAGGGCCAACCCCCGCGAGAGCAGGTAGATACCGAGCAGTCCCGACGTGACGCCGAAGACCGCCCCGGGCATCCCGAAGACGTCCGCGACGATTGCGAGCGGGTAGATCAACAGCAAGATTCCCAGCGGGACGAGGATGGTCCCGCGGGTCTCGGGGTCGTCGAGGACCTGTTTCATCGTGTAGTATATCGATTCCAGGTCCTGGGCCTGGCGGACGACCACCCGGCGGACGCCGTCGATGGCGACGCGAGAGCGGATGACGGGCAGGACCGACTCGTCCTGTGCGCCGTCGGTGACGACTAGGGCCCGGACGTCCTCGCCGGTGGCCAGCCCCGCGAGCACGGTGTCGAGTTCGTCGCCGACGGCGCGGTTGGCGGCGACGTCGCTGCCCGTGGCGCCGGTGACAGCCGCGACTTCGACGGTCTCGTCGGTGACCTCGTCGGCGATGTGCAACCCCTTGAAGAGGACGTTCACGTCGCTGTCCTCGGGGTCGGTGGTCGCCAGCGAGACCGCAGCCGCCTGGACGGTGTCCCGGCCCACGACGGGCGTCTCGATGTCGGTCTTGCGACCGAGGTCGTCGTCGAGGTCCACGCACAGGACCAGCAGCATCACCGGGAAATAAGCTGTCGGTGTGTATGAGTCTTCGGGGGGTACGCCGTTCGCGGGAGGAGAGAGTGGTCTCAGGCGGCCTCGAGGATGGTCTCCATCGTTTCGACCTCCTGCTGGAGAGCGTCGTCGCCGATGGCGTCCATCTCCGAGACGAAGTACTCTCTGAACTCGCGAATGCGGGTCTCGTAGGCGTCGCTGACAGTCAGCGGGTCGGACTGCTGTTCCCAGCGACCGAGGCCATCGTCTGGAACGTGAATCCCGTCGTCTGGTGCGGGCAACTCGTCGGTGCGTTCGTCGACCATCCAGTTTTTCAGCAGGTCGGCGTACCGCGAGAGGAGCACCGCCTTGCGGACACCGGTGTCAGCGAAATAGTCCGGGTCTTCGGTCGGAAAGTCGACCGTCGTCGTGCGCTCGTGGGGCGTGCCGTCCCGCGTCGTCCAGGTGGCGGTCAGCTCCAGACGAGCGTCGGCCGACTGGCGCCGGACTTTCACCAGGACGACGCCCCCGCGTGACCGGCCGCCCTCGCTCGGGGAGGCAAACAGCGTGTTCACCGACATGATCTCGTCGGTGGCGTCCTCGGCGGCCGTCGAGCCGTACACCCGCTGGATGTCGTACCCGTCGGCGTCGAGTTCCAGATCCAGGTCGAACACCAGCGGCGTGACCATGTACGCGAACTCCTCGCCGAGTCGCTCGATGAACTCCTCGGCCGAGTGGACGGAGTAGTAGTTGGCACCCCGGATCGCGGTGAGTTCGTCCACCAGTTCGGCGTTGAAATCGAGCCCGACGCCGACGAACGTCGCGTAGGTCCCGCGGTCGGCGGTGTCCGCGAGCGTCCCGCCGAGTCCGGCAGTCGTCGTGTCGCCGAGGTTGGGCATCGCGTCCGTCAGGACCATCATCCGGTTCTCGTAGACCGACCGGTCGGCGTCGGCGTACTCGGCGAGCAGTTCCGTCGCGCTGTCGACCCCTGCCTCGAGGTTGGTGCCGCCCGTGGCCCGGATGTCCTCGCGGATGTGGTCGCAGATGGCGTCCATGTCCGTCAGTTCGACCGGACGGAGCGGTTTCGCGACCGCCGACCGGTTGTTGTAGAGGACGACCCCGAGCCGGTCGCCCGGCCGGAGCTGTTCGGTTAGCGCCACCAGCGCGTCCTTGGCGACCTCGATCTTGGGGCGCTCGACGTCGCCCTCGGGGGTCTGTTTGTTGCCGTAGCGGTCGTAGTAGTACTCCGAGAACGACGACGACATCGAGCCGGAGATGTCCAGGACGACGACGAGATTGAGTCGCTTGCGCTCGAACTCGTTGGTACCGAGTCCGGAGTTGAGGCCGACGGTGACGTACCGCTCGGTCTCCTCAGACAGCGGGTCGGCGGTCACCGCCGGGGAGTAGGAGGGCGCGAACGTCTCCCCACAGAGCCGGCCGACCGCGCCCGTCTCGAAGTAGTAGTCGTAGAACAGCCCCTCGTAGGAGAGGCTCTCGGGGATCGGGAGGTAGCCCTCTTCGAGGTTGCGCCGGAAGGTAGTCGCGTCCTTGGCGCCGCCGGCCGCCAGGCCGACGGACTCCTCGGCGACGGCAGTCGCCATCGGCGTGCCCGTCGGCTGTGGCGTCCCGCCCGCCAGCGTCCGCTCGTCGCCGGGCGTGTACTGCCAGTCGTCAATGCGCTCGCCCGCGGCGGTCGTCGGCTCGGGCGGCGTCGCCGTCGGAGTGCCCGTCTCGTCGCACGCTTCGGTCGTCGGCGCCGGGTCGGTGCCCGTGCTGTCGGTGCCGGCCTCGTCCTCGGCACAACCCGCGAGCGCCCCCGCGGTGAGTGCGGCGGCAGACCGGAGGAACCACCGTCGTCGTTTCTCTGTCATACCTCCCGGTTCGACGACCGGTCAATAAGTACCGGCGAACGATCAAACACCCGTTTGAAACACGGAGCGCCGGCCCCGTGTCGCATCGCCTCGCTCGTTCGCGGGGCCGGGAGCGGCGTTTTCCGGGAGTCCCCGCGGAACGACAGCGCCCGCGTCAGTTTCGCACGACTTTTCCCGCTGGCCCGGGTACGGGGGATCGAATGATATCCGAGGGCTGTGAACAGTGTGCCAAAGGCGGGAAGCTGGTGCTTTTCGTCTACGGCTACTGCGACCAGCGCGACTGTTTCTACTGTCCTCTCGGCGAGAACCGGAAGAACGTCGACCAGGTGTACGCCAACGAACGCCCGGTCGAATCGGACGCCGACGTCCTCGAAGAGGCCGAACGCATGGACGCGCTGGGGGCGTCGGTCACCGGGGGCGAACCCCAGGAGGCGATGGGCCGGACGACCCGCTACCTCTCGCTGTTGAAAGACGAGTACGGCGAGGACTTCCACACCCACCTCTACACGGGGATCACCGGCGGTCGAGAGAACATGCGTCGCCTCTCGGAGGCGGGCCTCGACGAGATCCGTTTTCATCCGCCCTACGAGCAGTGGGGCGAGTTACACGGCACCGAGTGGGAGGAGATCCTCTACATCGCCCGCGAGGAGGGCCTGACGCCGGCGTTCGAGATCCCCGGTATCCGTCCCGAGACGGAGTTTCTGGACTTTCTGGACGAGGGCGCCGCCGACTTCTGTAACATCAACGAGTTCGAGATGAGCCAGGGCAACTACCGGCGGATGCAGGAGGCGGGCTACGAACTGCGCGAGGACCACATGAGCGCCGTCGAGAACGACCGGGAAGCGATCCTCGACGTGATGGGCGACCACGAGAAGGTGTACTTCTGTACATCGGTGTTCAAAGACGCCGCCCAGCACCGGCGCCGGCTCAAGCGGATGGCCCGGTCGGTCAGGCGGTCGTTCGACGAGGTCACCGACGACGGGACGCTGGTCTACGGCAAGACCCGGACGCCGCCCGAACGGTTCGAGCAACTGGGCGTCCCCGAGGAGTTCTACACGGTCAAGTCCGACCACGTCGAGGTCGCCTGGTGGCTCCTCGAGGAGATGGTCGAGGCGGGCGACCTCCAGGAAGGGGAAATCGTCGAGCAGTACCCGACTTACGATGGCACCGTCGTCGAACGGACGCCGGTCGCTTGACCACGTCGGGCGGTCGTCTGACGTCCGCGCGAGCACAGCGAGGCGCGACCGGAGGGAGCGCCTCGATGGGAGCGGCACAGCCGCGAGCACAGCGAGCGCGGTTCACCGCCGGAGCCGTCGAAGACGGTGGAGGCGGCCTTTTTCGCCCACGTTTTTGCCGCGAGCGGTGCGCCGGAGGCGCACCCGAGCGGGAAAAAGGTGGTTGGTCAGGCCTCGGTGACGAGGTGGACGCGACCGGCGCCCGACCCCTCGCGGGTGACGACGACGAGGCCGCCGTCGAGGATGGCCAGGGGCGCGTCGATGGGGCGGTCGAACGGGAGCGACCACCGCGTTTCACCGCTGGCGATGTCCAACGCGAGCAGGACCGACAGGTCCTGGGTGCCGATGCCGACGTAGACGGTGTCGTCGGTCGCGACAGGGCCGGCGAGGATGTCGTCGACGACGTCGGCTTCCCACGCGGTGCTACCGTCGGTGGCGTAGGCCCGGACGAGTCCCCGGCCGGCAGAGACGACGTAGTCGGCCGTCACCGCGGGCGGTCGGGACGGGCGCGCGGTCCCCTCCCACCGGGAGTTCCCGTCGGCCGTCGAGACAGCGGTCACGCCGCCCTGGACCAGTTCGCTGGCAGTGTACACCGTCTCCCCGGCGACGACGGGTGGGGACCCGCGGTCGATAGTCACCGAGCGGCGCCAGCGACTCGTCCCGTCGGCCGCGTCGAACGCGACGAGCGTCGCGTTGTCGCCACGCGGGAGCGGGAGGTAAACCGTCGACTCGTCGGCGGCCGGGGCAGCGAGCGGGTCGTCCCCGAGCGGAATCGTCCACTCGACCGACCCGTCGTGTGTGAGCGTCGTGAGGTCCCCGTCACCGACGACGAACACGCGGTCGTCGGTGGCGGTCGGGACGAATCCCGAGGACGCACCTTCGCTCGTCGACCACTCGATAGTTCCGTCGGGGGTGAGCGCGTAGGTCCCGTCCGGGGTGGCGACGAACAGCAGGTCGTCGGTGACGGCGGGGGGACCGTTGGCCGGGACGTTCAGGTCACGACCGCCCAGCCAGGTCTGGCTCGCGAGGTCGAACGCTTCGACGGTCGGCTCGCCCGGTTCGTGGCTCTGGCGGGCCAGATACAGCGTCGACCCGGCGACGACCGGCTGGTAGACGCTGGCCGTCAGCGGCAGCGTCAGCGCTTTCCTCGCCTCGTCGGCCGGCGCGCCCGCTCCGGGCGCGAACGACCGCCGTTCCGGGCCGGCGCGGTACGCACGGTAGGTACCCTGGATCGAGGACAGCGCCGGCGTCGACGTGCCGGCACCCGGTCCGGCGTCGGTTCCCGTCCACCCCGACTCCGGCGTCTCGGTCGCGGTCTCCGTGTCCGGCGCGACCGTCTCGGTTCCGTCGCCGCTCCCGCCGCCGTCTCCGGTGTCGCTCTCACCGTCGTTTACGAGCCCCCCGACGTCGAGACATCCGGCGACCCCGACGACCGCTCCGACGGCAGCACATCGGAGGTATCGCCGCCGCGTGGTGTCGTCTCGACCCTCTCGTATCATGTAGGCCACAGTATGCATCCGTCCGTATATGTATTGTGGTCCCGCGGCAGGCGACCGGCCGGATCCGGCCCGACTGCCGGGTCGCCCGACAGTTCGAACGTGACCTGTCGGGAGTCGCGACCGTCGAGACGGCCGACACGCTGGGGATCGACCCTGGCGGGTCCAGTGGCCCCTCGACAGAGCGCAAGCGTTTACTTCGCGCCAGCAGTACGGGGTGGCATGCCCGACTGTCCACTCGCGGACGAGTGCCCCAGTTTCACCGAGCGCATCGAGGGGATGGGCTGTACACACTACGGCGACCGCGGCGGTGCCGAGTGGTGCAACCACTACAACCAGCCGATAGACGACCTCAAGAGCCAGCCGGTCAAGCCCGGCCAGGAGGTCGTCGTCGAGGTCGAGGACATCCACGAGAGCGGCGCCGGCGTCGGTCGCACCGACGACGGGTTCATCATCATGGTCGACGGCGTCCTCCCGCCGGCCCGTGCGCGAGTGGAGGTCATCAAAGTTCGCTCGAATCACGCGCGCGCCGAGGAACTCGAACGCCTCCCCGACAACCCCGAGGCGGACGACGAGAAGGCCGGCGACAGCGAGGCCGCCGACGCCGATGCGGACGAGGAGACCGAGGACGACGAGGAAGACGACCGTCCCCAGCTCGGCAGTCGCGACAACTTCTGGGGCGGGTGACCGCGACCGGGGTCGTCGGGACCGTTTTGTGGGTGCCGACCGATGTCGCCGACATGGACCTCCAGATCGAGGGGAACGTCGCACTGACGACGGCCAGTTCCGGCGGCCTCGGGCTCGCGAGCGCCGCCGCGCTGGCCCGGGAGGGCGCACACGTCGCCGTCTGTGGCCGCACACCCGACCGACTCGATGCGGCCCGTGACCGTCTCGAATCGACCGGCGATGGCGACGTCCTCGCCGTCGAGACCGACCTCACCGAACGGGCACAGGTCGAAGCCTACGTCGAGGCGGTGGCCGAGGAGTTCGGCGGCATCGACCACGTCGTCACGAGCGCGGGCGGGCCGCCCAGCGGCGGTTTTCTCGACGTCGACGACGACGCGTGGTACGGCGCCTACGACACGCTCGTCATGTCGGTGGTGTGGACGACCCGGTTTGCCTACCCGCACCTCCGCGAGTCCGGGTCCGGGTCGGTCGTCGCGATCACCTCGCGGTCGGTGCGAGAGGTGATCGACGACCTCGTGCTCTCGAACGCCGTCCGCCGGGCCGTGGTCGGCCTCGTCAAGACCCAGGCCCGCGAGTTCGCGCCCGCGGTCCGGGTCAACGCTGTGTTGCCCGGCGCCCACGAGACCGCACGGATGGAAGAGCTCATCGGCGACGCTGTCGACCGCGGCGAGTACGAGACCTACGAGGCAGGGCTGGACGACTGGAGCGTGGACGTCCCGCTGGGTCGGATGGGCGACCCCGACGAACTGGGCGACGTCGTCGCCTTCCTCGCGAGTCCGCGGGCGAGCTACGTCACCGGGACGGCGCTGCCCATCGACGGCGGGTCAACCCACAGCTAGAGGGCACCGACGCGTTCGAGCGCGTCGAGCGACTGTTCCTGGACGGCCCGCTTTCCACGACAGCGCTCACAGTCGTGTCACCGACCCCGGCGGCTTCTCTGAACACTACCGGCGTCACAGGTCGTACCGTTCGCCGTCGACGGCCAGCGGTTCGGCGAACGCCTCGTCGGCGTCGAGGAAGTGCGAGACGTGGACGACCCGGGTCCGGTCGGCCTCGAGGGCTTCGCCCAGCGCGAGCGCGCCCTCGACGGTCATGTGTTTGGTGCCGAAGGTTCTGAAGACGCCGTCGTCGTCCGCGTGTGCGCCGCCGTAGGGGTGGTATTCGCAGTGGTGCGACAGCACGATACCGTCTGCCAGCAACAGGTCCGGCTCCGAGAGGACTTCTCGCGAGCGGTCGGGCACGGCGTAGGTGGTGTCCCCGGAGACTGCGAGCGTGGCGCCGGTCTCGGGGTCGTGGATCCGGAGGCCGTAACAGACCAGCGGCGGGTGGTCGACCGGGACGAGCGTCACCTCGAACCCGCAGGTCCGGAACGGTTCGAACGGCGACTGCGGGTGAACGGAGACGGTGTCGAGGTAGTCGTAGCGACTCCGGACGCTCTCGGCGACGCTCTCGCCGGTCTCGGGGTCGGTCTCGTCGGCCGCGGACACCGGCAGGTCCTCGAAGAGCCGATAGGCGTTGCCCAGCCCGTCGAGGTGGTCGAAGTGGATGTGGGTGATTATCGCGGCGTCGGGCAGGGCGACGTCGTGGGTGAGAAACTGCGAACGCAGGTCGGGGCTGGCGTCGACCAACAGCGACTCGCCGGTCCGGTCGTTGTGGACGTGGACGGAAAACCGGGAGCGTTCGACGCCGGTCTCGCGGGCCCGCTGGCAGGTCCCGCAGTCACAGCCGGGGGTGGGCGTGCCCGTCGTGTCGCCGGTCCCCAGGAGCGTTACGCGCATCTACCGGAGCCTGGGGGCCCAGTCGCCTAAACGATG
>PXQN01000066.1 GCA_003021305.1 Halobacteriales archaeon QH_10_67_22 | reverse complement strand
GGCATCCGCCGCCTCAGCATCCGTTCGCCCTTGCGGGCGAACCGCCCGGCACGAGGGTTTCCCGGCTGACCTGGCACGCCGCCTGGTGTGATGTCGGTCGTTAGTGTTCCGGGCGTACATTTCCAACTACTATAGATACGTCTCTAGCGCGGTAACGACATCCCTGACGAACTCGTCTGTGAGCCGTCCCTGCCACGCAACCAGGTCTTCGATACGAGGTGAATGAACTGCCCACGGAGAGACAAACGACTGTCGTGGTACTCCGCCAACTGTCCACACGTCGGGATTTAGTGCGATCGAGTCCTCATACGTTTTGGTCGAGATAGCGACTGCGACGAACTGTTCGTCACTGAACGGATGAGAATCGTTGTTGACAATGAGCCACGGTCGTTGGTTATTCGTCCCGCTCACTGGGATGGGGTTCGTCGGGTGCAACGGCGTCCCACTCGTCCGGATCGATTCCCTCGTCTTCCTCGTCCAGTCGTTCCGTGATAGCGTGAAGATCGTAGGCGTCTCTCACCCGGTCCAGATCCTCTGCTATCGCCCAGTACTCCCCTCTGTGTCTGACGAGGTTACGTTGCTTCAGTCGAGAGAGTGCTGTTCCGACTGTGTTCGGATCTTCGTCAATTCCGGTCGCAATCTCGGAACGAGTGAATGCGTTATCTCTGTTCGTGTACAAATAAGTGAGCACCTGCTCGGGAACGCTCGGGCCGTTAGGCAGGTCTCCGGTTTCGAACTCTTCGATACGGACTGGCATATACCGTACTTAGTGTACTGGCGTAATGAATGTACTGCCGTACTGTCTCCGTCATCGGCATCAGATTCGAACCCGGAAAACGTCGTGTTACACTTCTACCTAGCCTATTAGTAGAAACTCGCCCGGTAGTGTTCCGGGCGACACCCATTCGTCGGACTGATCGACGTACTCGGAGAGTTCGTGGACGATGGCCCCCACCTCTCTGGCCGAAAGCGTCTGATCGCTCTGAAAGAGAATACCGGCGGTATCCTCGACAGCCATTCGGGTGAAGAAGTCGTCGTCCTGTGTGAGAACGAGCCGGTCCGTCTCGCGCCCGTGGGCAGCGATCGATTTGTCGTCAGCGCCGAGGCCGAGTTTCTTGACGTCGCCGATCCATTCGACGTCGTGATCGAGCTTCCGCAGATAGTTGATCGTCGCCTGCTCGACGTTTTCGTCGGCGAGAATCCGATACCCCATCAGCCTCGAACGTCGTCCAGATCGGTCGTCAGGTGGTCGTGTTCGTCGATCGCAGATTCGCGCTGGCGTTCGATCGTCCGCATCTCCTCGGGATGATCGTGGTAGTACGTGAGCGCCCGGTAGACATCGGCCACGTCGAGTTCGTGACGGTCGGCGACCGTTCTCGGGTCGAGCCCTCGCTCCTCGACCTGTTCTTTGATGAACTGAACAGTAATCCGTCGGCCTTCGAGATGTGGCTCGTCGTGAATCTCTTGCACGATACGTCTCGTCACCTGGCTCATACGGTTCGCTACGCCGCCATCCTACTTGAACGTCTGGGCATGGTTCTCGCCCGGTAGTCTTCCGGGCGACACTCTCGCTACGTGTGCGCGAACCCGCCGTCGACGATGATCCGCTCGCCGTTGACGTAGGAGGCGAGGTCACTGGCTAGAAAGAGCGCGACGTTGGCGACTTCCTGGGGTTTACCGAACCGACCGGCCGGGATGGCCTCGAGCAACATCGCTTGGAACCGCTGGCCTTCCTCGCCCTCGCCCAGCGGCGAGTCGGCCAGCATCTGCGTCTCGGTCCAGCCCGGATTGATGCAGTTGACCCGGATGCCGTCCTCGCCGAAGCGGTCGGCCAGCGCGTACGTGAGCTGCTGGACGCCGGCCTTCGAGGGACCGTACCGGGTCATGTCGTCCCCGGTGCGGACGGCTGCGAGACTGGCCATGTTGATGATAGTCCCGCCCTCGCCGGCCTCGACGAGGTGCTGGCCTGCGACCTGGGCCCCGAAGAAGGTCCCCTTGAGGTTGATGTCCATGAGGCGGTCGTAGTCCTCCTCGGTGACTTCGAGGAAGTCGATGACGTTGTGGATACCGGCGTTGTTGACCCAGATGTCCAGCCCGCCGAACTCCGTTGCCGCCTCGGCGGCCGCTTCCAGGTCCGCCCGGTCGGTCACGTCACAGTCGACGTACGTCGCTCGCCCGTCGGTTTCGGCCGGGATCCGTTCGTGGGTCGGGTCGCCGCCCTCGCGGGGCGCTTCCCGGATGTCGGCGACGACCACGTCGGCCCCGTGCTCGGCGAAGGTCAGCGACATGGCCCGGCCCAGCCCGCTCGCGGCCCCCGTGACGACGGCGGTTTGCCCGTCGAGTAGCTGGCTCATTGTGATACCTCCGTTCGGTACTGCAGTCTGTGATCAACTATCATGTTTGACACGGTCTCACGGTCGGGGGAGTTCCTAATAAGTCCCATCGTATCGCCGATAGGACCGTTCTCGCGGCGGTTGACTGGTCAACTGGTGGTTGAACGTGCCACTCGAGAGAGATTTTATTAGCGTGTGGCGATTTGGTGTGGACGATGCCGGCAGAGTCGCCGAACACGTTCGTCATCACGTCGGAGGTCAGGACGGCGATTGTCGGCCAGCTCGCGACGGGGCCGACACCGACCGACGAACTGCTGGAGGAGATCGGTGCGAGCGACTCGGCGGTGTACGACGCGCTCGCGTCGCTCAGAGAGCGCGGTATCGCGCTCGACGACGGGAGCAGGTGGGCGCTGACCGCACAGGGGCAACTCGTCGCGGACAGCATCGACGCCTGGCAGTCGACGGAGTCGTTTCTGGCCGTCGACCCCGAGTACTGGCAGGAGCACAGGCTCGACGTGATCCCGCCCGCGTTTCGCCGACGGCTACCCGAACTCGGCGACTATGAGGTGTATCGGGACGGCAGGGGCGAACCCAACCGGGCCGAACAGGTCGCCGTGAGCCGGATGGCCGGGGCGAGGGCCCCCGACATCACGACGCCGTTCTATTCGAAGAACCACCAGGAGAACGTCCCGAACCACCCGGAGACGCGGATGCTCGTCACCCGCGAGGCGACGGACATCTCCATCCAGCGCTACCGGGAGGGCCACCGGGACCGTCTCGAAGACCCCGACAAACCGCAACAACGGCTCACGGAGTGTCAGTTCGCGTCCGTCGTCGGCGACGAGTTCGTCCTGTTCGGGTTGCCGACGGCGGAGGGCGCCCTCTCGGACACGTCGGCGACGTTCGTCGCCGAAACCGAGTCGGCGGTCCGGTGGGGCAAGGAGTTGTTCGAGTTCCTCTGGGAGCGGTCGGACCCGATGGACCCCTACATCGCCGAACACCACCCCGACGTGGTGTCGTAAACTCGCGCCCCTCCACGGGGTGGCGGCGAACGTCGTCCGGCCTGGCCGCCTGTCGGGGACTCAGCGTGCACCTGACACCCGATTTCGCCGTCTCAAGCGACGCTGTAACTCCCGGTGTGTGCTGAACGGTCGGTAGTACTATGTATGCCGAGTCAGAAATGTCGACAACCCGGGAAGGGGTTATGAGCGCGACGTTTTACAGCGTCCTCGGGGTGGGACCCGAGGCCGACGAGGGGATGATCCGCCGCGGGTACCGCCAGCGCGTCAAGGAGGTCCACCCGGACGTCAACGACGACCCGGACGCTGACTCCCAGTTCAAACGGATCCAGACGGCGCGGGAGACGCTTCTCGATGCTGGGGAACGCGCCCGGTACGACCGGCTCGGTCACGCGTCGTACGTGCGCCAGCACGTCGACTGTTCAGCCTGGCATAGCAGTCAGCCAGGCACGGGACAGGCGTCCGGAACTGCCGACGCCAGATACGGTGCGTCGCCGACCGGCAGGAGGACTGCACGCGCGTCCCGGAGCAGAACCGACGGGACGGGTGACGGGTCCGCAACCGCCGGTCGCACGGCCAGCGGGACGACCACTGGTCGTTCGACAGGGAGCCGCGATAGTGACGACAAGTCGTCGGCGTCGTACACGTATGGCGACCCACCGTGGGAGCGGTCGGAGTCCGGCGGGGGAACCGATGACGACGGGGGGGCCGACGCTGACCGGGACGAGGCGACCGGTACCGGGCGGGATAACGGTGACCGGAGCGAAGCCACCCGGGAGCGGACCGGGGCAAGCAATGGCGCGGGGACCGGTCGTTCGTGGGACACGGTGGGTGCGACCGGTGGCGACGGGGGGACGAACACGGCGAGTACGTCCGCGAGCGCGTCGCGGCGCACACCGGGTTCGGCGAGTGCGCGGTCGTCGGGCTCCGGGGCCGGGGCTGCCGAGGCCACCGGCGGGGGGTCGGCGTCTTACGCCAGGTCGAGTTTCTGGGAGGCGACGCCGACCGACGACAGGTACGCGACGAGCACGGGCCGGTCGGACCCGCTCACCTGGCGCCTGTACCGGGGGCTGCGCGCGCTCGGGCCGTGGACGTTCGTTCACCTCGTCTTCCTGTCGGCGGCCGTCGGGACCTGCGTCTACGTCTACACCGTCGTCCTCGCGAACACCGCCGTCTCGGTTCCGCTGTTGCTCGTCCTGATCGGCGAGGTGGCGCTCGCGATGTTGCTCTCGACGGTCCACATCGCCTCGCGTCTCTATCGTTGAAGGCGCAAAGACGGGTGTGACACAGCCACTCGATGGGTAAAACCGTGATTTGATCCACGAGAAAACCCTTTATTCCGGGGGTCTGATCGGGATGCAATGAGTCGTCTCCTCCCGTTCAAGTCCGAGCAGACCCGGACGCCGGACGGCGCGACGGTTCTCTCGCTGGAGGACGACGCGACCGACGAGGCGCTGTCGGCACTGTCCTCGGAGACTGCCCGGGAGATCCTCTCGCTCGTCTACGAGGAAGCCAAGACGCCTCCGGAGATCCGCGACCGGGTCGACAGTTCGCTCCAGAACGTCCACTACCACCTGGAGAACCTGGAAGAGGCCGGGCTGATCCAGCCCGCGGGGTCGGGCTACTCCGAGAAGGGCACCGAGATGACCGTCTACGCGCCCGCCAGCGAGGCCGTCGTCCTGTTCGCCGGCCAGGAGCGCGACCGGTCGCCGACGACGCGGCCCCCCCGCCCGACTCCCCCACGCCCACGGCAGAACGGGGAGCAGGAGACGGCGGTGACGGTGGAGACGTGGGAGCGACGGAAACGACCGAGGAGGGCGTCGAAATCCTCGGGACCGACGCCGGGACGACAGGGACCGGCGTCGAAGGGACGCCGACCCCACCGCCGACCGAGACGGCCACGCCTGCTGCCTCCGGGACGCCCGCACCGACCGGGACACCCGCTCCAACGGGAACGCCCGCACCGACCGGGACGCCGACCAGCACACCCGCACCCACCCCGACGCCAACCGGCCAGCCGAGTCCGACACCGACCGACACGCCCACGCCCCAAGCGGACACGCCCGAACCGACCGTCGTCGAGGAGGCCACGACGGAGACGCCGACAGTCGTCGACGCGACGACGGAGGCGGCCGGCGCAGCCGGCGACGGCGGCCTTCTCGCGGACCCCGCCGTCACGTTCTTCCTGGGTGGGGTGTTCATGCTGGTCGTCGTCGCCGCGTGGTGGTACCTGTCGGGGTGAACGTTCGCCGATGGCAACGCCCAAGACCCGCTCGGAGCAAGAGTCAGTATGAACGTTCGCAGCGTGGAGTCGCTGGCGCCCGGCGAGCGAGCGGCGCTGTTCGAGCGCGACGCCGGCGTCGGTGACGTCCGCGAGGAAGTTCGTGACATCGTCGACCGGGTCGCGACCGAGGGCGACGTCGCACTGAGAGAGTTCTCCGAGGAGTTCGACGGCGTCGCTGTCGGCAACATAGACGTCACGGACCGCGCCGAGCGCGCCTACGACGAGATAGGCGACGAGGTCCGCGACGCCATCGAGACGGCGGCCGAGAACGTCCGGGCGTTCCACGAGCGCCAGGTCCCCGAGGACTGGCTGACCGACGTCGACGGGACCGGCCGGGAACTCGGTCGTCGGTTCACACCGCTGGACAGCGTCGGCGTCTACGCGCCGGGCGGGACGGCCACCTACCCTTCCAGCGTCCTGATGTGCGTGGTCCCGGCGGTCGTCGCTGGCGTCGAACACGTCGCGGTGGCGACCCCGCCCGCCGAACAGCTCAGCCCCGTGACGCTGGCCGCGGCCTACGTCGCCGGTGCGGACGCGGTTTACCAGGTCGGCGGCGCCCAGGCGGTCGCCGCACTCGCCTACGGCACCGAGACGGTCCGGTCGGTTCGCAAAGTGGTCGGCCCGGGGAACAGGTGGGTCACCGCCGCCAAAGCCGAAGTCAGCGAGGACGTTGCCATCGACTTCCTGGCGGGCCCGAGCGAGGTGCTGGTCGTCGCCGACGCGACGGCAGAGCCCGACGCCATCGCGGCGGACCTGGTCGCCCAGGCCGAACACGACCCGAACGCGTCGGTCGTGGCCGTCACCGACGACGAGGCCACCGCGACTGCCGTCGCCGAGGCCGTCGAATCCCACGCAACGGGCCGGAAACGCGTGGACATCATCGAGTCGGCACTCGACAACGACGCCAGCGGTGTCTTCCACGCCCGGTCGATGAGCGAGGCCGTCCTGTTCGCCGAGGAGCACGCCCCGGAACACCTCTCCATCCAGGCCGACGATGCCGAGTCGTTGCTCGAACGGATCCCCAGTGCTGGCAGTGCGTTCCTGGGGCGGTACAGTCCCGTGGCGGCCGGCGATTACGCGACCGGCACCAACCACGTCCTCCCGACCGGCGGCGGTGCCCGCACCACAGGCGGCCTCTCCGTCGACTCGTTCGTCCGCTCGACGACCGTCCAGCGCCTCTCCGAGGACGCGCTCGCGGACCTGCGCGAGACGGTGACGACACTCGCCGACGCCGAGGGGTTGGAGGCCCACGCCCACAGCGTCGACGTCCGGTTCGACGACGAGTGACCGGGGTCTCGTGCCAACAGCGTTAACAGGGTCGGGGCGCAACCTCCGGGTATGAGTTCCACGACGGAGGGCGACGCCGACTCCGGGGGCGAGGGCATCACGGTCACCGAGGAGGCCGCCGAGGAAGCCCTCTCGCTGTTACGCGGCGAAGACATGGACACCGACGTGGCGGGACTGCGCCTGTTCGTCCAGCAGGGTGGCTGTGCCGGCCTCTCGTATGGCATGCGGTTCGACTACGAACCCGACGAGGAAGACACCGTCTACGAACACCACGGCCTGCGCGTGTTCGTCGACCCCGCCAGCATGAACTACGTCGGCGGCTCTATCCTGGCCTACGAGGGCGGCCTCCAGGGCGAAGGGTTCCACGTCGAGAACCCCAACGTCGTCAGCGAGTGTGGCTGTGGCGAGAGTTTCCGCACCTAATCTTCGAGTTCGAACGCCACCTCGACCTCCGCCTGGTACTCCCGGTCCGGAGCGCCCGCTATCTCGACGCCCATCTCCTCGACTTCCACCCAGTAGACGTTCTCCAGCGTCGCTTCGGCCCGGTCGACGGCGTCGTCGACCGCGTCGTCGAAACTCTCCGTGCTCGTACCGATGAGCGTGATCTTCTTGAAGACCATACTCTCCCTACAGTTCGCTGCCACAAAAGATTGCGTCTCGGCTCCGGTCGTGAGCGGAGTGAGGTCGACGAACCGTCGTTCTCACTCGGAGGTGATCTCGACAGTCACCGTGTCGGTCACCGTCGTCTCGTCGTTTTTCGCCGTCACGGTCAGGACGTACCGTCCGCCGGCGTACCGGCTGGGCACGTCGAGCGCCAGCACGGGTGAGGTGGCGAGCTGTTTGTCGTCCCAGCTGAACTCGACTTGGCCCGCCTCGACGACGTCGTTGGTGACCGTCGGAGCGTCGGTGTCGGTCGAACCGACTCCCCAGTCGGTCCAGATATCCTCGACCGTCACCGTCCCGGCGCCGGTCGTCTCAACTCCGATTTCGGCCGTCCCGCCGGGGTTTATGCTGTCACCCGTCACGTCCAGTGTCAACGGCGGATCGACAGCGTTTGCCGCGTCGACGTGTCCCGCGCCCTGTTCTTTCTCGGTCAGTCCGACGTCCCTGGCGCCCGTCTCGAGGACCCTGACGAGTTCGTCGAGTGTGAGGTCGGGGTCGGCCGACAGCGCCAGCCCCGCGACGCCCGACACCACGGGCGCGGACATCGACGTCCCCGAAAAGCCCGTGTAGGTGTCGGTCGAGGGGTCCCCCGTCTCCAGGTCGGCGGGGTAGGTCGTCTCCGTGTTGAAATAGCTCGTCCCGGGTGCCGTGAGGTCGACGTAGTCCCCCGTGTTCGAAAACCCGGCGAGCGTGCTGTCGTCGCCGCTCTCGACGGCCGAGACGCCGAGGTGAACCTGGGACCCGGGACCGTACTCCTCCCGTTCGGTACTCCCGTTTCCGGCCGAGGCGACCGTCAAGACGCCGTTCTCGTCGGCGTACTCGACCGCCCGGTCGTAGATGTCTGCTTCTCCCGGTGACCCGAGCGAGAGATTGACCACGTCCGCCCCGAAGTCGACCGCCCAGGATATCCCGTCGGCGATGTCGAACCCGGAGCCGGACCCGCTGGTTCCCAGGACGCGGACCGACAGAATGCTGCAGTTGCTGATGCCCGAAACTCCGGTACCGTTGTCCGCCCGGGCCGCGGAGATACCGGCAACCTGTGTGCCGTGGGCCTCGGTGTCGTTCTCGTACCACGGTTCGCCGGCCTCGAACTTCTTCGGATAGGGGTCCGTGTCCTCGCCGGGGTACTCCCCGAGTTCGGTACTCGTGCCGGCGAAGTCGACGCCGAAGTTCTGCACCGAGTCGTCCATGTTGGGCGCGAGGTCCTCGTGGTCGTACTTGACCCCCTGGTCGAGGACTGCGATCGTGACCTCCGAGGACCCGAGCGTCGTTGCGGTCTCGACGGCCGCTGCCGGACCGACGTCGTCGGCGCTGACGATGACGTTCTCCTCGGCGAACTCGACCCCGTCCTGGCTGTCGAGGCCGGCCATCGTGTCCGCCATCGCTGCCGAGTCCGGGAGTTCGACGAGCACGGCGTCGAGTCGCTCGTTGACCCGGAGCACGTTCGACCCGGACGGAGCGGCCGCTCTCGCCTCGGCTTCCAGGTCCGATACGTCGTCGGAAAAGCCGATGATTATTTCGCCGTCGCGTGGGTCTCCGGCACTGCCCTCCCGTGGTGGCGTCGGCACGCGGTCGCTGTTCTCGTCGGACCGTTCGCCCCCGTTGTTCCCCCTGTGATCGCCCATACTGGCCCCATTGGTTCGACTAATTGAAAAATACTTTCACTCCAGCTGTAATCTCCGTCGAGTTTAGTTCCAGTCCCGGTCGGGCGCCGCGCACGCACGGAGCGGCCGCGTTCGGCGGCGAGACGGCGTTACACCTGCCCACGGTCGCCCCGCTAGATCGCGGTCAGGCCGACCGCTTTGCGAGGAGCGACTCGACGTACGCCGACACGCCCTGCAGGTGGACGGTCCCGTAGGTCGCGACGACGACGGCGCCCAGCGTGTTGAACACGAGGTCCAGCAGCGTGTCGGTGAGGCCGTACTGGGTCAGCACAGTCGTGGTCCCGAAGCGGGCCGACGCCAACCCGATACCGAACTCCAGCACCTCCCAGAGCACGCCGAAGGCCAGTACGAACAGGAGAACGAACACGAAGACGAACTTCGGCGGCAGCCTCACGCTGTCTGCGTGTTCGTCGAGGGCCCGGACCGTCGCGTACCCCACGGCCGCGACGACCGACGCCGACAGCGCGTGGGTCATGTGGTCCCACCACCACACCGTCTTGTAGAAACTCGCTGCACCGGGGACGCCGATGGTCCCGAACGCGTGGAGGAAGACAGCGGCGGTTATCCACAGCGTGAGTCCAGCGTCGAGCGGGACGCCGTAGTCCCGTTCCAGAACGGGAACGAGCTGGGCGATCAGCAGTGCGACGCCGGCGTTGACGATGACGCTCGTCTCGCGGTTTAACAGACCCACGACCAGCACACCCGCCATCACCAGTTCCAGCGCCCACGTGAGCTGGCGCTGTCGGCGCTCGCTGATACCGAGTCTGTCGCGGACTCTCACGTCGACTCACCGCCCTGGAGGCGTGCGTCGACCGAGGCCCGCCTGCGGACATAGCCTTCGAACACGAGGCCGGCGACGAGGCCTGCGACCGAGGCGCCGACGAACTCCCACATCAGTGCGACCTCTCTCTCCTCGCGAGGGACCCCCGGAACCAGGAGCAGACTCGTCCCGAGATAGAGGTCCGAGACCCAGCGGGCGACTGCCCAGACGCCCGCGGCAGCCAGCGTCGTCACGACAACGAACAGAACCGCGAACCCGACGCTCATCTCGACGGCCGTGTACAGGTGGAGATTTACCGCCACGAGCAACGCCAGCGCCGCGATCGAGAGGTAGCTCGTGACGGTACTGGCGAACTGGAGCGTCGCGACGGCCCGACCGACGACGGGCAATCCCGCGAGTGCCACGACCTCCCACGGCGGCAACCGTCTGGCGTTGCTCGACGCGACGGCCGGTAACAGCACCATGGCGGCGACGAAGAGTGCGAACACGCTCCACAGGATGTCTCCCGTCAGCAGGCTTTCGAGTGCGACCAGTCCGAAGACACCACACAAAACCCAGGTGACCACCGCGTTGACCCGGCTGTCGGTGAGCAAGTCCCCGAACTTCCTCTCTGCCATACAGCGTGTATCTGCCGGGCAGTTGGAAAGGCTATCGCTCACTGCCCTCGGACAGACATCGCGGAAAACTCTCATAGTGATTATTGTAGCGATTTACCGGTACGAACGCACGCAGTCGTGCGGTCGATCCGGAACAGACCTACAATAATCACTATCAGGCTGCCTCGGGCGCTCGCGTGACCTCGTAGTCGCCGCCCTCGTCGACGCCGAGCACCGCCCACTCGTAGTCCGGGTCCTCGCGTCTGAGCTGCCGCTCCACCGCGTCGACGTCCTCGTTCCAGGCGACGAAACACCGATAGTCGCCCGACTTCGGTGTCTCGTCGTCGTCACCGATGGTCGTGACGTGGACCACGCGCCACTTCCGTTCCGCCAGCAGTTCGGTGCCCCGCGTGCGAACGTCGTATCCGAGCTCGTCGAAGATCGACCGTGCCTGCTCGTCGAGTGGCTTGGTAACAGCCCTCATTCAGTGTTCGCTACACCCCCATTGTTCATAAACTTTCCTCCCAGTTCGTTCAGCGTTCGTCCACTCCTGGCAGTCGATTACTCGTGAGCGGCGTCCCACTCGTCGGGTTTACGGAGGTTGCCACAGCCGTTACACTGGATGCGGCCCATCGAGTCCATCGCCGTGTCGAACGAGTCGCAGTTGCTACAGAAAAATCCCCACCGGCGCGTCCGGTCTGTGTCACGGTAGACGATTCTGAACGGTGCCTCTGAACCGCTTTCGGCTTCGTCGGTGGCGACGTACAGCGTCCCGTCGTCGGGGCCAGTCCTCGCGTCCATACGCCTGCTAGCCACCCACCCGAGTAAACGGTTCCGTCGTGAGGCCCGGCCAATGGAAAGGTTGAGGCTGCCCGACCGAGAATTCCGCAGTGATGACAGAGGTCGTAGTCCCGGTACGGTATCCGCTGACGGACCACTCCAAGCGGACACTCGCGAAAGCGATCGACATCGCGACCGAACGGGACGGCCAGTTGACGGTCCTGCACGTCAACCAGTTCCAGACCAACGGCTCGGTCACGCGGGCGCAACTGAAGTCGGCAGTCGAACGTGAGTTCGGCCGGCTGTCGAACGTACGGTATCTGGTGCGCAAGGGGATGTTCATCGAGGAGACACTGCTCGACGAGGTCGTCGCTGCCGACGCAGATGTCGTTGTCATCGGGAAGAAACAGGCCAGCCGGTGGCGCCGAATGATCCGGCGACTCGTCGACAACCCCGACATCGAACACTACTTGCGAACCGAACTCGACTGCGACGTCGTGACGGCCGAGCCCTGACTCCCGTCGCCGTCGTGGTGTTCACCGGCGGGCGTCTCGCCTCCGTCCTCCTGGGGCCCTTTCTCGACCCTCGCCCCCTCTGGTGTCCGCCGGGGACCGGCCTGGCCGCCCTTCGATAGAATTGATACCGTGGTCGCCGAACTCGTCGATGTAACAGCTCGGCCCCGCCGGATAGCGGGTGTCGTCGCTCCGTGGGGGTCAAAACTCCCTGATGCCGTCGTCGGTGGTGACGTCCTCGACGAGTCGGACCGGGGTGGCGTCGTAGGCCGGGTTCTCGACGACGAAGTCGTCCGACGGCTCCCGAATGACTTCGCTTATCGAGCGGTGTTCGTTCTCGAAGACGAACCCGCTCTCGACGACCTTCGAGGCCGCACCGACGACGTGGACCGGGACGCCGACGTCTGCCGCGGTCGCGGCCAGCGGGTAGGTGCCGACCCGGTTGTACAGCGTCCCGTCGACGATACAGTCCATCCCGACGAGGACACGGTCACACTCCGACAGGAACGTCCCGCAGGCCCCGTCGACGGTGAGGTGGGGCTCGATGCCGTCGATAGCGGCCAGCGCGCGCGTCATCTTCCGACCGAGAAACCGCGGCCGCGCCTCCGAACAGTAGACGGTCAGGTCCGTGCCGCCCGCCACCGCAGTCCGTAGCGCCGCCAGTACCGTCGAGGAGTAGTCGTGGGTGAAGACCGTCTCCCCGTCCCCGAGCCGCCCCGCGGCGCGCTCGGCGGCCCGCCGTTTGGCTTGCTCGACTCGCTCGACTATCTCGGTCACGACGTCCTCGGTGAGCAGTTTTGCCGCTGCGACGCTCTCCGGGTCTCCGTCGGTCACCCGCTCGACGACTTCGCGCTGAGTGGTCTGGAGGGACGCGTGTGAAATGTTGGCCCGCCGGAGCGCGTCGCTGTTCTGTTCCAGCGCCCGGAGGTACTCCGCGACGGTCGGATACTCGCGGTCGGACAGCGCCAGGAGCGCCCTGGCCGCCTTGACGGCGACGACCGAGGAACTGTGGGTCTGCATGTCCGCGATCTCCGCGACCGTCTCGTCTATCATACCACCACAGTGACCGCTCGCGGGCAAAGGCTTTGCCCCTCCGCTGGTATCGACTCTGATACTGTCGGCGACACAGGTTTAGTCGAAGCTGATAAATCCGATAGCGATGGACGGGTCCGCGGAGTGCGAACGGGGCGTCTCGGAGTTTACCGGCGTCGCCATCCTCATCGCGACGACCGTCCTCGTGACGGCGTCGATCGGCGTATTCGTGCTCGTCGACCCCACCGATACCGGTGGGCCGCCGGACGCGAACTTCTCGTTTCAGTACATCGACCAGTCGTCCGTGCTCATAGTCACCCACGACCGGGGTGACGAGGTCGCAGCCGGGAACCTCACGCTCCGGTCGAGCGACGCGCAGGCCCGCTGGCACGAACTTGCCGGCACCAACGAGACTGTGCTGGTCGGCCCCGGTGACACCGTCCAGTTATCCAACAACAACGTCTACGGACAGAACGTCAACCGCAACGACAACGTTCGGGTCATCTACACACCACCCTCCGGCAACGAGACGGAGTTGGACCGGTGGGACGGGTCCTGACCCGCTGTCCCGGGTCCGTCGACTATCCTTTGATGTTACACACGGGGAACGTCCGGACCACCCTGTCGCCGATACCCAGCGCGTCCGAGACCCGGACGACTTCGTCGACGTCCTTGTAGACGCCCGGGGCTTCCTCGGCGATGGTCGCGCCGCTCTGGGCTTTCACGTAGACGCCTTCGTGTTCGCGCAGGTCGTCTTGCACGTCGCCGCCCCAGAAGTCCCGCTTGGCTCGGGTCCGACTCATCAGCCGACCGGCGCCGTGTGCCGTCGACCCGAACGTCTCGGCCAGGGAGTGCTCGCCGCCGACCAGGACGTAACTGCCCGCACCCATGCTCCCGGGGATGATCACCGGCTGGCCCACGCCACGGTAGGCCGGCGGGACCTCCTCGCGCCCGGCCGGGAACGCCCGTGTCGCACCCTTCCGGTGTACGAACAGTTCCCTGTCCTCGCCGTCGACGTCGTGGACCTCGCGCTTGCCGATGTTGTGGGCGACGTCGTACAACAGATCCATCCCCAGATCCGCCCAGTCGGTCCCGAACACGCTCTCGAACACGCGCCGCGTCTGGTGGGTGATCAGCTGGCGGTTGACCCACGCGAAGTTGATCGCCCCACACATCGCCCCGTAGTAGTCCTCCGCGAGCTGGGAGCCCGCCGGCGCCGCCGCCAGCTCCTTGTCGGGCAACTGCGAGAGCAATCCGGCGTGGGTCTCCTCTATCTCGCGCAGGTAGTCCGTACAGACCTGGTGGCCTAGCCCACGGGAGCCACAGTGGATGAGGACGACTATCTGGTCGCGCGCCAGACCGAACGCCTCGGCGACCGTCCCGTCGTACACGTCGGTGACCCGCTGGACCTCGAGGAAGTGGTTGCCGCTGCCGAGGCTACCCACCTGGTTTTTCCCGCGGTCTTTGGCCTTCTGTGAGACCGCATCGGGGTCGCTGTCGTGGCGGACGCCCTCGTCCTCGCAGTGTTCCAGGTCCGCGGGGACGGCGTACCCTTCTTCGAGGGCCCACTCCATCCCCCGGTCCAGGATGGCCTCGACGTCGGCTTTCGTCCCCTCGTGGACGCCGCCCCCGCCCAGCCCCGACGGGACGTTCGCGAAGAGGGCGTCGACCAGTTCGGCCTCCCGCCCGCGAACGTCGTCGTAGGTGAGATCCGTCGTCACCATCCTGACACCGCAGTTCGAGACGACGAACCCGTCCGCCAGGAACCTGTGGGCGTCGTGCGTAACGCCGATATCGTAGACGTCTCTCTCTCCGATCTCTTCGATCGCAGCGACACTCGTCACGACCGTTCCATCGTCGTTGACGGTGACGTGCTCGCGGAACGCCTCGTAATCCGGAAAGTCCGTTCCGGGTCGAGGCCGTCCGGACCTGTCACTCCAGACGCTTCGCTCGACGAACCGGTCGTTGCTATCGAAACGGGAGCGTATCTCCGACATCTCCGTGCCGCCGTCGGCGAGCCGTTTCGATTCCGACGCTATCCGCTCACGACGCGAAATCTCGCGTTCTTTCGTCCGCAGGTACGTCACCGCTGGTTCCTTCTTCCGCAGGTACGTCACCGCTGCTGACGCCTCACGCTGCTTGTCTGCCCGATAGCGGTAGCCGACTTTCGTCAGGAATCGGATGAGGTTTCGGGAGTCGTTTCTGACACCGAGCCGTAGCCGGACGGTTTCGTGATTCCGGTTCGAGTCCGTCTCGTACTCTTCGATCCGGTTGGTCTCGATACCGATCTCCCCCAGGAACTCTTTGATGTCGGCCATGAACGTCCGACCGGCGTCTGCGGTTTCGACGGACCGCGTCTGTGTAACCTTCGGACAGTAGAGGTTCTTGTCGTACTGTGCGCTCGGGGCACTCATCTCAGCACCGAAATACGCGCTGTAGAACAGCGCTTGCTGCCAGTCCGGCAGGTCGTCGAGATACTCCGGCGTGGTGAATCCCGAACTGACTTTGGGACCGTCGGGCACGCCGAGTTCGACGAACAGGCGCTTCAGTGACCGCGATGTGGCCTTGATACTGTATTCAGCGGTTTGGAACTCGGTCCCGTTCACTTCGTGGTCGCGGTCGCGCTCGTACACTTTCGACGGCGTGAACCCGACGGATCGAATGTCCCGCTGGATAGACTCCAGATCCGTCGGTTCGCCGTAGAACCACGTTCCCCCATTACCGCCGAACGCTCCGTCACCCAGGAGAAATCCGACGAGTTTCAGCAGGTGCGGGAACGAGTCATCAGTCGTCTTCAGCGGTACGAGGTCCCGCTCTTTCAGCACACGAATCGCCTGCGGGTCGGCGTCCGAAAGGTCGTCTTCGGACACGACCACGAATTCGTCGGGACGTTCGTGCTCGACCCCCTCGAACGGATGGACCGTCACGCTATCACCCGGTTCGAGGTCACCCAGTTCGACCATCCCATCTGGCGTCTGGATCGGGTGGTCTACCGTCGTTCGAACCCTCTGTCCGGTTTCCGTTTCGATTTCGTACACCTGCTGTGGACCTGACTCTGTGAACAGCGTGATCTCCGACTCGGCGAGTTCTTCTCCCGTTGGAACGATTGCCTGTTCGTCCTCGAACCGGTCGCAAAGTCGCTCGATGGGAAGTCGCCGACCGTGTGAGAGTCTCACATCCGTCCCGGCGGGCAAGCAATTGATGTCGTACCCGATCGCTCCGGGCGAAATACAGCCGTGTTCGGCGTCGATGCCGGCGACTCCCCCGACCGGAAAGCCATAGCCCTGGTGGCCGTCGGGCATACAGAGCGCGTACTTCTGGACGCCCGGCAACTGGGTGGCGTTTTTCAGCTGTTCGAGGGTCTTGTCCTCGCTTATTTCGTCCAAGAGCGCCTCGCTGGCGAGGACGCGCGCTGGCGTCCCCATGTCGCCACTCTGTGGGATCTCCCAGACGAACTCCCGGACCTTCTCGAGTGTGATGCCGTCGGCGTCGTAGGTGGTCATACCGCTAGGTCGACCGGCCGCGCCGGAATAGGTTTCGCTGTGGCCGCCGGCCCGCGTGGCCTCGCTCTCGTCGGACAGGGCCGTCGCCTTCGCGAGCCAGGCGTCAAGCGACAGCGGCCCGGCACCCAGCGTGAAGACGGCAGAGAGCATCCCGAACAGGGTGACGTGTGCGAGCACCGGGTCGTCGGGGAGGCCGAACAGCGTCAATACGAGCATCATGAACGCGGTGGCCGCGGCCGCCCGCGTCAGGTACCCGACGATCAGGAGTATTCCAACCCCGAACTCGGTGAGGCCGGCGCCGACGACCCACAGTCCGGCGTCGACCGGCACGACGCTCGTCAGGTCGTACTCCTCGACGACCCCGAGTGCGCGCGCCGGGTCCGCGAGCTTCTGGGTCAGCCCGAGGTAGACGAAGCCGACACCCAGTCCGGCGCGCAGCACCGTCGGGACGTACCGCTTGTAGGGGTCGAGGGCGCGGTCGAGCGGGTCCGCGACCCTGTGGACGGGGTCGATCCGGCCGTACCACGACCCCTCGGCGGCGGCGACCGCTTTGAGCATGTGGTCGGCGCTGGGTTTGCCCGACCCGAGGAGGATCACCGCCAGCAGGCCCGGGAGATACTCGATGGCCAGCAGTAGCTGCGGATAGACGACCAGGGCCCCGAGATAGGAGACGAGTCCGACTAGCGCGACCAGTCGCGTCGCGAGACCGCTCAAGATTAGGAAGCCGAGCGCGACCTGGAAGACGCGGGCCTCGACGGGAACGGCGGGGCTGAACAGATAGCCCGCAAAACCCGCGCCGACGAGTGGCAACCCGAAACTCAGACGCAGCATCCAGGGGACGAACTCCCGGTAGCCAGACAGCGTCCGGCGCAGCGCCACTATGTCGGGGATCGTCGGCCGGACGACCAGATAGGCGGTCAGCAGCGCGACCGTCCCGAGCGTGCCGCCGACGACCAGCGCGAGGTTCAGCGGTTCCGAGAGCACCGTCCGGAGAAACTCTATAGCCTCCAGGGTCGTACCCGGCGGGTCCGTGACGTAGTCGACGTGTGCCCGCGCCGGACGGGCAACCAGACCCAGTCCGAGCGTCGCTACCACGACTGCCGGCACGGTCCGCCCTTTTACGTCCATATCGGGAGTCAGGCTTCCACGAACTTAAATACGCGAAGGGGTTTCCGTGAACCGAGAATCGCTCGCTCCGTGTCCGAGGCGCCTCTTTCCGTCCGTGCGTGCTGGTCGGTCGAACGTCGTTCGGTAGTGATTATTGTAGCGATTTACCGGTACGACCGCACGCAGTCGTGCGGTCGATCCGGAACAGACCTACAGTAATCACTAGAGTCCGGGACTGCGCTACACGTCGAAGACGACGTAGGCGCGCCAGCCGTCGTCGGTCTCGGACAGGTCCATCTCGGAGTAGGTGACCGCCTTCAGGTCCCGGGCCTCGATGGTATCGAGGGCCACGCCGCGGGCACTGGCCGCGACCTGCCAGCCACCCTCGTCGGTGCGACCGACTGTCGCGCTGTTGTCGACGGGCAACACGCCGCGCACGTCCCGCTCGTAGATCAGTCCGTCGAGGTAGTCGAACAGGAGGCTCTCGCGCCCCCCTGCGGTCACGTCGAGGTCGAACCGCTGGCCGCCGGAGTCGGGTATGTCGTCACACATCGCCGCGGCCATCCCGTCCGCGACTGCCCCGATGGTCGCGCAGTTCGTAACTCATCGGTCGGTGGTCGTCCCGTCGTCGGCGGTGTCGTCGTGGCGTGCTTCGTCGATGGCCGCCTCGAGTTCCTCGGTCGACTCGACCGGTTCGACGCCGCTTATCTCGCCGATCTCGCCGGCGCCGATCTCCTCGTCGGCGCCGACGGTCACGCCGCTGGTCACGATGGACTGGATCCCCTCCTCGACGGAAATGTCGACGTCGTAGACGCGTTCCTCGGAGACGTGGAGGACGAACCCGCCCATCACCGGGTTGGGCGCCATCGGCATGAACAGGGTCGTCATCCCGTCGTTGCCGGTGGCTTCTTCGATGGCACGGGGCGCGTCGGCGGTGACGAACGCGACGGTGTAGGACCCGAGCGTCGGGAACTCGACGAGTTTCACCTCCCGGAAACTCTGGGAGTCACTCGACAGCAGGAGCTCGCTCATCTCGTTGAAACTGGTGTACACCGACCCGATGCCCGGGAGTCTGGCGACGCCGCTGTCGAAGGCCTCCTCGATACCGCCGCCGGGGCGGGCCTCGGCGAGGAGTCCGACGACGAAGACGAGCACGACGACGGACACGAGCGCGGCCAGTTCCAGCACGTAGTCGGGCGTCGACTGGCCGACACCCGCCGTATCCGTCAGGACCGAGACTGCCGGGCTGACCAGCCCCCGCATGAAGTTGACCACGAACACGAGCACGATGACCGTGACGATGATCGGGATCATTATCGCGATACCGGAGACGAAGATCTGGCGTAACCACTCACCGACGCCGACCGGGGACGCGGACCCCGTCGAATCGTCCGGTTCCCCCTGTCCCTCCGTCGGTTGTGCCATACCGACTTCCTCTCACTGTGTCGGGGAAAGCGTTGTGCTCCGCCCGACGACGGCTCGACGGTCGCCTCCGGACCCGCCTCGCGCCGATGGAATTATGTTCACGAACGCGTTACACGAGCGATAGTGAGCGTCAACGTCGACAGTCGCGTCGTTGACCCCGGCGAGACGGCCTACGTCGAGCAGGCCTGGCAGCTCAAAGAGGCGATCAGACGCGAACACGACGTACTGCGACAGCGACGCGGCTTCTTCGAGAGCGCGTACAAGCGCTCGACGGTGTTCCTGTTCGTCGACCGAACCAACCGCGACGCACTCATCGGGTTCGCCGTGGTCCGTCGTGACGGGTACATTCTGTTTCTCGCCGTCGCCGACGAGTACCAGGGCGAGGGGTTCGGCGAGGCGCTCGTCGCGCGCGTCGCCGGCGACTTCGGGTCGGTGACCTGTCACGCCCGTACGACCAACACGGACGCCATCGAGTTCTACCAGCATATCGGTTTCACCGTCGAACGCCGTATCGAGGACTACTACGAGGACGGCGGGGACGCCTACTACCTCCGCCTGGGCGAAGAGGACGGGATCACCGACCGTCTCACGAAGCTGTTCAGCGGTCGGTAGGCTCTCTCACCAGTCACAGACCCGAGCGCAAACGCTTTGGACCACCGTTGGCTATCGGTGTCCGTGCAAGAGCAGACGCGGGCGTACCTTCGCGGTCGGTTCGGCGACCACTACCGCCGGGTCGAGTTCACGCCGCCGCCCGAGGCCAACGAGCGTGAGTGGGGGTACGTCCCCTGGACCGACGGCCCCGGGGAGACGATGGTACGCCACCGCTCGTTGCTCGACCTGGGTGAACTCGGTGACTTCCTCGCCCGCGAGCGACCCAAACACGTCTACTTCTCGGCTGGCCGCTACGACGACCCGGGTGCGAGCACGATGAGCGACAAGAATTGGCGCTCGTCGGACCTGATCTTCGACCTCGACGCCGACCACCTCCCGTCGGTGGTCCTCGGCGAGGACAGCTACGCCGGGATGCTCGCCAAGTGCAAGGACGCCCTGCTCCGGTTGCTGGACCTGCTTGAGACGGATTTCGGGTTCGAGGACCTGACGGTCGTGTTCTCCGGGGGGCGTGGCTACCACGTCCACGTCCGCGACGAGGCCGTCCAGACGCTCGACAGCGACGCCCGCCGGGAGGTCGTCGACTACGTCCGGGGGATCGGACTGGAGTTCGACCACGTCGTCACCGAGGAGACCGTCGGCGGCGAGGCCGGGCGGGTGAGTCCGGCGACCAACCGCTATCTGCCACGCGAGGGCGGCTGGGGCGGCCGGATCCACCAGCGGGTCTACGACCTCGCGGACACTGTCCGCGAGCAAGACGAGGACACTGCCATCGAGACCCTCTCGGAGTACGAGGGTATCGGCGAGGGCAAGGCCGGGGCCATGTACACGATCGCCACCGACCGCTTCGAGGAGATCGAACGGGGGAACATCTCGGCCCACACCGCCTTCGAGCAGGTCGCCCAGCAGTTCGCTGGCGTGACCGTCACCGAGCAGATGGCCCCCATCGACGAACCCGTGACGACCGACACGAACCGACTGATCCGACTGCCGGGCAGCCTCCACGGCGGGAGCGCCCTCGCAGTCCAGCGGATCGACAGGGCGCACCTGGCGGACTTCGACCCGCTGGTCGACGCCGTTCCGGAGACGTTCGTCGGCCACGACATCACGGTGGAGGTGACCGACCCCGGTACCGTCGAACTCCGGGGCGATACTTTTACTGTGGATGCGGGCGTCCACTCCGTACCGGAGTACGTCGGCGCGTTCCTGATGGCACGGGGCCGCGCCGAGAAGGGGCCCGAGTGATGGATCTCGACGAACTCCAATCGGTACAGAGCCGCGAGCGCCAGACCGACAGCCTCCAGCAACTGCGTGCGACGTTCTATCAGGACGCCGCCGACTACATCGGTCGCCTCGAAACCGAGCGCGACCGCGCGGCCGACCGTGCGGACGACCCGTGGAACTCGCCGGAGGTCGGCCGCCTCAACGACGACATCGACACTGCTGAACAGACCGTCGAGGCCATCTACGAGCGCCGGGTCGGTAAGATCGTCAAGATGGCCTCCCTGGCCGCCGCGGACATGCCGACCGACGACGACGGCCTCACCGAAGAGGAACGCTCCCTGTTCGAGACGCTCGTCGGCGCCATCGAGAACAACCGCGAAGCGGTGTTCGCCATCCTCGACGGGGAATCGGCCCCGCCGACCGGCGGGACGGACCCGCCCGAACAGTCGGCGGACTCGACGGCTCCGGGCGGGGCCGCCGACACCGGCACGCCGGATCGGTCTCACACCGACACAGCCGAGCGGACCCGGGGAGCGGACGCCCCCGACGCCGACTCCGAACACGCCACGGAGTCCGGGGACGGCCGGGCGAGCCACCCCGACCCGGCGGACCTCCGTTCTGACGATGGCGGCGCCGGGGACACCATCGGTGCTGCGGACGTGATGGCAGGTGGGGGCCCACCGGGCCAGAGCGACGACGGGCCGTCGGGCGGGGACTCCGACGAAGCCACCCGGGAGGGCCGACGTGACGGCGGTGGCGAGCCCGTGCGGTCGGACGGGGCTGGACTGAACGGAACCGACCCCGGACAGGGGACGGGGTCGTCGAGCGAGTCGGGTGGCGACTCCGACCTGTCACGGTCGACGGTCAAGATTACGAGCGACGTCGGCGAGATCTTCGGCGTCGACGAGCGCGCCTACGACCTCACGGCCGAGGACGTGGTGACGCTCCCGGAACCGAACGCGGGCCCGCTCGTCGAGGACGGCGCGGCCGAACGGCTCGACTAGGGGTCCGGTCGCGACCCGAGCGTGAGGTCGACCGTCTGCTCGGCCCCGTCGCGCAACACGGTCACCGCGATGGTATCACCGGGCCGAGTCTCCAGTGCGAGAAACGCCGAGAGCGCCTGCCGCTGGGGGATCGGTGTGTCCTCCATCGCGACGATCACGTCGCCGCCGGTCGGCACCGTGACACCCTCGATGGTCGTCTCGCCGGTCGACCCCTCGAAGACACCCTGTGACGGACCGTCCGGGACGACACTGTCGACGTAGACGCCGCGGCCGCGGTCGACGTCGTTCGCGCGCGCCAGCAACGGCCCGACCGGCCTGAGCCGGATCCCCATGTAGGAGTGTTCGTAGGAGCCGTCGTCGACCAGCGACGGAACGACCCGCCGGGTGAGCGCCGCCGAGACGGCGAAGCCGACGTTGTCGCCCCCGCCGGAGTTGACGACGCCCACGACTGTCCCGTCCAGGTCGACCAGCGGGCCCCCGGAGTTGCCGGGATTGACGGGGGCGTCGGTCTGGATCGCGTCGGGGATCGAGAAGTCGTTGGGCGCCGGAAGCGTCCGGTCGACGCCGCTGACGATACCCGCGGTCACCGACCCCGAGAGGCCGAAGGGGTTGCCGATGGCGACGACCTCCCGACCGACGGCCGGGTCCGAGTCGGCCAGGGCCAGCGGCGTCGCACTCGCCGGTTGCTCCTCGACGAGCAACACTGCCAGGTCGCTGTACACGTCGGTCCCGACGACCGAGGCTTCGGTCCAGCCCCCTTCCGGAAAGCGGGCGTACACCTCCGACGCGCTCCCGACGACGTGCTGGTTTGTGACGACGAACTCGTCGTCGTACACCCAGCCGGTTCCCTGGCCGCGCCCGCGCGACCCGAACACCTGTAACTGTGCCACCGAGCCGATCGTGTCGTCGTAGGCGTCGACGAACCTGTCGGCGACCGACTCCGCGACCGGCCCGGGCGGCCGCTCGTCCGGGAGTCCCTCACGGTCCAGATCCCGTTCGTCGGCCCCGCCCGGCGGTTCCGTTCGCTCGTCGGTTCCGCGGTCGCGCGACTGCTCGACGTTACAGCCGGCTACACCCGCCGACAGAGCACCCGCACAGGCCGCGAGAACCCGCCGACGGGACGCCTCGTCGTCCATACCGAAACCTGGGCTGGGAGACGAATAAAACCGCTGACCGGCCGGGTCGGGGGTAAAGTACAACACAGAGACTGTCCAACAGTGGGGACGTGCTTCCGGAAGTCGTGACCGACGGCGGGTCCGACGGCGGCCCGGACTGGAAGGTTCCGGCACTCCGGTGTGGGCTCGAAGTCACGCTGCTCGTCCTCAGCGTCACGTACCTGTACCTCCACGTCGGGTCGACGCTGCTACAGGGACTGTTGCTGGTGGTCGGTCTCGTCGGGTCGGTCGCGGTCCTCATCTGGTACGTCGACCGCCTCTCGCTGGCGTGGGTGCGCTACGCACGGACGCTGCGACGCCGCGAGCGCCGGCGGCGCGAACGCGAACGACGTGAACGCCGCCGGCGCCGCCGCCAGCAGGAAGGCGGCGACGGACAGTAATTCGGCCAGTCTCCCGGACGGCGTCTCCGGTTCAGGTGAGCATTAAGTGTGCCTGTCTCCTACGTCTCACGTGTATGGACCTGACCTGGCACGGCCACTCCACGTGGCACGTTTCGCTCGGCGGCACTGACCTGCTGATCGACCCCTTCTTCGACAACCCACACACGGACCTCGAACCATCGGACCTGGAGACGCCGGATTACGTCCTGCTGACACACGGTCACGCCGACCACATCGCGGACGTCGACGCGTTCACCGACGCGACGGTGGCGGGCACACCCGAACTCACCGGCTACGTCGCCGACGAGATGGGCGCCGACGACACCGTCGGGTTCAACCTCGGCGGGACCGTCGAACTCGGCGACGCGTTCGTCTCGATGCACCGCGCCGACCACACCAACGGCATCGAGACCGGCTACGAGTACGAGGGGGGCATGCCGGCGGGCTATGTCGTCTCCGACACGGTGGTCGGGCCCTTCCTCGAACCCGACGCCGTCGCGGTGCCCGTGGGCGACCACTTCACCATGGGTCCGATGCAGGCCGCCGTCGCGGTCGACTGGCTCGACGTCGACCACGCCTTCCCGATGCACTACGACACGTTCCCCCCCATCGAGATAGACGTCGACCGCTTCGTCGACGAGGTCGCCGCCACCGGGAGCGACGCCGAGGCCCACGTCCTCGACGGCGACGAGACCTTCACGCTCTGACTCCGCTCTCACCACCGTCCAATTCCGGTCGGCCGTTCGGGCTCATGTCCCGCATCGTCGAACTCCCGGTCGGCCGAACGGGTTCGGGCCTTGCTGCCGTCGTGGGTACGAGCTGACAGAGACGTTCCGACGACCGGGCGTCGGTTGACTCATGCGGTCGTGCGTAATTCTTTTTATTCCCACGAAACAGAAAGCCCGCTCCGTGGTCCGAAACGCCGGTCTTCACCGACACTGCCGAAATTGGGTACGCACGACCGTATCAGACACGCTTTAGAGGGAGGGGTTCGAGGGTGACAGTGTCATGTCCGACATCGAAGTGGAAAGCGTTTCGGCGGAGGGATTCACGACCGAAAACGAGATCGACAGCGAGTGGTCGTTCGTCATCGACGCCCTGGGTGAGGACGGTCCCGACCCGAACCAGGTACTGGCGGCCGACTACGCGTCGTGTTACATTCCGGCGTTTCGCGTCGGGGCCCAGCAGGAAGGCTACGAGGACATCGGCCGCGTCGAGGTCGACGTCTCGGCCGACCTGGACGAGGACGACGACCTCGAGTACGTCGGGTTCGACATCCGCGTCGAGGCGTCACTGGGCGAGGACAAGCAGGCGGTCGTCGAACGCGGCGAGGATATCTGTCACGTCCACGCGGCACTGCGTGACGAACTCCACGCGGACATCTCCGTCGAAGACGACGCCTTCTAGGCCGCGACTTCGGTTTCGCCGCTCTCCTCGCCGTCGTGCAGGCGCTCGACGACGTCGTTGATGATGATGACGTCCCCGACCGCCTGTACCCACCGGTACGGGACGATGACTCCGCGAGAGCTGTTGACCTCGTCGTCGAACAGTTCGGCGTTGAGCTGGTGGAGCGCGAGGCCGGTCACCTGCTGGACGTCGAGGTCGAGCCGGAGGTCCTCGACTTCACCGACGAACACCCCGTTTTTCGTGTACACTTCCCGCCCGACCAGCGTCGTGATCTCCTGTGGCGCGGTCTCGGTAGTCATACGACGTAACTCGGCTGGCAGGGTCTTAAATTCTTGTTTCGCGTCCGACGCCCGTCTGCCCAGGTGCGACCCGGCTCTCGGGCTCCGAGGCGGATTGTGTCCGCCCGGGCCACAACGGCGGAGCGATTATACTGGTTCGTCCCGTAGACTTCCTATGAGCGACGCCAGCGACGGTGAGGACATCGAATCGATCCGGGAACGGAAAAAAGAGGAACTGCAAGAACCGACGACACCGGTCGAACCGGTCCACGTCGACGGGGAAGACCATCTGAACGACCTCGTCGGCGACCACGACGTCGTCCTCGTGGATTTCTACGCCGACTGGTGTGGGCCCTGTCAGATGCTCGAACCCGTCGTCGAATCTATCGCGAGCGATACCGCGGCAGTCGTCGCGAAAGTCGACGTCGACGAACACGAGGCGCTGGCCGGGGAGTACGGCGTCCGTGGAGTGCCGACGCTGTTCCTGTTCGCCGGCGGCGAAGCCGTCGAACAGCTCGTCGGCATGCAGGACGAGTCCACGCTGCTGGAACTCGTCGAACAGCACTCCTGACCCGGTTCGCCAGTAGATCCCCACCCGATCGACGCGTTGACCAACAGTAAAGAGCCTGGCCGGTGGAGGGGCTGGCATGCCCTCGACTATCGTCCACATGGCCTTCGCCGGCCTGCTCGCTGCCGCCCTCCTCGGTCCGCACTACGACCGCCGTGGTGTGCTCGTTGTCCTCGGCGTGACGATCATTCCGGACCTGGACTCGTTCGTCGCGCTCGTCGCGGTCGCGGGTCACCGGTCGGTCGGTCACACGTTTCTCATCCCGATCGCGGCCGGCCTGCTCTGGGCGGTCGACACACGGGTGCGCGAGGAATCGCTCGTCCGCCAGTGCTGGGGCGACTGGGGGGTCGCCGTCGGGTGGATGAGCATCCTCGCCTACGCCGTCGCGGGTATCGGACTCGACTTCGTCGAAGCGGGCGTCAACCCGCTGTGGCCGCTCCACGACCAGTTCTACGTCATCGACGGGAAGATAGAACTCTCGGACCAGCGCGGCATCGTCCAGACGTTCGTCGACCTCTCGCCCGACGAAGGGGGTGGGCCAGCCCCCGACAGTTTCGGCTCCTCGCAGGAGGTTAACATGAGCACGGGCGTCGACCCCGACCCGAGCGGCACGGAGGAAGACCCCGAACGGCTCTTCCCGGTGGTCCGGGCGGGCTGGCAACTGTTCATCCTCGTCGTCGGGACGGCGGTCACCGCGGCGCGGTTCCGGACCGGCGGACACGACGAGTAATACTGTCGGTCACAGTTCGGGGAGTTCGTCGGGGTCGGCCGACACTGTCCGGACCGGGCCGACCGCCCGTTCGGCCGTCGCGGTGTCTTTGAGCCCGGTCCCGGTGGCGACGACGACCACCTCGTCGTCGACGCCGACGATGCCCGTCTCGCGGGCCCGTTCGACGCCCGCGATGGCGGCCGCGCTCGCCGGTTCGACGAACAGTCCTTCCGACTCGCCGACGAGACGTTGCGCGCGGAGGATAGAGTCGTCGTCGACGACGACGGCGTCGCCGCCGCTCTCCTCCAGCGCTCGACAGGCCCGCGCCGCGTTGTGCGGGCCCGTCACGTCGATGCTGTCTGCCGCCGTTCCCGTCGCCCGTTCCGGTCCCGGCTCGTCCTCGCCGACGAACCGGTCGTAGATGGCCGTCGCGCCGGCGGCCTGGACGCCGAGCATCCGCGGCGGGTCGGCGAGCAGTCCCAATCGAGCGAACTCTGCCAGCCCTTTCCAGACCGCGGCCAGCGAACAGCCGTTGCCCATGGGCATGACGACCCAGTCGGCCGTCGGGGCCTGGCGGCCGAGTTCGAACCCCAGCGTCCGGGTCCCCTCGACGGCGTAGGGATTGAGCGCCGCGCTCCGGTTGTACCAGCCACGGTCGGCGGAGACAGTCCGACAGCACTCGTAGGCGTCCTCGTAGGTGCCCTCGACGGCGAGCACGTCCGCCCCGTAAAGCCGGGGCTGGACGGCCTTGCCGTCGGGGATGTCCGCGGGGACGAAGATCTGACAGTCCAGCCCCGCACGAGCGGCGTAGCCGGCCAGCGACGCGGCGGCGTTGCCCGTCGAGGCACACGTCACCACGTCGTGGCCCGCCTGGACGGCACGTGTAACGACCACCGCCGTCCCGCGGTCCTTGCTCGCCCCGGTCGGGTTGCCCGCTTCGTCTTTGATCCGGACCGTGGTGTCCAGTCGGTCGCTCAGTCGAGGTGCCTCGTGAAGCGGCGTCCCGCCCGCACCGAGCGAGACCGTCCGGCCGGCCCCGACCGGGAGAAACGACTCGAACGCCCACAGGTCCGCTGGCGAGTCGGGGACCCCCTCGGTCTCGACGTGCTCGCGGAGTCCGTCGTCGTCGTAACGGACGTCGAGGACGCCGCTGACGCCGTCGTCGTCGCCGTCGTGTACCGGACAGGTGTAGGTGACGTCCTCGGGTGCGTACCGGCGCCCGCACCTGCGGCACTCGACGGCCACGACGTGGTTCATTCTCGACCGTTGCTGTGGGCGAACACACCAAATGCCTTCTGGGATCGGGGCGGAGGGTTCCGGGGCGCCAGTCCCCGACAGGCGCCGTGGGTCGACCGGATTCCACGCGTTTTTGTACCAGTCCACCGACAGCGCGGGTATGGACGAGGGGCTGCGGGTCCGCGAACGCCTGGGAGTCGCCGACGTCGTGACGCTAGCAAACGCCACCATCGGTATCGCTGCCGCCGTCGTCGCTCTCTCTGACCCCTCGCTCGCGGCCCGTCTCGTTCTCCTGGCGGCCATCGCCGACGCCCTGGACGGCATCGTCGCCCGCACGATGGGGAGCACAGCCGTCGGCCCGCTGCTCGATTCGGTCACCGACGTGGTGTCCTTCGGCGCGACACCCGCCCTGTTCGTCTACGGGGCGGCCGCCGCCGAGTGGGGCTGGCTCGCTGACGGTCCGTTCGCGGCCCCGCCAATGGAACTCGCCGTCGCGCTCGCGGTGGCGTCCGTGTTCGTCATCATGTCTCTCCTCCGGACGGCGCTGTACAGCGAGTTCGTCGGCCCCGACGAGAACCGCCCCGGCATCCAGAACACGCTCGGGGCGACGATCCTGGTGACGGCCTACCTGGCGGGGCTGACCCACGTGCCGACGCTGCTGGCGGCGTCAGTCCTCCTCTCGCTGGCGATGGTGGCGCCCGTCCCGTACCCGAAACTGCTCGCACGCGACGCGAGCGTGCTCGGCGTCGTCCAGGCCGGCGCGATCATCGCACCTGCGGCGTATGGCCGCCTGCTGCCTCGCGCCCTGCTGGTCGCCGCCATGGCGTACATGCTGCTGGGCCCGCGGTACTACTGGGGCGAGTGAGCCCCGGTCGGTCTGCACCCACCACAACTTTTTTCGGACTGTCAACTGTCGGTCGGATCGTGGTTTACGAGACAGGGAACCGGACGGTCGACGACGCCGTCGAGCGGTTGTTCGCGGGCGAACGTCTGGACAGACGCGACGGGCTCGCGCTGGTCGCCCAGCCGGTCGACGAACTCACGGCGGCCGCAGACGCCGTGCGCGCCCACTTCGGCGACGGCACCGTCGACGCCTGCTCCATCGTGAACGCGAAGGCGGGCGACTGCGCCGAGGACTGCGGGTTCTGTGCCCAGTCGGTCCACTTCGACACCGGCATCGAGACCTACGGCTTTCTCGACCCCGAGGAGATACTGGCCGCGGCCCGCCGTGCCGAACGCGACGGCGCACAGCGTTTCGGCATCGTGCTCGCCGAGAAGGGCGTCTCGAAGGAACACCGCCCCGACGAGTGGGAGGAGGTGTTGCGGGCCATCAGGCTGGTCCGTGACGAGACCGACGTGGAAGTCGACGCCAGCCTGGGCATCCTCACCGAGGAGGAGGCCGAAATCCTGGCTGCAGAGGGTATCAACCACTACAATCACAACATCGAGACCTCCCCGAACTTCTTCCCGGAGGTCGTCGACAGCCACTCGTTTGCCGACCGCGTCCGGACCCTCGAAGTCGCCAAGGACGCGGGAATGGACCTGTGTGCCGGCGTGATACTCGGGATGGGCGAGTCGCCGACCGACAGGGTCGACGCCGCGATGGCCCTCCAGGACGTCGGGGTGTCCTCGCTGCCGGTCAACATCCTCAACCCCGTCGCGGGGACGCCCCTGGGCGAACAGTTCCCCGACGGAGCCGACATTACGACCCGCGAGATCATCACAACCATCGCCGTCTTTCGACTTCTCCACCCGGAGGCGCGGGTGCGCCTGACCGGCGGTCGCGAAGTCAACCTGGACGCCGACGAACAGCACCTCCCCTTCGAGGCCGGCGCAGACGGCATCCTCACCGGCGACTACCTCACCACGGAAGGACAGACGCCCGCTGACGACCTCGACGTCATCGAACGCGCCGGCCTGGAGCCAAACACCGAGGCGAACGACTTCGACCCCGAAACCGTGCGCGCCCGAGCAGCGGATGGCGACGAGGTCGAAACCGCCGCCGGAACGGCGACGAGCAACGCTGGTGACGATTGAACGCGGAAAAACTCCGACCCCTCGCAGGGAAACCTGGGGCGGGGAGCCCCAGCGTGTGACACTACGGAGCCAGTGTGGCTCCAACCGAAACGAAGGTTTCGAGCAGTATAAGCTTACACAATCGTTTCGCCGTTCGAACGCTCAGTCGGCCACATACCCCCGACATACCCGTCGGCTACCTTCGTTTCATCAGTCGTGAAGGTTGGTCCATCCGCCGCGCAGGGGAGACCTGACAGACGGCAGACTGGGCCAGATGTGATACTGTCGGACACAAGCAAGTCGACACTCGATACTTCGTTTGGCGGTCTCCGAGACATCTCGATGGTGACACACCGACGAGCGTGTTCACGTACTTGTGTCCGACAGTATGAACAGTACTGGCAGGCTGGTGCCCGGTCCCCGGACGCTCGTACGGTCGTGCGTGACCAATTTCGGCAAAAAGAATGACGCACGACCGTATCAGCCGTTCAGGTCGGCAAGATCGACATGGTCGCCGAGTAAGTCCGCCATACGTCCGACCGTCTCGACGTCGCTGGTCCGGCCGGTCGAGAGGACGCCTTCGACGCGGTCGACGGTCGTTTTGGTGTCGGACTGGACGAGGACGACCGGGACCCCGGCCTCGGTCGCCTTTCCGAGGACCGCGTTCGACGGTCGGAGCCCGCCCGTGAGGACGAGACACTCGATGCCGGGGGCTTCGAGCGCGGCGGTCTGGACCTCCGAGCGGTCGCCGCCGGTGACCATCGCGGCCTCGCGAAGTCGCCGGAAGTGCCGGAGCGCCGAGTCGCTGCCCATCGCGCCGACGGTGAACCGTTCGACGAACCCGTCCGTGGGAACGTCGGGCGTGAGCAACTCGCCGCCCAGCGCCTCCGAGAGCTCCTCGACGGTGACGCCGGCCAGCTCCGTGACGCGGGGGACGACACCCAGCACAGGGATCCCCTCGCCCTCCAGGAACGGCACCGCGTCGGTCGTCAGCGACTCGAAGTCGGCGTCCCCGACAGCGTTGAAGGCGACGCCCGCGAGGTCGTCGAACCGGCGGGCCGTCGCGAGCACGTCGTCGACGTCGCCGGGCTGGCTGTAGTGGGCGACGACGACCGTCCGGGCGTCCAGCAGGTCGGCGACGTCCGGGTCGGTCAGGCCGACGATGCCGCCGGTCGACGGGCAACCGCCTCCTTCGACGACGACGAGGTCGTGGTCGGCCGCGACGGCGTCGTAGTGGTCACGGACCCGCTGGCGTATCTCCTCGGAGTCGACCTGTCCGCGGAGTGCTTCCTCGATGAACGCCGGCGAGTAGACGACGGGTTCCAGCGCTTCGAGGTCGGCGTCGAGCCCGAGCACCTCCATCGCCAGCAGCGGGTCCTCGTCGCGGGTCTTGCCGACCGGGCTGCGCAGTCGGGTTCCCTTGGGCTTGAAGTAGCCCACGTCGGTGCCGTCGTCGGCCGCGAGCGACGCGATGGCGATGGCGATGGCTGTCTTGCCTGTGCCCTCCTCGGTCGAGGTGACGAAGATCGGGTTCATAGTTGGGTAGCGCGGAAACCCACGGCTTCAGCCGTGGGAGGAAGCGCGTCGGATGCGCTCCAGGCCACCGCGCTCTGGCCGGCCTGGGTTTCGCAAGCAATACGTTTAGGGTCTGTGAGTGTGTGTGTCATGGTAGTGCATCGGGGCCACAAGCGTCCGGGTGTACGGGCCGCCGTAATGCGGCTCCGGGCAGACCGCCCCGGCAATGCGCCGAAACTCGGGGCCGATGCCGCCGTCGCTCCGAGGTGAGCGAACTCACCCGTGAAACGGCCGCGTTCAAGGCCACCGAGAATTAAAGCGGTGTGTGCCAGCCGGTTGCCGCGGCGTCGCGCCGCGGCGAACGTGCGCTTCCATACGCCAACGCCTTGCCGGGTAAAGCCCGGCGAGAGTACGCTAGAGCGAACAGAGTAGTTCGCTCCAGCAGAACGCTGTGCGTGCAACCCGCCTGCGAGGTGCCGAGTCGTGGGCCGAAACCCCCTGCGGGGGGAAGCCCACGACTTTAGTCGTGGGTACATTACAGTTTCTCCTGGTTAATGGTGAGTCGCAGGTCGACCGCGGTCGCGCCCTCCGGCGTCGCGACGAGCGGGTTGACGTCCAGTTCCACGATGGCCGGGAAGTCCATGACGAGCTGGGAGAGCCGTTCGATGACTTCCGTGACCGCCGCCTCGTCGACGGGGTCGCGGCCCCGTGCACCGCGCAACAGCGGCGCCGCGTCTATCTCGTCTATCATCGCGTCGGCCTGGGGCTGGCTCACTGGCGCGATGCGGACCGTCGCGTCCTCCAGGATCTCGACGAAGATACCGCCCAGTCCGAACAGGACCAGCGGCCCGAATCCGGGGTCACGGTTGACGCCGACGATCGTCTCGACGCCGCTGTCGGTGTCGCGCAGTTCTTGCACCTGGACGCCCACGAGCGTAGCGTCGGGCTGGTAGTTGCGCGCCCGCGTCACCAGGTCCTCGTAGGTGTCGGCGACCTCCTCGGGCGCGACGCCGACGGCCACGCCGCCGATGTCGGACTTGTGGAGGATGTCCGGGCTGACGACCTTCATGACGACGTCGTCGCCGCCGCCGACGCGTTCTGCGGCCGCGACCGCCTCGCGTCGGCCCGACACTATCTCCCCGGCCGGGGTCGGGATGCCGTACGCGTCGAGCAGGTCCATCGCCTCGACGCCGAGTTTGTTCGACCCGCGGTCTGTGGCCCGCTGGAGTATCTCGCGGGCCTGCTCGCGGTCGACGTCGAACGACCGCGGCCCGACGGTTTCGCGCTCGCGGATCTCGCGGTACTCCCGCAGGGCGTCCAGCGAGCGGACCGCCCGCGCGGGGTCGAAGTACGTCGGGATGCCGGCCTCGCTCAGTCGCTCGCTCGCGGCCCGCGTCGACGAACCGCCCATCAGCGCGACGGCGACGGGCTTGCCGTATTCGGCCTGCAGGTCGACGACAGTCTCGGCCAGCGCCTCGAACGAGAGGGTCGCGGTCGGACACGCCACGACCACGCTCGCGCCGACGCCGGGGTCGGCCAGCACCCCGTCGAGCGCCTCGGTGAACCGTTCGACCGGGGCGTCCCCGATGATGTCGACCGGGTTGTAGCGGTTTGCCTCGGCGGGGAGTGACTCCGCGAACCGGTCGAGGGTCTCGTCGGTAAAGGACGCCAGCGAGAGGCCGGCGTCGCCGACCGCGTCGGTCGTCATCACGCCCGGGCCGCCGGCGTTGGTGACGATGGCCACGCCGTCGCTCTCGGGGACCGGCTGACCGGCGAGGATCGACGCCGAGTCGAACAGTTCCTGGACGGTGTCGACACGGAGGACGCCGGCCTGTTCGAGCGCCGCCTCGTAGGCGCGTTCGCTGCCGGCGATGGCACCGGTGTGGGAGGCCGCCGCCGACGCGCCCGCCTCGGTACGGCCGGACTTGACGACGACCATCGGCGTCTCGGCGGTCACCTCCCGTGCGGTTTCGAGGAACACCCGACCGTCGACCACGTCCTCCAGGTAGCCGAGGATGACGTCGGTGTCGGGGTCGTCACCCCACTCGGCGACGAAGTCGCTCTCGTCCAGGACGGCCTTGTTGCCGACCGAGACGATGTCCTTGAAGCCGAGGTTGCGGTCGTTGGCCCAGTCGACGACCGCCGTGATGAACGCTCCGGACTGGCTCATAAAGGAGAGAGAGCCCGCCTGGGCGTTCTCGGGGCCGAAGGTCGCGTTCAGGCCGACGGTCGTGTTCATCACGCCGAGGCTGTTGGGGCCCACCAGGTTGAGGTCGTACTCCGCGGCGAGTTCGCGCAGTCGCTCCTCCCGGGCGGCCCCCTCGCTCCCGGATTCGCCGAACCCGGCCGTGATGACGACGACGTCGTCGACCCCGGCCTCGCCGGCCTGTTCGATCACTTCCAGTGCGATCGAGGCGGGGACGACGACGACGGCCAGGTCCACGTCCGCGGGTTCTGTCACGTCGTCGTAACACGACAGGCCCAGCACTTCGTCTCTGGTCGGGTTGACCGCGACGACCTCCCCGTCGAAGTCCGCGAGCAGGTTCTCTGTCACGGCGCGACCGACGGACCCCTCGTCGTCCGACGCACCGACGACGGCCACACGCTCGGGTGCGAACAGCGAAGCGAGTTCGCCCATTCGTCCGCGTTTCGCCGCGACCGCTCAAATAGCTGGTCATGTCGGTGACGAGGCGCGGACGAACGCGCGGGTTGACCGACCGTTCGCCGGCCGGTCACTCGGCGACGTCGGCCGGCGTCGCGTCCGCGAGGTCGACGATCCGCTCTGGGTCGACCGGAAAGACGGCCTGTGGGGTCCCGGCGGCCGCCCAGACCGTCTCGAAGCCGAGTAGCGTCTCGTCGACGTACACCGGAACCGCGGTGTCGTGACAGAACGGCGGCACGCCGCCGATGGCCCAGCCCAGGGTCTCCTTTATCTCGTCGGCTTCACCCATCCGGACGTCGGAGGACGGGACGTTCCGCAACTCCGCGAGTTTCGCCTCGTCGACGCGGTTGGCACCGCTAGTGACGACCACCACGAGTTCGTCGGCGACCATCGCGATCGAACTGGCTATCTGGGCGACCTCACAGCCGATGGCCGCGGCGGCGTCGGCGGCCGTCTTCGTCCCTTCCGGGAACTCCTGGACTTCGACTTCGACGCCGAGCTCCCGCGCTCGCTCGGCGAACGACTCCGCTCGTGAGTGCATGTCCCCCTTCTCGGACCCGACCGTCAACTGTGTTTCGGGTCGCGCGAGGCAAACGCGGACGGTACTGTTTATACCACGACACTCCCAACTGGAGGTATGTCAGAGCGGGACGAACTCGCCGTGTTCGACGAGGCGGTCGTCGCCGACGTCGCCGCCGACCACGGCCTCGATAGCGACCGACTCGCCGACCTGGCCCGAACCCACCAGTCGAACGTGCGCGACCTGCCGGGCGTCGACGACATCGTCTACGAGTGGCGCAACTACTTCCACATGGACCCGCTGCTGGCCCGGACCGAGACGGCCTACTACCTGGCGCTCCCGGACCACGTCTGGGACGAGTTCGCCGAGGACATCGACCTCGACGGGGACCGCCGGGCCGCGCTTGTCGCGCTCCACGACCGCCAGGCCCGCAACGACGCCGACACCGCAGGCCTGGACACCGGGCGACTCGACGGCGACCGGGCCGTCGTCTTGACCCGACCCTGACTCTCTCGGGAGACCGAAAGTAACAAAAATTGTTTTGAGAAGCCAAAAATATCTTTCCGAGAGACAATCTTTAAGTGGGTTCCGGTCGTACAAAAGAACGCAATGAGCACCCAGAAGAACGTTCTACAGCAGGCGGGGACAGTCGAGGAAAACGAACTCAGACTCGAGACGGGGAAAGCCGAACAGATAATCGACGCGCTGAACACGGACCTGGCAGCGACGTACGTCCTCTACCACCAGTTGAAGAAACACCACTGGAACGTCGAGGGTGCGGAGTTCCGCGACCTCCACCTGTTCCTGGGTGACGCGGCGGCCAACGCCGAGGAAGCCGCGGACGAACTCGCCGAGCGCGCACAGGCACTGGGCGGCACGCCCGTCGCCGGTCCCGAACAGATCGCCGAGCACTCGCCGGTCTCGTCGGAACACGAGGACGTCTACGACATCCGGACGTCGCTCTCGAACGACCTGGAGATGTACGGCGACATCATCGAGTCGCTGCGCGACCACGTCGAACTCGCGACGGACCTTGGCGACCACGCCACCGCCGAGATCCTCCGTCAGATCCTGGTCGAAACCGAAGAAGACGCCCACCACGTCGAACACTACCTCGAAGACGACACGCTGGTCACCGAGGCCGCGATGGACTAGCGACGCGGCTCGACGGCCAGGTCGGTCGCGATCCAGCCGTCTCCGTTGCCCGCTTCGGTAAACACCATCCGTTCTTTCGTCGTCGAGTACGCCGAGACTGCGGGGACCGCACGTCGCTCGGCGTCGACCCGCGTTTCCTCCGGGGACCGGTCCGTCGTTTCCATGCGACGTTTTAGGGCAACCTAATCGAATAAACGTTCCGGTCCGTGCCAGTGCTGTCCGGTCGCCGCGGGAAGGGCAGGACATATCCCGTTGCCCCGCGAAGGGCGGGATATGACCGACCGCGATCCGGACGAGGACCTCTCCGCGCTGGTCGCCGAACTCGTGACGGCGCTCCGGGATGTCGAAGCGGAACTGGAACCGCCGTCCGAGCCCCGCTTGCGACCGCCGACGCCGCGGGAGTTGCGCCGGTTCACCAGCGAGGTGGCGATCCCGGGGATGATTCTCGTCCTGGAGACGAACATCCGTGCGTTACGTTTGCTCCAGCGGGCGCTGGAACTGTCCGAAACTGCCGACCGGACCCGCGCCGAGAGCGAGGCCATCGGCGAACGCGCCCGCACTGTCAGCGTGACGACCCTGGAGAAACTGGACGGCACGCTCCGGGAGCTCGAACAGGCCGTCGAGGGCCGCCCGGACAGTGACGAGGCCGCTCGACTGCTCCAGGAGGCCCGGTCCCTGCGCGACGAAGTCCAGTCCCGACTGACCGGGGCGACGGACCCGGCCCGTACGGACGGCGAGGACGGCCCCTCAGCGCTGGACGCCGGTGACGCCGACCGGGGAGGCCCCGAGGTCGACGTCGACGCGGAACTGGAGTCGATAAAGTCCGAACTCGACGACCGCAACGGCGCCGGGACCGACGGCCAGGGGGAGACGGACGACGAAGAGCCCCACCAGAACGGCGCTCCAGACAGTGATTCGGCCGACGATACGGACGACCGCACCGGCGAGTAACCGCGCCAGGTCGGCACTGCCGACTGTCCGCTCCACCGTGGTACTGGTGCTGTCCACCAATATATAATATTTTATACATAATGATTTATTACCCAGTATGTCGTGTAGTGTAATACCCATGACGCCAATCGAGCGGACACGTGGGACCCACGTCGAACTCTTCAGCAGGGACTCCCTGCCGAAACCGGCATCGGGTCGGCGCGAGCGCATCGAAGGCCGGCTGGCCGACCTCTCGTCGGCCGGTGTGATCGCGGCGTTCGACGGAGACACGTGGCCAAAGCGGGTCCCGTGTGACGGGTCGGCCGAGGCGTCGATACGGGACCGGTATCTGGCATTCACGGCCTGGGCCGAGCGCAACGGCGTCCGGTTGACGCCGTTTTTCGGGACCCGCGAGTGCTACTGCATGGAGACCGGCGAGCGCGGGGAGTGGCTAGTGCTCCCGGCGCTGTGTCTCGCCGTCTACGAGGACGGCGACCTGACGGCGGTCTTCCCCCACGCCGACGGTGACACGTACCGCTCGGTCACGTCTGGGTTGCGGTCAGTCGAACGGTCGACCGATCCTCATGGGGCCGCACGCAGTCGTGCGGTCGATCCGGAACAGACCTACAATAATCACTATGAGCCGTGTCGACCCCCTGCAAGCGCACCCGCCTTCCCACCGCGGGGACTCATACGGTCGTGCGTAATTCTTTGTTATTCCCACGAAACAGAAAGCTCTCTCCGTGGTCCGAAACGCCGGTCTTCACCGACACTGCCGAAATTGGGTACGCACGACCGTATCAGACCGGTTCGAAGCGATAGCCGTTCCAGTCCTGACTCTCCGGTTCTCTGATCCCGGCTTCGGGGTCGCGCAACTCCTCGACGTACACGGGTTCGACCGGGTCGCCGGTCTCGATGTCGTCGGTCGTCACCTGTCCGAGTGCACGGACGAACTCGTCGCCGCCGTCTGTCTCCCCGCTGACGTCGAACTCGACGATGGCGAGCGTGTTCGGCGCGCGGACGCCCGGGGGCGTCTTCGTGCTGTGGGTCCAGGTGACGACGTCCCCGGTCCGCTCGGCGAGGTCGATGGTGTCGGTCTGTTCCTCGCCACACGTCGGACAACGGGGGTGGCCGGGGTAGGTGACGTGCCCGTTCGGACAGCGGTGCGCGTCGAACGACATTATCGTGCCTCCATGATGGTGGTGATGACGCAGTTGCCAAAGCCGCCGACGTTACAGGCCAGGCCGGTCTCGGCGTCGACCTGGCGCGGGCCCGCCTCGTCGACGAGTTGTTTGTATATCTCGTAGCCCTGTGCGACGCCGCTGGCCCCGAGCGGGTGGCCCTTCGACTTGAGGCCGCCCGAGGTGTTGACCGGCAGTTCGCCGTCCATCTCTGTGTATCCCTCCTCGACCAGCTGCCAGGCCTCGCCCTGGTCGGCGATGTCCAGCCCCTCCATCTGGAGGAACTCGAGGATAGTGAACATGTCGTGGAGTTCGGCGACGTCGAGGTCGTCGGGGCCGATCCCCGCCCGTTCGTACGCCCTGGCGCCCGACTCGACGACGCCGCCCATCACGGTCGGGTCGTCGCGCTCGTGGACGACCTGGGTGTCGGTCGCACCCGCGATGCCCGAGACGACCGCGTAGTCGTCGGTTATCTCCTGTGCGCGTTCCTCCGTGGTGAACACGATACCCGCGCTGCCGTCGGTGATCGGACAGAAGTCGTACAGCCGGAGCGGGTCGGCGACGATAGGACTTTCCAGCGCCGTCTCGACGTCGATCTCCTTCTGGAACTGGGCGTGGGGGTTGTCGACGCCGTTTCTGTGGTTCTTGACGGCGACTTTCGCCAGCGAGTCACGGGGCGCGTCGAACCGTTCGAGGTAGTGTCGGGCGGTCAACCCCGCAAAGGAGGGCAGTGTCACGCCGTGTTTGTACTCCTCGGGGTGTGTGATCGAGGCGATGACGTCGGTCGTTTCGGCGGTCGACCTGTGGGTCATCTTCTCGGCACCGACCAGCAGCGTCGTCTCACTGGCCCCGGACGCGACGGACTGCCAGGCCTCGAAGATGCCGGCCCCGCCCGACGAGGAGGTCTGGTCGACCCGCTCGGTGTAGGCCGGCATCACACCGATGTCCCCGGCGAGTGCGTTCATGATCCCGGTCACCCAGGCGTCGCGCTGGCCGAACTTCGTCATCGACGCTCCGACCACTGCGACTGTCATGTTCGGGACGACTCGTGGACACAATGTGGGTGTTACGGTCCGCCCTGGTCGGCGTCCCGGCCGGTCAGTAGAACGACCGCGCGGCGGCCTTCCACTCGTCGCCCCGTCGGACGTCGTCGGGCCAGCGGCTGCGGCCGACCGATTTCATGCGGCCGGCGAGTTTCCAGGCGTCGGCGGGGTCGGGTTCGTCGTCGGCGCTCGCGGCGGCGACAGTCGCGGCCGCGCGGTCGCGGAGATGTGCGCCCACTGCCGTCGCGATGGCCGCCGCCTCGGACTCGTCGGCGTCCGGGGGCAGCGACACCGTCACTGCGCTGTCCGCGACAGTGAGTTCGACTGTCGACTCCTCGTCTTCGCCATCCGACCGTTCGTCGTGGGTGAGTTCTGCGTCGGCCATTACAGTGGGATGTTGCCGTGGTCTTTCGGTGGGCTCTCCTCGCGTTTGCGGTCGAGGATCTCCAGGTCCGTGATCAGCCGTTTGCGGGTGTCTTTCGGTTCGATCACGTCGTCGATGTACCCGCGACGCGCCGGTCCGTACGGGTTGGCGAACTCCTCGCGGAACTCGTCCATCAGCTCCTGGCGGCGCGCGTCGGGGTCGTCGGCCGCCTGGAGTTCGTTGCGATAGAGGATGTTGACCGCTCCGCGCGGGCCCAGCACTGCCATCTCCGACCCCGGCCAGGCGTAGTTGACGTCGCTGCCGAGGTACTTCGAGGACATGACGATGTAGGCGCCACCGTACGCCTTGCGCACCACTACCGACAGCAGCGGTACTGTCGCCTCGGCGTAGGCGTAGATGAGTTTCGCCCCCCGCCGGATGATGCCGTTGTGTTCCTGGTCGGTGCCGGGCATGAACCCCGGCACGTCGACCAGCGTCACGAGAGGACAGTTAAACGAGTCACAGAAGCGGACGAACCGGGCGGCCTTCTCGGCGGCGTCGATGTCGAGCGTCCCCGCGCTGACCCGGGGCTGGTTGGCGACGATACCGACCACGCGCCCGTCCATGCGGGCGAACCCGACGACGACGTTTCGCGCCCAGTTCTTGTGGGTCTCGAAGAACGAATCCTCGTCGACGACCCGGTCGATGACTTTCGTCATGTCGTAGGGTTTGCGCGGTGCCTCGGGCACGACGTCGGTCACACCGTCGAGTTCCCGCGTCGGGTCGTCCCACGCCGGGACCCGCGGCGGGTCTTCCATATTGTTGGCCGGCAGATATCCCAGCAATCGACGGATGCGGTCTAACGCGTCCTCCTCGGTCCGGCAGGCGAAGTGGGCGACGCCCGACTTCGAGGAGTGGGACCCGGCACCCCCCAGCTCCTCCTTGGACACCTGTTCGCCGGTGACCGTCTCGATGACGTTCGGCCCGGTTATGAACATGTGGGAGGTGTCCTCGACCATGAACGTGAAGTCGGTCAGTGCTGGCGAGTAGGTCGCGCCGCCGGCACACGGTCCCATGATCGCCGAGATCTGCGGGATCAGTCCCGACGCCTTCGTGTTTCGCTCGAAGATCCGGGCGAACCCGACGAGCGAGTCGACGCCCTCCTGGATGCGTGCGCCCCCGGAGTCGTTGATCCCGACCACGGGCACGCCGTTCTCGATGGCCCGGTCCATCACCTTGCAGACCTTGTCGGCGACCGCCTCGCCGACCGACCCGCCCAGCACAGTAAAATCGTGGGCGAAGACGAATATCTTGCGCCCGTCGACCTCGCCGTAGCCGGTGACGACCGCATCCCCGTGGAACCGCTTGTCCGCCATGCCGAAGTTGGTCGAGCGGTGTTCGACGAAGGGGTCGACCTCGACGAACGTGTCCTCGTCGAGGAGGTACTCGACGCGCTCGTAGGCGGTCATTTTCCCCCTGTCGTGCTGGCGTTCTATGCGCTCCTCGCCGCCGCCGCGGTGGGACTCCTCGCGGCGGCGCTGGAGGTCTTCGAGCGGCGTCTCATCGCCCTCGTCTTCGGTTTCCTGGCTCATGTCACCACTCCATGCCGCCGTTGACGCCGATCACCTGGCCGGTCATGTAACTGGAGGCCTCGCTGGCGACAAAGGAGACGATGCCGGTGATGTCCTCGACGGTGGCGAACCTGTCCAGCGGGATCTCCCGGAGGATCTTCTCCTGGACGCGCTTTGGCACCTCGTCCAGCATGTCCGTCGTCACGAACCCTGGCGCGACGCAGTTGGCCGTCGACCCGGTCGCGGCCATCTCCAGGGCCAGCGTCCGGGTGAAGCCGAACAGCCCCGACTTGGTCGCCGCGTAGTTGGCCTGCCCGTAGTTGCCCTGCTGGCCGACGACCGACGAGATGTTGATGAGCCGTCCGTGCTCGGCCTCTCGCAGGTCGTCGTAGAACACTTTCGTGCAGTTGTACACCCCGCCGAGGTTCACGTCGATGACGGTCTCCCAGTCCTCGCGGGTCATCTTCTCGAACTTCTTGTCGACGGTGATCCCGGCGTTGTTGACCAGCACGTCGACCTCGCCGAACGCGGCTCCGACCTCCTCGCGCATGGCCTCGACGTCCTCGAACTGTGAGACGTCGGCCTGGGCCGCTATCGCCCGGCCGTCTGCGTCCTCGATCTCGCCGACGAGCGCCTCGGCCCCGGCGGCCGAGGATCGGTAGTTCACGACGACGTTCGCACCTCTCTCTGCCAGGTCCAGGGCGATCCCGCGGCCGATTCCCCGGGAACTGCCCGTGACGAGACAGGTCTGGCCGTCGAGATTCATGACTCGACCGAACCCTCCCGGCAGTTGCGTTCACTCATCGTACCGTAGATGCCAGGTGGCAGTCGGTTAAGCGTTCCCCTTGGGTATCTATCACAACGTCGGGGCCGGTCACGACTCCCGGAACGGTTCCGGACAGATACGCCTCGCTGTCCCGTCTCTGTCGACTTCCGTCCGATCGTGTCCGAAATGCGGTAGTTCCAACGTGGGTATCCGACCTCCGATACGGCCAGCGGTGGGTGCACCCAGGACGGGAGCGCAAGTTACTTTAGGCTCACCTAAATAGATCGACGAGAGAAAACGGATCTTCGGCCCCCGGGGTTCGAAGCAGAAACGACATTTTTTTAGGCGTGCCTAAAAAATCGGGTAGCGATGAGGGCCGAGATCTGCGTGGTGGTGCCGACGATACGGGAGTACGAATGTATCAGGGCCTACGCCGAGAACGCCCGGGAACACGGGTTCGACATCGACAGACTCCACGTCGTCCTCGTGACAGAGGACTTCTGTGAGACCGACGCGATGGCGCGAATGCTAGACGAGGAAGGACTCTCGGGGGCCGTCTTCGACGGGACGCGACGCGAAGAGTGGTACCGCGAGCAGGGGATCGAGGAGTACGGGCACGTGGTGCCGGCGGCCAGTCACGCCGAAACGAGTTTCGGGTTGCTGTACCTGTGGGCCAACGACTTCGAGTACGGCGTGTTCATCGACGACGACACGCTCCCCCACGACGACGTCGACTTCTTCGGGACGCATATGCAGAATCTGGCGTTCGAGGGCGAGGTCGAGTCCGTCGGGTCGGACGAGCGGTGGGTGAACGTCCTCTACCAGAACGTCGACGAACACGGGCTCTACCCGCGGGGCTACCCCTACAGCGCGATGGGCGAGACCGTCGAAACCACGACGGAGTACGTCGACGACGTGGTCGCCTCCCAGGGGCTGTGGACGAACGTCCCCGACCTGGACGCCGTGCGCATTCTCGTGGACGGCGACCTGCAGGGCCAGGCCCAGACCCGGACGAGCGCCGCGGACTACGACGGTGACTTCGTGGCCGCCCCCGGGCAGTACCTGACGGTCTGTTCGATGAACCTCGCCTTCCGCCGGGAGGTCGTCCCCGCGTTCTACCAGTTGCCCATGGACGACAACCCCTGGGACGTGGGCCGGTTCGACGACATCTGGAGCGGCGTCTTCCTCAAGCGGGCCTGTGACGTGCTGGGCAAGCAGATCTACAACGGCGACCCGCTGTGTGAACACAACAAGGCGCCGCGGTCGACGTTCGGCGACCTCACCAACGAGGTGCCCGGACTGGAACTGAACGACGACGCCCTCCTCGCGGCCGACGTCGACTACGAGAACGCCGCGTTCCTCGAGTACGTCGGCGAACACATGCACGACTGGCTGGCCTGCCTGGAGACGCTCGAACCCGGGACCGTCGCGGCCACGCCACAGGCCACCGCGGACGACTGAATCGGCAACTATAACAACGGTAGATAGACCGAAAACAAATGACGGACGAACATTCGATGAACTGGACGGATCGTGAGACTGAACGGACGCGGCGGTACTTCCTGGCGGCGGGAGCGACCGGCGTCGCTGGCCTGGTCGCGGGGTGTGGCTCCGACACCGGGGAGGAGACCGAGACGAGCACGGAGTCGGGTACGGACGAGGGGACCGACCCCGAGCCGACCGGCACCGCGAGTCCCGGGAGCGCACCGTCGTGGTACGGGTCGGGACCGGGCGCGTTCGGCGACCGCCCCGCCCCCGGTGGCACGTCGATGGACGAGATGCCCGACCTGTCTGGCCAGTTGCGGATCTACTCCGGTCGGGGCGAATCCCTCGTCGGCGACCTGGTCGCCTACCTCGACGAGCGCTACCCCGACTTCGACCCGCGTGTCACGTACGACAGCACCCCGTCGCTGGCGAGTCGCGTCGACACCGAGAAGGACAACACCCCTGCCGACGTGTTCTACTCGGTCAACGCCGGCGCGCTGGGTTTTCTGGCCGAGAACGGCTACACCCAGTCGCTGGCCAGCGAGACGACGGACCTGGTTCGGTCGGAGTTCCGCGACGGCGAGGGCGCCTGGACCGGCACGTCCGGGCGGGCCCGCACCGTCCCCTACAACACGGACAGACTCTCGGAGTCGGACGTCCCCGAGGACATCATGGCCTTCCCCGAGCTGACCGAGTACGAGGGCGAGATCGGGTGGGCGCCGACGTACGCGTCGTTCCAGGGCTTCGTCACCGCGATGATCGAACTGGAGGGTGAGACGGCCACCCGGGAGTGGCTCCGGGGGATGCAGGAGGTCGTCGACCGGGCCTACTCCGACGAGTTCGCCATCGCCCAGGCGGTCGCCGACGGCGACCTCGCGCTGGGCTTTACCAACCACTACTACATCCAGCGCGTGCTCGCCGGCCGTCCGGACGCCCCGCTTGGAACTGCCTTTACCGCCGGGGACGCCGGCAGCGTCTTCAACGTCGCCAGCGCGGCCCGCCTGGAGGCGAGCGACCGTCCCGAACAGGCCGACCTGTTCGTGCGCCACCTGCTCTCGGCGGAGGCCCAGGAGTACTTCGCGGTCAGGACCTTCGAGTACCCGCTGGTCTCGGGTGTCGAACCGGTTGGCCGTCTCCCGACGATAGACGAACTGTCGGTTCCGGACGTCGACCTCTCGCAGCTGTCGGAACTGGACCGCACGGTCAGGATACTCCGGGAAGAAGGCGTGCTCTGACGATGGACACCGAGACTGCACCGACCACCGACCACGTCTCCGACGAACGGACGCTTCCGTCGTGGGGACTCGTGGTACTGGCCGGTGTGGTCTCGGTCGTCGTCCTCTCGCCGCTTGCCTGGATGGTGTACGCCGGCCTCCGCGTGGTCGGGGCCGGCGGAGCCGGTGCCATCCTCCTTCGCCCGCGGACGCTGCGTATCGTTCTCAACAGCCTCGTCCTCACGGCGTCGGTCACCGCGGCGTCGATACTGATCGGCGTCCCGCTGGCCTATCTGACCGTTCGGACCGACCTCCCCTTTCGCCGACTGTTCACCGTGGCGCTGGCGATGCCGCTGGTCATCCCGAGTTACATCGGCGCTTTCGCGTTCGCCTCGGCGTTCGCCCCGCGTGGGGAAGTCCAGTCGCTGCTGGCCCCGCTGGGCGTCGAGTCGATCCCCGGCATCTACGGGCTCGGGGGCGCTGTGCTGGTCATCACGCTGTACACCTACCCCTACGTGTTCATCACGACTCGGGCGGCACTGAAATCACTGGATACGACCCTCGTCGAGGCCGCACGTACCCTCCGGCACACGCGGTTGCAGGCCTTTCGGCGCGTGACCCTGCCCCAGATCCGCCCGGCAGTCACGGCGGGTGCACTGCTCGTGGCACTGTACGCACTCTCCGATTTCGGGACGCCCGCCATCCTCCGGTACGACGTGTTCACCCGGGCCATCTACGTCGAGTTCAACTCCTTCGGCCGGGACACGGCGGCGCTGCTGTCGGTCGTGCTCGTGCTCGTGACGGTCGCGATCCTGGCTGTCGAACGCCGATCCAGCGGGGGCGAGCGCGTGAGTTCGACCAGAGGGCACACGGGTTCGGACGCACGGGTTCGCCTCGGTCGGTGGCGCTGGGTCGCCGTCGTCCCGTGTCTGCTGGTCGCCGGCCTCGCGCTGGTCGTTCCGCTGGCGGTGCTCGGACTGTGGCTGGTCCGCACCTCAGGGGCTGCGTCGCTGCGTTTCGGTCTCGAACACGTCCTTAACTCCGTCGGCGTCGCCGCCGGCGCGGCCGTCGTCGCCGCCCTTGTCGCGCTCCCGGTCGCCCATCTGTCGGCCCGCGACGGCGGCACGCTCCCGACGGTGTTCGAGCGGGCCTCCTACGTCGGCTACGCCGTCCCCGGCATCGTCGTCGGCATCGCGCTGGTCTTTCTCGGCTCCCAGACCCCCCTCGTCAACTCGCTGTACGGCAGTGCAGCGCTGGCGTTTCCCCTCCTGCTGTTCGCTTACGTCGTCCGCTTTCTCCCCCAGGCCGTCGGCTCTACACGGGCGTCGATCCTCCGGGTGAGTCCCGCGCTCCCGGAGGCCGCCAGGTCGCTCGGGCGCTCCCCGCTGGGAGCGTTCCGGTCGGTGACGCTCCCGCTCATCGCGCCCGGCCAGATCGGCGGCGCCGCCCTGGTCTTCCTGACGACGATGAAGGAACTACCGGCGACGCTGATGTTGCGCCCCGCGGGGTTCGAAACCCTGGTCACGTTCGTCTGGCGGGCCGAACGCTCGGCCGCATACGGGTCGGCGGCCGTCCCTGCGCTCACGCTGCTTGCCGTCTCGGCCGTCTCGATGCTCGTCATCCTCTCGATGGAGGGATACCATGTCGAATAGGACACACTCCGACACGGAAGTTTCGCGCGGCGACCGAACCGTCCTCGAACTCGACGGCGTCTCCAAGTCCTACGGCGACGAGCGCGTCGTCGAGGACCTGGACCTGGCGGTCCGGGAGGGGGAACTGCTCACGCTGCTGGGGCCGTCGGGCTGTGGCAAGACGACGACGCTCCGGCTCATCGCCGGCCTGGAGACGCCCGACAGCGGCGAGATACGGCTCCGTGGCGACCCCGTCGCCGGCAGCGGCCGCTTCGTCGCGCCCGAGCGCCGGGACGTGGGCATCGTCTTCCAGGAGTTCGCGCTCTTCCCCCACAAGACCGCCGCCGAGAACGTCGCTTTCGGCCTGCACGAGTTGCCCGCCGACGAGCGCGACCAGCGGGTCGACGAACTGCTCGACCTCGTCGGGTTGACCGGCCACCGCGACAGCTACCCGGACGAACTCTCCGGGGGTCAACAGCAGCGCGTGGCGCTGGCGCGTTCGCTGGCGCCCGAACCCCAGCTACTGCTGCTGGACGAACCGTTCTCGAATCTGGACGTGGACCTGCGCGTCGAGATGCGCGAGGAGGTCCGCTCCATCCTGAAGGCGGCCGGCGTCACCGCCGTCTCGGTCACCCACGACCAGGAGGAGGCGATGTCGATCAGCGACCGCGTGGCGGTCATCAACGACGGCCGCGTCGAACAGGTCGGCCGGCCCGAACGCGTCTTCCAGCACCCCGAGTCGCGCTTCGTCGCGAGTTTCCTCGGGCACGCCAGCTTCGTCTCCGGGGTCATCCGGGGCGACTACGTCGACACCGGACTCGGGAAAGTACCGGTCGAGCGCGTCCACGGGCTGACCGACGTGTACGACGGCGCCGAGGTCGACCTCCTGGTTCGTCCGGACGACGTGTCCGTCGCGGCGGTTCCCGACATCCGGGCCAACGGCGACGTCGTCCACCGGCGCTTTCTGGGCCCGAACGTCTTCTACCGGGTGGAACTCGACAGCGGGGACGTCGTCGGCTGTACCCACAACCACGAACACGAGGTCCCCCGGGACGAACCGGTACGGGTCGAACTCGACGCCGACCACGAACTCTCGTGGTTCCCCCAGGGAATGCAGGCGGTCCCCGAGGACGGACGGCTCGATGGCCGCGACGCTCCCTCCGACGACGACGAGAGCGTCGGGGCCCCGGCCGACGGCACCGACGGGTCTCCCCCGGACCTGACCGACTGAGATGGGCCGCGAGTGGCCCAAGCGTCTCGCCCGCCTTATCGCTGACCGGTCGGCCGACCGCTCGACGCTGACCGCCGTCGTGTCGCGGGACTCGCTCGCGCTGGCCGGCGTCGCGGTACTTGCCGGTCTCGGCGTGTACGTCGTCGCGACGACCCTCTTTCCACACCACTCGATCAACCACGACGAGGGGGTCTACCTCCAGCAGGCCGCGATGCTTCTGGACGGCAAACTGTGGCTCGAACCGCCGGTCCCGGAGGCGGTTCGGCCGTGGTTTTTCGTCCAGGAGGGCGGCCGTCTCTACCCCAAGTACGAGCCCGTCGCCGCCGCCCTGTACGCGCCGGGACTCGCGCTCGGCGCTCCGCGTGTCGTTCTGGCCCTCGTCGCAACCGCCAGCGTCTTGCTGGTCGGGTTGCTCGCACGCGAGGCGTTCGACCCCCGGGCCGCCCCGCTCGCAGCGGTGCTGTTCGCCTCGGCGCCGCTGTTCCTGCTGAGTTCCAGCGTCTTCCTCGCGTACGCGCCGACGACGCTGTGTAACCTCCTGTTCGCGCTGGCCTACGTCCGCACACTCCGCCGCGGGAGTCGCCGCTACGCCGTGCTGGCTGGTCTCGCCGTCGGCGTCGCCTTCCTCTCGCGGCCGTACACGGCGGTGCTGTTCGCGCTCCCGTTCGTCGGCCACGCTACCGTCGTGCTCGTCGGCCGCTGGCGCGAACGGGTCACGTCCTCGGCGTCCGGTTCCGGGTCCGACCGGTCGCGAGCTCTCACCGACATGACGGCCCGCCTGCTGACCGTCGCCGCTCTCGGTGGGGGGTTCGTCGGACTCTCGCTGTCGTACAACTGGCTGCTCACGGGTGACCCGCTGGTCTTCCCGTACGAGGCGTTCGCCCCCGCGGACGGGGTCGGCTTCGGCCAGCGCCGGATACTCGCCCACGAACTCGTCTACACGCCCGAACTCGCCCTGCGCTCGAACGGGCTGGTGCTGTGGACCTTCCTCAGCCAGTGGGGCCCGCTCGGACCGCTGGGCACCGTCCTCGGGGCGGTCGGTCTCACCGTCGGTCTGGTGGTGCCACTGTGGCGACGGTCGCGCGGGGACGGGGCTGCTGGCACCGGCGGCCCGCTCCCGGACCTCACTCTGCGCGGTGTGCTGGCCGGCGTCGCCGTCACGGTGCCCGTCGGGAACGTCTTCTTCTGGGGAAATCGTAACGTCCTGGCGGACCTGTCCGACCCCACCGACGGCCTCGTCGCGTATCTCGGCCCGTTCTACCACTTCGACCTGCTGGTCCCCGTCGCCGTCTTCGGGGCCGCCGGCCTGTTGGCCCTGGCCGACCGGGCGGGTCCGGTCGTCGATGGGGTCAGTCGCCGTCTCGCGGGGGGTGACGGTCGGCGGGTTCGAACACTGCTGGTGGCCACGCTTCTGGTCACGTCGCTGGTCGTCGCCGGGGGTATCGAGGCGGCGGCCCTCGGCGGTCCGGTCGGGCGCAACGCCGACTACCGCGACGAGGTCGGACCGGTGTACGAACCGTTCGAGACGACCACGTTCGAGAACGCCCTGGTGTTCGTCCCGACGCCGTACGGTGACTGGCTCGGCCACCCGTTCCAGCGACTCCGTAACGACCCGGCGCTGTCGGGCCCCGTGGTGTACGCCCTCGACAGGGACGCGACCGGCGACGCGGCGAGCCTCGCGGCCTTCGAGGGCCGCCAGCCCTACCGGTTCACCTATCGGGGCGACTGGCCGCCTGACGACGACGGGGTCACGCCAGTTCTCGAACCGCTCGCGGTCCGGGCGGGCGACCGACTCGCGGTCACGACCCGGACGGGCGTCGTCGCCGGGGCCCAGAGCGCCACCGTCAGACTGGCCACCGAGAACGCCTCCGTCCTCTACGGCGTCGACCGCGTCGACCGCGAGACGACGACCCTCCGCTGGATACTCGCGGACGGCTCGGCACGACTCGACGACGACCGACTCCGGCGGTTCAGCGACGAAGCGACCGTCCCGCTCGACGGCCCGACCGAACTGACGCTGTCTGTCACTTACACGCAGGCGGGCGGCGCCACCGTGACCTACCGACAGACGCTCACGGTCGTCGGGACCGACGACGGCGTCAGGGCGCTCTGGCCGCCCGAAGAACGCGTCTGTCGGCTGACCAGCGACTGTGGTCGCGAGGGAACCTACGTCGACGGTGCGGACTACCCGGCGGGGGTCTCGCTGTCCTCGACGGTACGCTCGTCGAACACCTCCGAGGCCCCGAACGCGTCCGGGGGGTGAGTCATCGCAGGCGTTCCTCGACCCCGACCCGGAGGATCGACGTCGCGATAGCCAGGCCGCCGGCGAACGGGTCGAGTTTCGTCTCGCCTTTCCGTTCGCGGTAGGCTATCTCGACCTCGCGAACGTCGTAGCCACGCGACAGCGGGCGCATGAGCAACTCGGCCGAGAGGCCGGTGTTCTCGGTCCACTCGATGGACTCGACCACCTCGCGGCGGTAGGCCCGCATTCCGGTCGTCGTGTCGTGGACGCGCCGACCGACCAGCGGTGAGGCCAGCAGGGCGAACAGGCGGTTGCCGGCGCGGTTCAGCGTCGGCATCGCGTCGGCGCCCGGCGAGATCCGGTCGCCGCTGACGACGTCGGCCCCGTCGTTGACCAGCGACAGGAACTCCGGGAGGGCGTCCATCGGGTAGGTGTCGTCACAGTCGGTCGTGACGACGACCGGCCGGTCGGCCGCCAGCAGGGCCGCACGGACCGCGACACCGTACCCCTGGGGCTCCTGTTCGATGACGCGGGCGCCGTGCTCGCGGGCGACCGCGGGCGTCCGGTCGTCGGACCCGTCGACACAGACCACCGACGCCCGCCCGTCGGTCACGCGCTCGATGTCCCGCAACACCGTCCCGATGGCTTCCGCCTCGTTGTACGTCCCCATCACGACCGCGAGGTCGTCGAACGTGTACTCGTCTCGGTCGCTTCCGGTGGCATCTCTGTCGTCGCCCACACCCGCCGCGGATGCCGGACTGTCTCCCGACCGATCCTCGCCCGCCTCGTCGCCGTCGACACTCGACCGGATCCTGCTCATTACACCCGTCTCTGGAGCGAACCACCTTGAGTTTTTAGGTTCGCCAAAATCAGAAGTCGTAGTCGGCGAGGAACGCCTCCTCGGGCCGGCCGCGGTTCCAGTAGTGCTCGAAGACGTCCCGGCCCCACGCCAGTGCCCGCTCGCCGGTGGCGAACAGTTCGGTTCGGGAGTCGTACTGTCCGTCCAGCGTCGGCAACGAGAGCATCAGGTGCTCGTCCGTGACGCCCATCGCGACGTCGACGTCGAGGATGCGGACCGAGGTGTGCTCGAACTCGCCGGCCTCCTCGGGGTCGTCGACCGTCGCGAGCAGTCGTGTGACCACCTCCGTCCCGAGCAACAGGCGTGCTTCCGACGCGTCGGGCATCACCTCCTCGTATTCGGGCTGGTAGATGGGCGAGATGACGTCAACGTCGGGGCTGCCGGTTTCGATGCGGTCACATACCTCCCGGACGACGGCGTGTGGTTCCGTATCCGACGCGTGAAACACGTCCGCGCCCGACAGTTCGGGGAGGCGCAGTCGGAACCGCTCGGGCAACACCGCCGTGTCGTGACTCTCCCAGTACGGTTCGGACAGCAACCGACACAGTTCCGACTGGTGTTCGAGGTGGTCGGCGACGACCTGTCCGCTCCCCGTCGTCTCGCAGCGCCCCTCGACCGACCGTACGAGCCCCTGATTCCTGAGGTCGTCGACAGCGTTGTAGACCGCCGACTCGCTGGCGTCGACCGTCTCGACGACCCGTTTCGTGGGCCTGGCGTCCGCCGCGACCGCCACCAGCACGTCGGTCCGTACTGTCGACCCGAGGACGTCTCTGAAAACCGACGACTGGGTCCCCACTGTACAGTCGGACCCCTCGTCGTCGGCGTCCCGCGGGTCTCTCATTATCGGATTCTGTACACGTCGGAACGACTTTGCTCTTGTGGAACCTCGACCAGCGCCTGGAACTTCATTCAGAGAGAAAGTTCAGGTTTTATACCTGTGTAGGTGTGACAGACCGATGCAGCCTTCCGGGACGCCCTGCCCCCGCTGACTGATACGCACGACCGTATGACGCCCACCGACCGACGGTGGTCTCCGTTCGCTTTTGTGTTCGGACGTCCGCGCGGTGCCTGCGGGGCTGCTACAGTTCGACGGCACTGCCGCTCTCGCTCGACTGGTAGATCGCGTCGAGCACACGCTGGATAGTCACCCCCTGTTCGACGGTGTTGCGGTCGGGTCTGGACCCTGTGGCGACGTGGTCGAGAAAGTACTCTAGTTCGGACTCGTGAGCGTCGTTCCCGCGCGTTTCGATAGTCGTGTCGGACATGTGTGTCGCGCCGACGGTTCTGGTTTCGTGGACGGTCAGCGTGTCCTCGCTGCGGTCGTAGGTGGCACCGCCGTCGCTGCCCCGGAGGACGTACTCCTGTTTCGGTGGGCGGTTGGCGGCCCACGCGACTTCCAGCGAGACGGTGCGGTCGTCGGCACACCGGACGAGCGCCGACGCGGAGTCGTCGACGTCGAACGCGCCGGCGCCGCGGTCTTCGCCCCACATGTCGATGTACGAGTAGTCCTCGCGGCCACCGAACTGCGAGCGGGTCACACCGCTGACCGACTCGACCTCTGGGTACCCCAGCAGGTACAGCGAGAGGTCGAGTGCGTGGACGCCGATGTCGACGAGCGAACCGCCGCCGGCGACGTCGGCCTGGGTGAACCAGGAGCCCCGACCCGGGATCCCGCGCCGACGGAGGTACTTCGCCTCGACGTGTGTGACGTCGCCGAGGCGCCCCTCCTCGCGATACCCGGTCAGGACCTCGACTTCGTTCTCGAAGCGCGTGTGAAACCCGACGAAACAGAACCCCTCGGCCTCACGGGCAGCGGTCGCTATCCGCTCGGCGTCCTCGAGCGTGTGGGCCAGCGGTTTCTCGACGAACACGTCGAGCCCCGCCTCGAGCGCCGCAACGGTGTACTCGGCGTGGAACCGGTTCGGTGTCGCGACGATCACTGCGTCGACCTCGTCGTACAGCGCGGCGGCCTCGTCGTAAGCGTCGGCGTCGAACTCCCTGGCGAACTCCTCGCGTGCGGCCGGGTTTACGTCCATCCCGCCGACGACCCTGGCTCGGGTCCCCCGGAGCCGTTCGCCGTGAAAGCGTCCGATATTTCCACACCCGACGATGCCGACGCGAACTTCGGACTGGTCGGTCATTGCCGACGCCAGTTCCCCTCGAAATAAAGGTCGTTCGGTCCTGTCAACGAACGCCGGGCGCCCACCATACGGTCGTGCGTAATTCTTTTTTTATTCCCACGAAACAGGAAGCCCTCTCCGTAGTCCGAAACGCCGGTCTTCACCGACACTGCCGAAATTGGGTACGCACGACCGTATCAGGGGTCGACTTCCGACCACGTGTCCGAGGAGATCTGTGCCCCCGCTTCGTCGGGCTCCGACAGGGTGAGTCGGTCGTCGTTCCACCGCGCGACCAGTTCCGGCCGCTCTCCCGGCCCCGCTTCGTCGGGCAAGGATCGCTCCGAGACGGCCGGTCGACCGGCGGTATCGTCCCCGACCGGCACTGGCCGTTCGACCGACGCCGCTCGGTCGTCCTCTCCCGGTTCGTCGCCGTCTGTCGCCTGTGACGTCGCCCCACCGACGACGCGGCCCAGCGCTGCAACGGTCTCCGCGAGCCCGCCGGCCGACGCGCTCCTCTGGACGCTGTTTTCGCCGTTCTGCGTCCCGCCTGTCGACCCGTCGAGCGGGGTGTGGCTCATACCACTGTTTTGGGGAGCGACGGTACAAAATAATTGTGACAGTCTATGACACACTCCTGGTACTACCGGAACGCTTTCACAGTTCGATCCGCTCGACGATGTTGTCGCCGTCCCGGACGTTGACGGCGACGATCTTGACGTAGGGTTCGAGCCCGGACCCGTCGAGTTTCGCCTTGAGGAGTTCGTCGACCTGGTAGACGCCAGCGGCGTTTGTCATGCCGATCTCGACGTGGACGGGTTTGTCTTCGCCCGGCCGGATCGACACCGACTCGATCGCCCGGCTCGACACCGTGTTGATCCCCCTGCGTCCGGTCTCGTAGGGCTTCCGGGAGCGACCCCGTTCCATGTCGAGTCCGTCCGCAACGCGGACACACCCTGCCTCCAGCGTCAGCGGCGTCTCCGGGGTGTGGTGACAGAGTATCGCGTGCAGCACTTCGCCCTTGACACGAACCGCCGGCGCCGGGTCGTAGAACTCCGGGAGGATCCGGTCCAAGACGTCGGCCGCGAGCGGGATCGAGTAGTACGGATGGTCGTGGCGGTGGACGACGTGGCCGATGTCGTGCAGCGTCGCCGCGAGACAGATAATGACGGGTTCGTCGGCCTCGTCGAGTCCCTGGCCGCACGCGCCGTCGAACGCGACACCGCCGGCTTTCAACAGGTCGTACAGCTGGAGCGCCCGGTTCCGGACGATCCCCACGTGTTTCGTCCCGTGGTCGTTGTACTGCATGCGGTCCACGGGATTGACGTTCTGGGCTTCGAGATACGCCCCGACGACCTCGTCCTCGTCGAGATACGTTCTGATTTCGTCGAGGCGCTCGTCCGGAAACGCGTGGTCCCCGTCGGGGTCGTACCCGTCACTGATGCCCATGTCCCTCCCGAGGACCAGCGCGCTCAAAAGTCCCGCGTTTGTCCCGGGGACTGTCATACGGTCGTGCGTAACTAATTTCTGCAGTGTCGGTTCGGATCGGCGTTTCGGACCACGAGGACGGTCGTCTGTTTCGTGGGCACAAAAAGAATTACGCACGACCGTATCAGTTCAGGTCTCGCAACGCTCCCAGCACCTCGTCGTAGTCGGGTTCGAGCCCCGGGTTGTCCGAGACCCACCGGTACCGGACCGTGCGGTCCCCGTCGACGACGAACACTGCCCGCTTGGCGACGTCCTCGATTCCTTTCGATGTGAAGTCCATCGCCACGTCGTAGGCGTCGACGACGCTCCGGTTGGAGTCGCCGATCAGGCCAAAGGACAGTCCCGCATCCTCGCGGAAGGCGTCGAGCGCGAATGGCATATCGACGCTCACGCCGTACACTGTCGCCCCGGTTTCGGAGAGTTCCTCCATGCGGTCCTCGAAGGCCTCCATCTCGCTGGTGCAGACGCTCGTGAACGCGCCCGGAAAGAAGGCCAGCACGAGTGGCGCTTCATCGAGTCGCTCCGAGAGCGTGAACTCGACGACGCTCCCGTTCGCCAGCGGTGCGGTAAAGTCCGGCGCCGTGTCGCCGACCGAGATCATATCGGGCGGTAGCGAGCGATGACGGAAGGGGCTTGTGTCATCGGGCGAGCGGAGAGGCCGGCGTGGTGAGTACCCACAGACCTCGTTCGCGAGTCCAAAAAGGTTATAATTAGCACCGAGTAACCTCCGGTAGCGATGCACGAAGTACTCGTTCCACTGTTTCCGGCGGGGGTACCCGGCGGGACGGAACTCATCGTCATCCTGCTCGTCCTCGTGCTGTTGTTCGGGGCGAACAAGATCCCCAAACTCGCACGGTCGACCGGGCAAGCGATGGGTGAGTTCCAGAAAGGGCGTGAACAGGTCGAACAGGAACTGGAAGAACTGAAAGACGGTGCGACCATCGACGAGGACGGCAACGTCATCGACGATGAGGGCAACGTCATCGAGGGCGCGACCAAATCCGACCTCGAAGAGGTCCGGTCCGAGTCGAGCGAGTCGACGAGTACGAGCACCGAGTCGGCGACTTCCGAATAACGTCCCCGTCACCGCCACCCCCTGGGTGTCATACGGTCGTGCGTACTTCTTTTTATTCCCACGAAACAGAAGACTGTCTCCGTGGTCCGAAGCGCCGATCCTCATCGACACTGCCGAAATTGAGTACGCACGACCGTATCACGGGTGGGCCCGTCTCTTCTCACACCGGAAAGTGTTTTTCGTCCCCCTACGCATCCATTGCTAGGGCGTGTGGCCTAGGGGACAGGGCGAGAGGTTCCTAACCTCTCGATCGCGGGTTCGAATCCCGCCACGCCCGTGCAGTGAGACGGTGAGCGAAGCGAACCGTCGAACGAACCGGAACGGGATTCGAACCCTGGGAGTCGCAGCGCGAACGAAGTGAGCGACCGTCTCCCTCCGGTTCGAATCCCGCCACGCCCGTCCACCTTTTTCTCGTCGCCTCTCCTCGCTCGCTTCGCTCGGTGGACGACCGCGCTTATCGAGGCTGATGTAGCGAGGCGGAACGACGAATAGGTTCAGTGGACCCCGCGGTTGTCCCAGTACCAGGGTCGATCAGAGCTCCAGTTGGCGTCGAAGCGCGCCGGCGATAGTGAACTGTCCCCCGGCTACACGGCGTGGCCGTCGACCAGCGCGGCCTCGACCAGTTCGAGCGGGTGGCGGATGTCGTAGCCGGTGCCGTGTTCCATCTGCATCGCACAGGTCGGACACTCGGTCATCCCGGTCTCGCCCTCGGCGTGTTCCATGTGGTCGAACATCTCGTCGCCTATCTTCATGGACTTCTCGTACTTCTCGGCCTTCCAGCCGTAGGTTCCCGAGATGCCCGAACAGGACTCGCCGACGTCCTCGATGCCGGCGCCGTCCAGCTCGCGGAACAGCTCGACGGCCTGCCTGTCCAGCCCCTGGTTGCGCGAGTGACACGGTGCGTGGTAGGCGAACTCGTCGGCGAGTTCGCCCGAGACTTCGGCCGCCTGGATCTCCTCGCGGATGTCCTCGTGGATGCGCAGGTACTCGATGGACTCGAAGGTGTTGGCCGCCAGGTCGTCGATCCCGTCGATATCGAACAGTTCGGGGTACTCCTGGCGCAGCGCCATCGAACAGGAGGTACACGACGCGATGGCGTCGTACCCCTGGTCGACGAGGTCGCTCATCGAGGAGACGTTCACCTCGGCGTGGCGACGCGCGTCCTCGAGCATGCCGTTGGCGAACATCGGCGTGCCCGAACAGCCCTGCTCGGGGACGACGACCTCGTACCCGAAGTGTTCGTACACTCGGACCATCGCCTTGCCCACCTCGGTGGTGTTGTAGTTCGAGTAACAGCCGTGGAAGTAGGCGACCTTCTTGTCGGCGTCCTCGGGGAGTCCACGCTCGCGGCGGGCCGCCTGGGCGCGTTCTTTCGACCCCGCGGCGGCGCCGCGTTTGTCCCACCACTCGCGGAACGTCTCGGTGGCGAACTCGGGGAACTCCCGCTCTTTGGTGACGCCCATGGTCTTCTCCATGAGCCAGCGGGCCGGCCCGAGGTTCATCGCGAAGTTCGCCAGGCGCGGCGTCTTCGAGGCCAGCCACGCCGACGTCCGGTAGTTCGAGAGGATCCGGTTGCGCCAGTACTCGATGGACAGGTGGTCCATCTGCTCGCTGACGTACTCCCCGCGGGCGGTGTTGTGCATCTGCGAGAGGGGCACGCCCGCCGGACAGGCGTTGTCACACCGCATGCAGTTCGAACAGTCCATCACCGAGTCGTCGATGTCGTAGTCGTCCTCGGACTGTTTCAGCCGCCACTGCTCGGGACCCTGGAACTTCGGCCCCGGGAACTCGTCGTCGACCTCCGCCACCGGACAGTTCGTATCACACGTCGAGCACTTGTAACACGAGTCAGACCCGGGACGCAGGTCGAAGTCGTCGCTGTCGGGGAAGACGTCGACCGGTTCGAACTCCTCCCCCGTGTTCGGTTCCGTCGGTTCGAACGCCGATTCCATCGGTCCTGGTTGCTCAGCGTCGCTCATAGTGCCTCCTGGGCTGCGCTCTGTCCGGCTGCGTATCCTGTCGACAGCGAGACGCCGCTTCCGGATTTCTCGGCGGCGTAGTCGTACCCACCCAGCACACCGCCGGCCGCGCGGACGTTCTCGAACTCGAGGTCGCCGTCGGCGTCGGTCGGACGCAGGTCCGGGTCGGTCGCGACCCCGTATGTCGCGAACGGGTGGTCGCCGAAGACGTCGTTCTCGAACCACTCGTAGCGGTCCGCGGCGTTGTCGACGTGGCAGTCGAACACCGGTTCGTAGACGTTCTCTCGGTTGGATTCGATACCTTTCCCGACCAACCCGCCCGTCGCGAGGACGTACTGGTCAGCCGTGTTGGGGATCTTCGCGCCGTTTTTCTCGATGTAGATGCGCTCGACGCGGTCCTCACCGTCGAAGTCGGCGACGGGATTGCCCGTCTCGATGCTGGCACCGGCCTCGTCGAGCGCCTCGAACAGCGCGTCCTCGAGTCGCAGGCCCGGCAGCGATGGCGGCCCCATCGGCACCTCGAACACCTCCGCGCCGAGTTTCTGGCTGAGTGCAGCTCTGACCGACCGTGCGTGGTCGTCGCCCAGGATCGCGGGGAGCCCGACCCGTTCCTCGTCTTCGAGGAGCGGATTGACCCGCTCGGCGAGGGCGTCCCGGGCCATCTTGTTGCGGCCCCGGACCGGCACTTCGCTGTTGGTGTCGAGCAGTTTGGCGTAGCGCGTGACCTTCGCGTCGGCCCGCAGGTCTCCCGGGAACCGGATCGTTTCGCCCCGCACGTCGAAGGGCACGCCCGCGTTCTCGAGGTGAGCGGCGACGTGCTGGGCGTCGAAGTCGACCATCGACTCCAGGCCCACCAGCAGGACGTCCCGGTCGTCGCTGGCCAGTCCCGGCGCCGCGCTGGCCGGGTATCTCGCGGTCGGTTTCACCGTCCCGCCGTGGGTCGGCAACAGGGCGTTCGTCTCGGTGTGCTCGCCCTGGTAGTTGGGCACCACCTCGTCGAACAACCCCATCGCCTCCTTGACGGTCCTGAGACCGACGGTGCTGTAGGGGTGCTCGTCGGGCAGGTCCGGGATAGCCTCGTAGGGGTCTGTCAGTGGCCCCTCTCCGTCGGGCGTGTACCCCAGGATGTCGACCAGTCCCGAGGCGTTGCGGAGGGTGCTCTGCTTGTAGGAGACGAGCCGTACGTCGGCACCTTCGCGGGCGGCCGAGAGGGCACTGGTGAGTCCGGCCAGCCCGCCGCCGATAACGAGTACCTCCGACTCAATCGCCATCTCGGGTCCCCCCGTCGGTGACCACTCCCGTCTGTCCCGACGTGCCAGTGGGGGTCGGTCCGCTGTCGAACGCGGCGAAGTCGACCGGCTCTCCGTCCGCGGGGTCGTTGTCCCGGTTCTGGGTGGTCGCGTGGAGCGCGTAGTTCAGCGCCGCCTGTGAGAGCTGCTGGCCCCACAGGGCGTGGCGCTGACCCTTCCAGCGCTCCTGGAGGAGTGCGTCCCAGGCCTCTCGCGTGATCTGCTCGTCGAACTCGCCGTGGAGTTCGCTGGCCATGCGGTTACAGCAAAAGCCACCCTGACAGTTGCCCATCGACGCCCGCGTCCGGATGCGGACGGCGTTCAAGTTCGCCCCCGACTGGGAGATGGCGTCTTTGATCTCCGCTCGCGTGACGGCTTCGCACTCACACACCGTCGGGTTCGGGCCGTCCGTATTGAGCACGTCCTCGGCCCGCGACCCGAGTCGCTCGACGCTACGCCGACCGATCGGCGACCGCAGGCCGAACTCGTCCATGTAATCGCGCAGCACGGAGAAGTCCTCGCTGCCGGGCAGCGGGACCTCGGCTGTCCGGCACTCGGCGTCGATGCCGAACTGGTCACAGACGTGGTCGCTGATCTCCTCGCCCATCATCCGGTAGGTCGTGAACTTCCCGCCGACGATGCTGGTCATCCCGTGCAGGTCGTCCCGTTCCTCGTGGTCGAGCAGGAAGTAGTCCCGGGTGATGTCCGTCGGGTCGTCGCTGCCGACGTCCGGCGGTTCGTACAGCGGACGCACCCCCCAGAACGAACGGATCGTCCTGGCCTCCTCCAGCATCGGTACCAGTTCTTTCAGCGTGTCGATCATCAGTTCGACCTCCCACCCTTCCTCGGGGTAGTCCTCGGGGTCGTCGACCTCCTCGTCGGTCGTCCCGAGTATCGCCGTCGTCTCGTGGGGCACGATGATGTCCGCGTCGCCCTTGGGCCGACAGCGGTTGATGACGGTGTCGACCTGGCGGATGTTCATGATCGTCATGACGCCCTTCGAAGGGCGGACCTCGATGTCGACGTTGGCCATGTCGCCGATCCGGCCGGCCCAGGCGCCCGTCGCGTTGACCACGTAGTCGGCGCGGATCTGCTCGGTCCCACCCTCGGTACCGCGGACTTTCTTGTCCGGCCCGGTCTGGTGTTCGACCTCGACGCCGACCACCTCGTCGTCCTCGACCACGAGGTCCGTGACCTTCGAGTGGGTCTCTATCCGGGCGCCGTGTTCCTCGGCGCTGGCGGCGTTTGCGACCACCAGCCGGAACGGGTCTATCGCACCGTCGGGGACAGTGATCGCCTTGTCGATGTCCCTCGCGAGGTGGGGTTCGATCGCCCGCGCCTCCTCGCCGGAGATGACCTCCGCTGGAATGTCACACGCTTTACACCCCTCGAGTTTCTCCTCGAAGTACTCCTCGGTGTCCTCCGGGCGTTTGACGAACATCCCACCCGTCATCTCGACGCAGTGGCTCGCGATGTCCCTGAGGACCTTGTTCTCCTCGATGCACTCGTTCGCACTGGCTTGGTCCGAGACGGCGTACCGCCCGCCGCTGTGTAACAGGCCGTGCATCCTACCCGTCGTCCCGTGTGTCAGATTCCCCTGCTCGACGAGGGTCACGTCGAGGCCCCGCATAGCGAGGTCCCGGGCGATCCCGATCCCGGTCGACCCGCCGCCGATGACGGCGATATGTGGTACCGATGCCATCTGTGTTCCCGGTCTTAGAAGTCCATCTACTTTATTTCATCGACAAAAGCGGACCACCAGTAAATAGAAAAACAGATCCTGATAGTTAGGTCGTACCGTGGCTGTGTCTCAACCCGATTACCGGGGCGATTCTCGGTCGCCAGACCTGACAGGAAACTGGGCAAAAGCCCGCCGTTCGGGTCTGCCGACCGGCAGCCTATTATCACGGATAAGAATTTAGGAGCATGAATTATTACGCACCGCTGGTGAATCGCTGGTAGTTACGTCATGCTCACCTCTTGTCGCTGTCACAAACGGGAACTGGACGGTGATCTCCGCGATGTCTGAGGAGAGTCAGTCGGGGCACGGCGACCGGTGGACGGACGGCGGCGGTGAGGCAGCCAGTCCGACGGACCCGGCACCGGCCACCTCGAAGGCCGAGCTCATGCGGCAACTGGAGGCGGCACGGTCCGAGCGTGACGAGGCACAGGCCAACGTCGAGCGCCTGGAGTCGGAACTCGCCGACGAGCGCGCCCGCTATCAGGCCCTCTGTGCGGATGTCGAGGACCTGACGACGGTCGTGACCGCCAACGCCGGGGGGGGCCTGACCGAGACACCGGGACGGCCCGACTCCGAGAGTATCGAGCCACTGTACGACGCCTACGAGGACCTGCTCGCCGAGTGGCGCGACACCGTCGACAGAATGTCGTCGTTCAGCGAACAGGTCTCCTCGGCGACCACACAGGTCGACGACCGCATCGACTCGGTGAAGACGGCCAGCCGCGAGGTGAGCGATGCCGTCGACGGCATCTCCGAGGGATCGGAACGACAGAGCGAGAACATACAGGACATCTCCGACGAGATGCGGAGCCTCTCGGCGACGATCCAGGAGATCGCGGCCTCGGCCGACGAGGCCGCCCAGACGTCGAGCCAGGCGGCCGAACGCGGCACCGCTGCACAGGACTCGGCGACCGACGCAATGAGCGAACTCGACCAGCTCACCGACTACGCCCAGGAGACCCTCGAGAAGGTGGAAGAACTCGACGACCTGATGGCCGACATCGAGGACATCGTCGGGTTCATCACCGACGTCGCTGACCAGACCAACATCCTCGCGCTGAACGCCAACATCGAGGCAGCCCGCGCGGGCGAGGCCGGCGACGGGTTCACCGTCGTCGCCAGCGAGGTCAAGACCCTCGCCAGCGAAACCAAGGAGGCAACCGAGGAGATCAAGACCTCAATCGACCGCGTCCACGATCAGGTCGAGACGACCGTCGACGAGATGCACCAGACCAGAGACAGCGTCGACCGGACACACGGCACCGTCGAGACCGCGATCGAGGAACTCGACACTGTCGTCGACAAGGTCAGCGAGGTCGACGCCAGCGTCCAGGAGATAGACGAGGCCACCGACTCCCAGGCGCGTTCGACCCAGGAAGTCGTCTCGATGGTCGACGAGGTCGGCGAGATCAGCGACCGGACCGCCGAGGAGGCGGCCACTGCCGCCGAGGCCGCGGGGAACCAGACGACCCAGCTCACGGAAGTGTCCTCGAAAGTGTCGACCCTGACCGACCGCGCGAACACGCTCGAAGCCTCCCTGGAAGACTTCGAGATCGGAAAAGGCAGCGTCTCGACCCGGAGCGACGACACCGTCGTGGAGTTCTGGCACGCGATGGGCGGCGAGAAGGCGATGCTGCTAGAGGACCTGGCCCGCGAGTTCGAGGACCAGTCCGACGGGATCAGCCTGTCGCTGTCATCGAAAGGTGACTACCGGGGGACCTTCGACGCAGCGATCCGCGCCGCCGAGCAGGGTGACCCGCCGGCGATCACCCAGATATTCGAGATCGGTACGACGCGTGCACGCGAGAGCAGCAGTTTCCGCCCGGTCGACGAACTGCTCTCGCGTGACCACATCGAGTCGCTGCTCGACCCCGTTCTCAACTACTACCGGTTCGACGGCACGCTCCACTCCGTGCCGTTCAACTCCTCGAACCCGGTCCTCGTCTACAACAAGGACGCGTTCGAGGCGGCGGGCCTGGACCCGACGAGCCCGCCCGTAACGTTCGACGCCGTGACAGACGCCTCCGAACAGCTCGTCAGGGAGGGCCCGACCGACTACGGGATCACGTTCGCCAACTACTCGTGGTTCGTCGAACAGTGGTTCGCGGAGGCCAACGAGACGCTCGTCGACAACGACAACGGCCGGTCCGGACCGCCGACCACCTCGAACATCAACGGCGAGTTCGGCCACTCGCTGTTCGAGTGGTGGGCTGACATCGAAACCAGGGGCCTGTACGACAATCCGGGGATCGAGGCCCGAGGCGCGGCCAAGGAAGCGTTCGACAACGAGGAAGCGGCGATACTGATCGGCTCGACCTCGTCGCTGGGCGGCATCGAGGCCAGCACCGACTTCCCGATCGGCACCGGGGAGTTCCCGGTGCTCGACGACCGCACCGGCGTGCTCGTGGGCGGTGCGTCACTGTGGGTCGGTGACGACCTCCCGGCCGACGTCCACGAGAGCGTCGGGGAGTTTCTCACCTGGCTGACCGAACCCGAACAGCAGAAACGCTGGCACCGCGAAACCGGCTACTTCCCCGTCCACGAGGACGCCATCGTGCAGTTGCGGTTCGAGGACTGGTTCGAGAAGAACCCACACTACGAGACTGCGTTCAAACAGCTGCTCGAGACCAGCGACACCGTGGCGACCCGCGGGGCACAGGTCGGGCCCTTCGACACTGTTCGCACGGTCATCGAAGAAGGGTACGAACGCATCGACACCGTCGACGACGTTCCGGACGTCCTCGACGACGTCGACCGGAAGATCGAATCTGCTCTTCGGTCCGCGGACGGGTAAACCCGGCTGCTGTCACACGTTTTTTTACCTTCGCCCCGGCGCCCGCGTGAGACGTAGTGACCCAGCAACCGGTCCGGGTCGTGTCGCGCGCGGTAAAGAACACGACAGATCCCTACGTTGCTCCCGGTACCGCCCCAGTATTAAATCCCTATCACATTAATCTATCCTTTTTCTTTGCCGTATAACACAGTTTATCCATCTCTTTACTGGAGGTTGTCCTCCCTATAGTAACGTTTATAATGATCGTCTTAGATGGTGACTCCCAAGGCGGCACAGTGAGTAAACTGTCCGCCGGACGGAGGACACGTAATATGGCAGACACATACGTTGGCGCGATCGACCAGGGGACGACCGGGACACGCTTTATGGTCTTCGACCATGGCGGCCAGGTCGTCGCGAATTCATACGAGAAACACGAACAGATTTAC
>PXQN01000065.1:4974-9760 GCA_003021305.1 Halobacteriales archaeon QH_10_67_22 | reverse complement strand
CGAGCGCCTGGTCAACGGGCTGTACACGATGAGCCTCGCGGTCGGACTCTCGATACCCGACACGACCGACGGGACCATCGTCGCGAACCTCTCCTACGACGACGTCGAACACCCCGCGCCGGTCTCCCACGGCGACACGATCCGCGTCCAGTCGACGGTCACCGACAAGCGAGAAACCAGCGACGGCGACCGCGGGGTCGTCACGCTCCACGTCGAGGTGTTCACGCTCGAAGACGCCACGGACGGCGACGGCGGCGGTGACGAGACGACTGACGGCAGTGACGACGAGACACTCGTCTGTTCGTTCGACCGGACGGTGCTGTCCCTGAAGCGGTCGGCCGCGGAGGGCCCTCCGTAGGTACCTGCGGAGGAATCCCCCTCGCTCACGGCGGCGCGGACGTTAGAGGGCGGCTAGCGTGCTGGCGTTGGCCAGCACTGTCAGGGTCCAGGGGACCGCGAGCCCGAGTGCGATCGTCGGGCCGTAGCGGGGATAGAGGTCCCGCACCAGTCCCGCACAGCCGAGGACGAGCAGTTTCCCGAGCGCGAACGCGCCGAACCCGAGCGTGTCGATGACCCATCGCACGACCGGGTTCCCCTCCGGGAGCCCGGCCGAGAGTCCGACGTAGGTCGTGTAGACGTCGAGCACGACCGACGAGACGACGACCAGCCACAGTGACGCCTCGACGGGATTGATGTCGAACGAGAGCGACCCCACGCGCCGTTCGACTGCCGGTACGACTGTCGACGATTCCGCGAGTGTTCCCTCCCTCATAGATTCCCCACGCGTGACCCCACCCACGGAGTCACTCGTAGTGTGTGTCACTGCGTGTCACCATGTCAAAAAACTATCGCTTCGCACACCTCGGGAGGTGACTTCGGACCGGGCGACCGGTCCGGAGTCGACAGGACGGGCTGAGGGGACGAGACGGAAGGGGGTGGGGGTCAGGCGAGGGGGCTTAGACGGACGCGATGACTGCGAGGTTGATTCCGGCGGCCACTGCCCAGGGGACGGCCAGCCCCAGCGGCACGACGGCCGCGTACGCCGGAATGAGACGGCGACAGACGAGCGCGACCGCGACCGCGCCCAGTTTGAACGCGGGCAGTGCGACGAGACCGACCGTGTCGAGTGCCCATCGCACCACCGGGTTCTGCTCGACGTACCCGGCGGAGAGACCGTAGGCCGTGGTCGCGACGTCGAGCACGAGTACGCCGGTGACGACCAGCCAGAGCCCCGCTTCGAGCGGGGACAGGCCCGGGGACGCGCGGCCCTCGAGGCTCCACTGGTCGTCGAACTGGGATGCACACATTGGTGTCGTGCGGGCGAGGCCATGGCGGAACTACCCCGCACCCGAAACCCCGCCCGGTGGCCACAACAGTATTCGTCACTTAGCCGACGCTCGGCCGCAGTACTCTCCAATTACCGTACTGTCGTCGCCCGCGGGCTAGCCGTCGAGGCCACTGACGAACACGGCGACCAGCTCGCCGAGTCCCCGGCGGCGAGTCACGCGGACCTCCTCGACCCACTTGACCCACTGGAACCCCCGCCGACCGGGCGCGACCAGCCGCATCGGCGCCCCGTGCCCGTGCGAGAGCGGGTCGCCGTCGACTCGCGTCGCCAGCAGGGCGTCCCGCGCTTCACCGAGCGGGAGACTCCAGCGGTAGCCCGTCACCGACTGGAACTGCACCCAGGCCGCGTCCTCGTCGGGCGCTGCCGCGTCGAGCAGGTCCCCGACCCGGATGCCCCCCCAGTCGTGTTCCGAGTACCACCCGCTCGTACAGTCCAGCAGTGCCCGTTTCCCGGCCGCCTCGACGCTCGCGGGGTCGCGGTCGCCGCGAGAAATCGCCGTCTCGCTCTCGCCCTCTCCGACCGGGAGAGCAGCCGCCGACAGCGACAGCGAGGTGTCGACGTGTCCAGTCACGTCGAGCGTCCAGGCGTCGACGTCGACGGGGTCGGGGTCGTCGGCCACCCAGGAGGTGACCGGGAAGTCGTTGCCGGCGTCGCTACCGTCCTCGCGCGACCCGGTGAACCGCCGGTCGGCGCCCGCCGTGTCGAGGACGCGACTGGTCGTCTCCTGTGCGCGCCAGGCGAGCGCGCCGGCGCCGAGGACGGCCCCGTACCGGAGGGCGTTGCGCCGGTCGGCGACGGTTTCCCGTCGCGGGAGCGCGAACCGCTGGCGGAGGTGAACCGCCAACAACACCGGGACGACCAGCCCGAGTCCGATGTGGAGGTTCAGCAGGCCCCACGGACCGAGGTCGAGTCGTCCGCCGAACACCCACCAGACCCCGGTCGCCAGCGCACCCGTCGTGACGACCCCCAGCAGGACCGACATCGCCCGTGTCGCGTCGAGCGCCCCGGGGCTGATCCGGTGGCGCACGCGCCGGAGTTTCCAGGCCAGGAGGACGACTGTCGCCAGGCCGGCGACCGCGTGGACGTCGAACACCCACCCTCCGCTCGGTCGGCCCGACACCAGCGACGTGATGCCCGTCGCGAGCAACACCACGACCGCGACCAGCAAGGAGCCGTCGACGACCCGCGGCGGCGGTTCGAGGTCGAACTCCGGTGCCATGCGGGTCCGTTCGGTCTCGACTGGCTTGATTGGTCGGGCTCGTCCGGCAGGTGGACCACACCCTCAAGGACCCGCCGACCGAACCCTCAATCGATGCTCGGTCCCCCGAACGTCTCCGACGTGATGAACGAGCCCGTCACGACGGTCACGCCCGAGACGACCGTCCTCGAAGCCACGCGACTGCTCCACGAGAACGACATCGGGTCCGTCGTCGTCGTCGACGAGGCGGTCGTCGGTATCGTCACCGAGTCCGACGTGGTCGCGCTGGTCGCTGCGGACGGCGACCCCGTCGAGACCCGCGTCGAGTCGGTGATGGCACAACCGGTCGAGACGGTGTCTCAGGACACGACGGTCGTCGAGGCCGCTCGCCGTTTCCGTGACCGCCGGATCAAGAAACTGCCCGTCTGCGAGGACGGACAGCTGGTGGGTATCCTGACGACGACCGACATCGCGAACTACCTGCCCCACGCCCGCCACTCGCTGCCGAGTCACGAGGCCGACGCCGACAGAGTCCGCCAGACGGAACGCCAGGACACCGCCTACGAGAGAGACGACTGGGCTTTCGAGTACCTGGGCCACGAGGCCAGCATCGACGTCGGCGACACGCTCCGGTTCTCGAAGACCCTCGACCAGTCGGAGGTCGAGGCCTTCGCCGACGCCAGCGGCGATACCAACCGCCTCCATCTGGACGACGCCTACGCCGCTGGGACCCGCTTTGGCCGGCGGATCGTCCACGGGACGCTGGTCGCGGGCACCATCAGCGCCGCCCTCGCGCGCCTGCCCGGTCTGATAATCTACCTCTCCCAGGAACTGAGCTACCTCGGTCCGGTCGACATCGGGGAGCGCGTCACCGCCGAGTGCAAGGTCGTCGAGGACATCGGCGACGACCGCTACCGGCTCACCACAACCGTCGAAGACAGCGACGGCGACGCTGTCATCGACGGCGAGGCGGTCGTCCTCGCCGACTCGATCCCGGAAACCGCCTGACAGGGTCGGCCGTCCCGTTCCGACGGGCGTCGCCGGACCTGACGGGAATCCCGAGCGGCGAGTCGCCGATAGCACGGGCACACACGACCCCGAGGACCCCCTCTCTCAGCGAGCGTTCCAGAGTCACAGTGTCGAACTGGCGTACGATCAGGAGCGTGTCCGGTCGCTGGTATCGCGGTCACGGTCCCGTTCTGTGTCGTTGTACATGCTTGATTGCGATAGATTCATTATCTTCGCATGACCCTAACGGTCATATGAGACGCGGAAACGGTGGGCGAGGCCCGGCCAGGGTACGAACGGACGGTCGAACAGTGAACGATGCGGTGGAGCCGGTGGGGATGTGACCGTGGTCGAATCAACAGACCCCGCGGCGTCAGGCGACGCGACGCTCCAGGAGCTGATCGCCGACAATCCGGACCTGACGAACAGGGAGATCGCCGAGGAGGCCGACACACACGCCGCCCGCGTCCGGGACGCCCGGCGGGACGCGTGGAAAGACGACGGCGGCGACGCCTCTCACGGGGACGCCTCGCTGCAAGCACTGCTCGCCGAACACCCGGAGCTGTCGAACAGGGAGATCGCCGAGCAGGCTGGCACGCACGTCGCGCGCGTCAGGGACCTCCGTCAGGGCGACGATAGGGAGGCGTCGCCGACAACCGACTCCGGGGCGGCGTCGGACGACGACGCGGCGTCGGGTCTCGACGACGAGGCACTTCGCGAGTTGATCGCCGACAATCCTGCACTGTCGAACAGGGAGATCGCCGAGGAGGCTGACACGCTCGTCGCGCGCGTCCGGGACCTCCGACCGGACACATCCGGGAGCGACTCGTCGGCGGCCGCGGACGTCGATTCGGTGGCGTCGGACTCGGACGACCACAGTGACTCAGGCGTCGACGACGCGGCGCTTCGCGAACTGATCGCCGACAATCCCGCGCTGTCGAACAGGGCGGTCGCCGAGGAGGCCGACACGCACGTCGCACGCGTCCGGGACCTCCGAGCGGAGGGGGACTTCGCGTCCGGAACGGACGCGGACCAGTCCGGCAGTGTCACATCGACGGACGCCGGCGACAGTACGGACGAACCCGACGAGTCGGAAACCGAAACCGAGGAGATATGGGAGACGAAAACCCCGGAGGATTCGACGGACGGATCCGAGGACGCGACCGAGGAAGCCGACGAGGAATCGGAGACCGAAACCGAGGAGATATGGGAGACGAAGACCCCGGAAGATT
>PXQN01000065.1:2230-4968 GCA_003021305.1 Halobacteriales archaeon QH_10_67_22 | reverse complement strand
AACCCGACGAGTCGGAGGCGGAACCCGACGACGCGACCGAGGAAGCCGACGAGGAAACCACGGCGGATATCGGGGACGTGGACACGAGCGACCCCGAAGACGAGGCCACGACCGGATCCGACGACGCGGTGACGGCTGCCGAACCCGGCGAGGACGACAGCAAGATGATGCTCGCGATCCTGGTCGTACTGCTCGTCGGTGTCGTCCTGCTCTTGCTTTTCATCTGAGTTGCGCCACCCGACTCGATCCCCGTCGGCGTCAGCGGTCCACTCGCTCTCCGGGCGGGGGAAACCGGCGAGAAACCGCAGAGCGGGTTCCGACTACAGCAGCCCCGTGTTCTGGAGCTTCATCAGGTCCTCGGTGTCGAGGGTTTCGCCTTCCTTGAACTTCTGGTAGATCTCCTCGGCCTCCTCGCGGGCGGCCTCCTCTTTTTCCTGGCGCTTCTCGCGCTCTTCTTCCTCTTCTTTCTTGTCCAGTTCGCGCAGGCGCTTCTGGACGCGCACGAAGTCCTCGTGGTGCTGGTCGGCGGCCTCCTGGGCGTCGACGAACTTCTCGTGCATCTCGTCGGCTTCGTCGCGGATCTCGTCGGCCTCGCGGTAGGCCTCGATCATCTGGTTGTGGTGTTTCTGGGCCTCGTCCGCGAGTTCGGTCACTTTCTGGTGGTGTTTGGACGCTTCCGAGCGGATCTCCTCGGCTTCCTCCTTGCGTTTTTCGAGGTCACCTCCCTGCTCCATTTTCTCCTTTTTGCTCTGGAGGGTCTCGCGCTTGTCCTCGATCTTCTCGATAAGTTCGCGCTCCTCCTCGGCCGAGAGCACCTCGGTCTGCTGTTTGAACTCCAGGTCCTCGATCTCGGATTCGAGCTGCTCGACGTCGGGGCCCTCGTCGAGTTCGAGGTCGTCGCGCATCTGCTCGACCTTGTCGAACAGTTCGTTTGCCTCGGCGTTGAGCTCGTTGCGCTTTTCCTTGTGTTCCTGGACCTGCTGGTTCAGTTCGTCGCGCTGCTCGCGGTGTTCCTGGGCCTCGTCGACCTTCTCGCGCGTCTTCGCGTTGAGGTCGTCGCGGTTTGAGGCTCGCTCGGACGCGAGCTGGTTGAGTTCGTTTCGCCTGTCTCGAAGCTGTCCCGCGAGCTTGATGAGCTCGCCTTTGGACTTCTCTTCGAGATCTTCGTCTGTGACCGATACGTTCTTGGATTCTTCTATCGATTCTGCCATGATTGAACCTCGATGCCATACCCGCTCCGGCGGCTGACGGTCGTGTCGCTCCTGGCGTGCTGACGCCGACAATAAGACTTCCCTGTCATGCTGGGCGATACTGCCACAACGCCGGAGACGTTCTGGTACCTCTACGTGGGCCCGCCTGACTTTTAAACATTCCGGTCACGTGCCCGCGTGTTCCGGACCCACACGCCCGCTACGGCGTCACGACACCGGTTCACACGGGGTAGGACGAGGTTATAAACGGTACTCGGACTGTACCGTCGCGTCGGCGACAGTCAGTTCGAGCGTGACTGACTCCGCGTTCTCCGGGAGTTCGACGGTGTCGACGACCGCCCGGCCGGCTTTGCCGACAGTGACGTCCAGTCGGTTCCCGGCGTCGCCGGCCGCCCAGACGAGTTCGGCGGTGATGTTTCTGGGCGTGTCGTTGACGACGACGAGGTCCGTCTCGCCGGGGGTCGGGTCCGAGGCGAGCGCGACGATCGGTTCGAACGCCGTCGCGAGTGCGTCGGCGGCGGTCTTCGGGTCGCCGTCGCGGTCGTACACGCCCATCCCGGCGTCGCCCGTGTCACGGAGCGCGTTCGCGACGGTGACGCCCGTTCCGTCGATGCGGAACTGTTCGGCGACCGAGCGGACGACCTCCGCCTGGTAGGACTGGGACGCTTCGTGGTCACCATCGACGAGCGCGTCGTGTTTCACGCGGTCGAACCCGGAGAGGTCGTCGGGGTCGTCGTCGTCGGCGAGCGCGCCCGCGCCGAACTCGCCGACGATGTCGCCCAGGTTGAACCTGTCGCGCACCCACGCCAGGTCGTCGGCGCTGCCGTAGTCCCAGCCGGGGTACAGCGCCGCGGCGTCGGGGTCGGTCCCCGGTTCGCCGACGACCGGGTACACCGGGCGGTCGTCGGGGAACGCGCCGGCGACTGTTCCGGCGGCTGTCGGGTCATAGTTGCTTCGCCACACGCGCCAGCGAAACCGCAGCCGGTCGAGAAACCCCGACCCCACCCGGTCGCCGAACAGCGCCGTCGGCTCGTCGTGGACGGCGAAGGCGCTCAGACTCGGGTGCCGGGCGTACGTCTCCGCGACCCGCTGTGCGATGGCACGCCCGCGCTCGACGTCGAACCCGCCGGGCCCGGTCAGCGGGAGGTCCTGCCAGACGAGCAGTCCCGCCGCGTCACAGGCCTCGTACACCGTAGGCGACAACAGATGGGCGTGTGCGCGCACGAGATTCGCGTTCACCTCGACGGCCCGCTCGACGTCCGCGATAGTCCCGTCCTGGACGGTGACGCCACGGACCGGGAACTGTTCGCCGTTGACCGCGAGGCCGTCGGCCGTCTCCGTGACCGTCACCAGCCCCGTCGTCGCGCTCGTCACGTCGTCGTCGAACTTGGCACGCACAGTGTAGCGGTGCTGGTCGCCGACTCCCCGGGGCCACCACAGCGACGGGTCACGTAACTCGATGGTCCGCGAGACAGTCCGCAGCCCGCCCGGCGGGACCGTCACCGACACCCGGTCCATCATCCCCCT